>CAZJVI010000074.1:4899-7808 GCA_964549385.1 uncultured Gammaproteobacteria bacterium
ACATAGGGAGTGTTGTCGCGCATGTTGGCTGCGTGTTCGGGAGAATTTTTCCAGAGTTTGACGATTTCATGATAATCAGGTGCTTCTGCAATATTTTCTGTTGCGTGAGCCCACCAACTATACGGTAGGGTGTGGTTTTTGACTCTTTCATAAAATCCGTTGTGATTAAATCCATGTGAAATTTCCTGTGCACGTATTGCAGCAAACGCGCACGTTTCATTACTTGCCTGGACAGGTGAGAGACCAAGTGCTGTACGATACTCATTAACGCCATTGAGAATATATGTAGAGACACTCGATAATTGGGGTGTTTGTATTGGTTGTGTAGGCTGTGAGGTTGGTAGGGTGGTTGAAGAAAGAGTTGTCGGTGTGACTGTTATCTGTGTTTGTGCAGCAAGGACGTGTTGGTTAGATATACCAGAAGTATATGCAAGTATTGACTTTTCTAAAAAAGAAAAGAATGAGTTATTCTGTGTCTGATCTGCATTTGCCGTGCTGATTGGGAAGAATGTGAAAATGAATATGCTGAGGAAAATAACAGATACTATTCGGATCATATATTATCCAAATATAACAAAAAATTATTTGGTTTGCATGAGGAAAAATAACAGAAAATGTATCGATTTTATCCTACGGCCAGTTCATGTTGAGGTGTCGCAACTTGCCGATGAATTCTATTTGCATAATCTGAAAGCTTACTTAATCGGGGTTGCATATAGACAACATAGCCTCCTTTATCTTCAAATCGATTTATTTCAGGAGAATCTGGATTAATACTTCCTTTTGTCGCAATAAGCATAACAGCTGGACTTGCTTCAAAGATGTCTCCCAAAACACCATGAACGCGATCCAAAGTCCCCCTTCTAAGGAAGAGGTCCACCCTTTCTCCTCCATGTATTCTATTATGCGCTTTTACTTCACTTATTGTAGGCACTACTCCGTCTTTTGTATTAACAAGAGCAAAGTTATCAATTTCTCCATGATATGTCCCTCTTCTTTTATTGTGAATGGTTATTCCGCCGCCACCTTCTCTTATAAAAGTGTATCCTCTGAAATGCCAGGTATTTTTAGGAGCGGTTTCTATGAGACCTTTAAGTCCATTTGCTTCAGCTATTTCCTCCCAAGCATGATCCACATGAGTTTCAGCAACATCTCCAAGCAGCTGGCCTGGGTACATTTGTGATGGGTCCCACCGCAGATTCTTCACTATGGAGGGGAAATCCGCTGGTCGCTGTGCTAATTCCTCTGCGATAGTATCATGCACAGGAGTTCTCGCATAAGGTACTGCACTAGTTGTGACAACAGTTCCTCTCATTTGTCTTAGCGGCCAAGTCTTTTCATCGCTTTCAGTAGTCCATACACTTCTTTGAGGGGGTGTTGCAGGGGTTAAGTGAGCTTCTCTTTCCCGTTGACGAAATTCTTGTAATCTGCGTGCAAAAAGTAGAGGAGTTACTTGGACTCCTTTAGAAGGTTCAATATCTGCATTTGGTACAACTGTTAAATCCGCACGAGATGCAGCATGCTCACTAGTATAAGGTCCGCCACAGACCTCTTGCAACGCCATTGCAAATTTATTGTAGTGCTATGGGATTATTTCCACAAGAAGTAGTTTAAAAATACAATTCCGGGTCAGCGGTAATATCTTTCCAGGGCATTGGATTGAAATTGAAATATGCTGCTGAGGCAATCATTGCTCCATTGTCTGTGCAAAGTGATTTCTCAGGGAAAAAGAGTTGAGTCTCGGGAAGTGTTTGTTTTATATTTTCTTCAAATTGCTCTTGAAGTAATTGATTTGCTGATACGCCTCCTGAAAGAAGGATTGATTTTACCTTATATTCTTGTGCGGCTTTGAGTGTTTTTCGTACCAGTACTGTAACAATTGCCTGCTGTAATGATGCGCATAAATCATAAACAGTTTGTTTTTCTTTTGTTGAAAGTTTGTTTTCAAGAATAATTTGTTGCCAGCCAATCGTTTTATCGCTTGTTCTGAGAATCGGAAAATGTTCTCTCGTGGCATTAAGAAAAGCAGTCTTAAGTCCTGAAAAAGAAAAGCCATAATCATGACTTCCAAGCATTGGTCTTGGGAAAGCAAACGCTTTGGGATTGCCCTTTTCTGCAAGCTGTGAAATTTTGGGTCCGCCTGGATACGGATATCCAAGAAGTCTAGCGGATTTATCAAAACATTCCCCTGCAGCATCGTCGCGGGTACCGCCTAAGAGTTTGAAATCACCATGGTTTTTCATTAATAAAAGATCTGTATGTCCGCCGGAAACGACGAGGGCAAGAAGAGGGAAAGTAGGGACTAGGGAATAGGGATCAGGGACTAGACTTGTATTTTGATTTTTCCTGTTTCCTGTTCCCTGTTCCCTTGTTTCGCGAATAAAATTCGCGTAGATGTGTCCTACCATGTGATTTACCGGAATAATCGGTTTGTTCAAGACAAAAGCGAGCGTTTTTGCTGTTTCGACTCCCACAAGGAGAGATCCGATAAGTCCAGGACCATACGTGACAGCGATGGCATCAATTTGTTTTAGAGTATCAAAAGTATCAGGAGTATCAAGAGCTTTTTTAAGAGTTGGGAGGATATATTTGATTTGTTCTCTCGCTGCTTGTTCGGGGATGATGCCGCCTGTTTTTGCATGAAGAGCAAGCGATGTGGCAAGAACATTTGTTTTTAATTCCACATGATCCGTTTTCCCTTCAACGATTGCAATTGCGGTCTCATCACAGCTTGTTTCAATTCCCAAAATTGTCATAAGCTATTATATCATTCGAGGAAGATACTTTATTTTGAGAGGGATACGCTGACAGTGTCGCCTTTTTTGAAGCCATATGCTTTTGAAAGACCTGCATTTATTTCCAATACCTGATTTGCTGGAGCAACAGGCGTGTAAATGGGAAGTTTGGCG
>CAZJVI010000075.1:0-7798 GCA_964549385.1 uncultured Gammaproteobacteria bacterium
GGGTAACGTCCTATATAATTATTGATATAGTTTGTTATAGTAATGTGGATAACTTTTCACAGGAAATTGATACGACTTTTCACAGCCTCAAATGATATAGTTTGATCACTTATTTTTATTGTTTCTTTGTCAACAGCGGAGTTTAAATACATAAAATTATATACTAGTCTTGTTCAGCATAGCATTCCCTCTATTGCCAGGTGTAAGGTCGAGCTAAATGAAAAAAATACGAACACTCCTTTTCCAGTATTTTGAGGCTAAAATATGCATTTTAGACTGATAAATCAGTCTAAATTCGTTATTTAATACATTCCCTTTGAAGAACATAGATGTTCTATTTTTTCTCAACGATTTATTCTTACACAATTACCTTTGAGTACCTCATCGGAGGAGGGGCATATATAGATCCGTTTGTAATTCAGTAATGCTATTAGTTTCTTTATATGTATGCATATTTGCATGATATGTTTTTCTCTCCTCTCTCTAGTAGTGAGTATAAAATAGTTATGTCGCACAATATAACTTTTACGACATGTCGGTTAGAAAATACCCAGGGGAGGGCTTCAATTTCTGTTTTTAAAATTTATTTTTTATTTACTTTTATTATTTTCTGTTTAGTTGCATGTGCTTATTTGATCTTATTGCCTCTTTAATCTATGTCGTATTTTGGGTCTCATATCCAACATCCCATAGTCAAATATGCTATTATTTTTTTGTGTGTATATTTGTACTTCTAGCCAGGATTTAGCAGAATAAATACTCGCAGTGCGCCTTTTACCTTCAGTAAATAGTATAGATCACTCCCCTTTGTTAATTTGTAGAAAGGGAAGCCCTTTTCACACGCGGTATTGCATGGTGTCATCATTTGCGTTTTCCAAAAGATTCTAAATCAAGTTTCGGATTACATTTAACATATAGATTCTGAATCAAGCTTGGAATTGCGTTGGAAGAGAGGAAAATAGGTTTTAAAAATAAGCTTTGAGGCTAACTCTAGCCATAAAGGTCATGTAATGCGATTTAAGGCCTGTGTTTTTTCATAGACGAGTAATTAGTCATTTTAAAACAGTTAATGAGAACTGATAGATCTTACTGACAGGTTTTTAGTGAAGAATTAGCAGATCAAAGGGCGGTTTTTTTGGTGACGATTCTTTATAGATCTTTTCATTGTTGTTTAACGCATCAAGGATTTGGATGTATCGGTAGAATACTGAATTGGTCCAGCCAAAACCTTCCTGCATGGCGTATTTATAACCAACACTTGGTTCTCCTGTCTTACCGTCAATTTTTTCAAAGAAGGTATTATATTTCCTGAATAGCGCAGCATGAGTTTTTACTGAATTTTCCATAATTCGTTTAGCTTCTTTTGTAAAGCCGTACCTGAGAAATCCTATGACGGTAAGATATTCAAGAGGTGACCAAATGTTAGGATAGTCCCATTGTTTGGGTTTAATTATTTCTTCAATTGCTGGATGATATCGACGTTGGATTTTGGAGAGATCCATTGGTTTTGCCAATGATATTTCAGCGCCAATTGTCAGTCCATATGGTGTCTCAAATTTAGGTAAATGTTTAAGTGTGCGTTTTGCTTGCTCAGCTGTTGCAATACCTGCCCATAGGGGAGTGAACGATGCTAGTGAAAAGTAATGACTAATTTTTTGGAATCCATAGCCGTAATCATAAAAAAATCCTTCATCATTGTCCCACATAATTTGCATTGCTTTTTTCCGCTCTTCGGCCTTACCTTTCCATTTTTCAGCCTCTTCCCTATTGCCAAGAATTTCTGCAGCAAGGGAAAAGTCGGTTTCGTATTTATATAAATAGGAATTTAAATCTACCGGTAAAAATTGATCACAACGATTATAAAAACGTGAGGTCATATCCCAGCCTGATTCGAGTTCAGACGAATGTGCGTAGCCAATGTCCCTATCTCCATAACGAGAAAGAATAGTATCATGAACTCTATGGTTATATAAGTTTTCAGGGTCAATCCAAACAGTTTCATATTCTTCTTTGGCAACTTCGATAACTCGTTTTAGCCATCGTTTCATTGATAGTTAATAAATTTTTCGTTGTAATCCTGAGACATGCTTGTATGGATTTGTTGGATTGAGGTTCTTAAAGTATATGTCCATAATCATAGATGAAAAAAACGGTGCTTGTGTGCGGCCAATTGAGCCTGGTGCGCTGAAATTTGGAATTATATGAAATGTTCTAAAAAGATAGATGAAGTTTTCGATCATTTCCTGCATGAGCCATTCATGTTTGGTACCATAGAGACCTTTAGACATAAAAAAACTATCCCAGTAGTAAATATACGTGAATTTATTGTCATTTACGACAAAATAATAATGTGGAAGTTTAATTGACCGCGGATTGATGTCTTTGTTTTTGACCGCCCGTTTAGCGCCTATTTGCAATCCATCAGCATTTATTTTGTATCGAAGTCTCATACGAGAAGGTTTATAAATGAGTCTCTTCCAATATGAATCAATATATTCAAGGCAATCTTTATATTCTTCTTGCAAACTCATACTTCTATTCTATAGTAATAATAATAATTTTCAATTTGTAATTTTCAATTTACAATCAATAACCAATGTTTCATTGAGACAATGAAAATTTATTGAAAATTAAAAATTGTAAATTGAAAATTACAATGCCATGTCGCACAATATTGACATGCTGCTCGGTTTACTTTATTGTTAGTATGTCCCCTATTACTATGCAAAATAACTTAGAAAAACAAATTAATGATTTTTTGGAATATTTAGAAGTAGAGAAGAACTCGAGTAAGTTGACGATACGTGATTATCGACATTATTTGGAGATCTTCGAAAAATGGTATACCACTACCCTACCCCAGAAATCTATTGCTGATTTGGATTTAGGAACAGTCCGAAAATATCGCGTTTATTTAGCAAATAGAGTTGATAACAAGGGGAAAACGCTTAAAAAAGTCACGCAAAATTATTATGTCATTGCACTTCGTTCTTTCTTACGTTTTTTAATTAAGAATGATCACAAGACTCTTGAGCCTTCAAAAATCGAGCTTCCAAAGACTGAAAGTAGAAGTTTGAAATTTCTCGAACGTGAACAAATTGATCGGCTCGTAACAATGGCTGATACAACAAAAGAAGCTGGGGTACGCGACAGAGCAATTTTGGAGCTATTATTTTCAACCGGACTTCGCGTTTCCGAATTGGTTAAATTAAATCATGAGCAGATTAATATCGAACGCCGAGAGTTTGGTGTCATAGGGAAAGGTGGACGAGCGCGTGTTGTCTTTATCTCAGATCGCGCGGCTGATTGGATTGATCGGTATATGAAAATGCGAACTGATGTGTTCAAACCGTTATTCATTCGTTATTCGCGAGATATAGATGAAGAAAATAATGGGGAGAAGATGCGTTTGACAGTGCGAAGTGTTGAACGAATTGTAAAGAAATACACGCAGATGGCGCGCCTGCCTGTTGATGCAACGGTTCATACATTGCGGCATAGTTTTGCAACGGATTTACTGACCAATGGTGCTGATCTGCGTTCAGTACAAGAGATGCTAGGACACAGAAATATCGCGACCACACAAATTTACACGCACGTTACCAACAAGCAACTCAGAGACGTCCACAAAGCGTTTCATTCTGGAAATAAAAATTAGATTTAAGATTAAGGATTAAAGAATAAAGAAGCCTTCTATAGTCTAGCCAATATTAAAATGTCTCGTAGGTAAGAGTAATTGTGGAAGTAACACTATTTTGTCCTGGATTGATTTGGGTTGGCACTGATTTCGCAGCTCCTGCTGTAGCATTCATCATTAGGGGACGGATTATTGGATAAGGATTTTGGTCGCCTTCTTGAATGTTGGTAATTTTACCCAAATGGATCCCAGCAGCAGCAGCCATACTTTGTGCTTTCCCTTTTGCATTGTCAATGGCGTTTGTTCTTGCTTGATTTTCCAGATCTTGCTGTTTGGTATCTGAGAAGGACAAATTCGGTCCTGAGATGTTCTCTGCTCCATCTTTTGTGATGGTATCAATAACTTGATTTGCTTTATCAGTACTATGAATCGTAATGTCCACATCTTCAGAAACGGTATAGCTGATAATTGTTTGTGAATTGGATTGAGGATTAATAGCCTGCGGTTGGACTATCCCCACTCCCCCATTATTGTCGTTATAATTGGGATAGGAATTGTAATTGTTGGTCTGAATGTCTTTTTTTGCAACGCCGATTTTCTGTAAATCGCTGACGATCTTATTGGTGAACGTATTTGCTTGGTTCTGTGCCTCTTGGAGAGTCGTTGCTGTTTTGGTGACAGTAAAGCTGATGTCCGATTGATCTGGGGCACTGCTAGCGTTTCCTGTCCCCTGGACTGAGAGAGTTTGGGTCTTCATCTGGCTATTCTCAAAAAAGTTCCATGAGTGATTGAAGAAATAATTGACGAGCATTAATAAAAGAATAGTGAAAATAGCAGAAAGAAGAGCAGTTTTGACCCAAAGTTTGTTCTCAGAAGACTTCATACTTTTATCGTAGAGGGTTAAATAATGTTTGTCAACAATACTACTCCCACTTAAAAGTTTTTGCGGCGAGAATATACATTACTGCTCCCCAGATGATAAGTCCGAGCATAAAAGGAAATGTTTGAGTGATATCTCCCCCTTCTGTGGTGATTTTTCTCACTGCTTCGTTAAAAAATGATAATGGTAAAACATTGGCGATTGGCTGGAGCCAATTAGGCAATTCGCTTGTTGGGAAGAATGTTCCTGAGAGCAAAAATTGCGGCAGAGTTATCAAATTTACCATCGGGCCAGCGGCATTTTCATCATTTACCAGACCTGCCATAAAATAGCCAAAGCCTAGAAACGCGATGAGTGCAATGATTGAAAGGAAAAGCAATTCTACAAAAGTGATCCAGCCATGAGGAAGATAAAATTTGAATGCGACAATACCAAGAATGAGAATAATCAATATCTGAAAAACCGCCATGATGAGGCGTGAACCTCCTTGCGCGAGAAGGATTGTAATCGCACGCGTTGGCGTTGCGAACATTCGTTTGAGCACTAACGCTTTTTTTAAATAAATAAGACCGAATACTGTTCCAAAAATTGCAGTTGAAAGAAGCGCAAAACCGATTTGCCCCGGTAGTGCAAAATCTATGTAACGGATTTGTTGTCCTGTGAGCTGTTGATTGACAATAGTTATTGCTGGGTTTGTTACCCCTGCTGCCTGAAGATTCTGTTGATCGACAATTTCAGTTACCATGGCGGTGATTGCAGATGCAATTTGCTGATTGGCTGATGATGTGATAACACCGATTTGATACTTTGGTGGAGTTTGCGATATCTGTTTTACATCGATTATCCCTGAGAGATTGCCTTGCTTCATGCTTTTTTCAAGCTGGGATTCAGGTCCTGTTTGAATTTTGACGTAGGATTGCTGTTTAATTTTGGCAACAATGGGGTTATTGAGATTTGAATTTGTTGGGAATCCGATTGCAAGCGGTGTTGTTGAATTTCCAATTAATCCAAAAATGCTGATGAAAACAACGGGGAAAAGAAATCCGAACGCGAATGTTCCAGGATTTCTTACCTGTGCAAGAAAAAAATACTTCATCATGACGAAGAAGGCGCGAATTTGATGTGGGCTACTGTAACGTTTTTTCATAATTTTTTATTGTACTTTCTGCCGAGAAAGTACCAAAGCTCTCGACAAGTCTGTACTCGTTAAAAACTTTCTCCGTTCCGCTAAAAATTTTGCAATTTTTTTAACGCTTCACTGCAAAAGTTTTCTTAACACTCCGTGCAGAATTGTCGATTTTATGTTCATAAATTAAAAAAAGTTTTGTTTTAGAGTTCGTATTAGATTTTTATCTTTAACCCTCTCTTAACTGTCTTCCTGTTAAGTTCAAAAATACATCTTCAAGGTTGGCTTGTTCTTGTTTGACTTCTTTTTTGAATCCTGACTTGAGTAAATCTTCAATGAATTGTTTTGGTGTGCCGATTTTGAGAATTTTTCCATGATCCATAACTGCTAATCTATCACAGAGCTGTTCTGCTTCGTCCATATAGTGTGTTGTGAGAACGATTGTGACGCCGTTTTTGTTGATTTTGCGTACCATTTCCCAGAGATGAATTCTTGCTTGCGGATCAAGCCCTGTTGTTGGTTCATCAAGAAAAATCACATTGGGCTGATTAATAAGTGTCGATGCTATAGAAAATCGTTGCTGCTGTCCGCCAGAAAGTTGTTTGACATAACTTTTTGCTTTATCTTCCAATTCCACTTCGCGCAGCATTTCCATCGGGTCGATCTTAACATCATACATAGCAGCAAACATATCAAGAAGTTCAGTCAGTCGTACTTCGGGATAAAAGGCTGAAGACTGTAGCTGTACACCAATGCGTCGTTTGACTTCCCAGGGGTGTTTGGTGACGTCATAGCCATCAATTACCACGTTGCCGCTAGTCAACTGTTTAAGAGTTTCCATAATTTCAAGTGTGGTGGTCTTCCCTGCTCCATTGGGACCGAGAATTCCGAAAATTTCTCCTTGTTTTACGCTAAACGAAATGTCGTTTACGGCTGTGAAGTCTTTATATTTTTTGACGAGGTTTTTGACGGTAATTATGTCTGACATTAGTTTTTATTTTAACATGAAAATGGAAGCATTGGAAGACGAGTTTAGAATTTTTGATGTGAGAAGTGAGATATTCTCGATAATGATTTTTTAGAAAATTTTGATATTTTGAATTCAAGAGATCAAATTATCAAGTTCAAAAATTTCCCACTTCTCATATCAAAACATCCAACATATTATTTCATTGGTGATGTGAGTTGAAAATAATTCCCGTCAGGATCGGCAAATGTTGCAATTGCCATATCTTCTCCTTCACCTGGATTATATGGCTCTTTGATTACTTTTGCTCCTTGTTTTTTTATTCTTTCAAAATCACCTTTAACATCTTCTGTCTCAAAGTTAATAAGAATTCTTTCCGGAGCTTTATTTTCGCCTTTAATTTTGTCATGAGGACCAATAACAATCATCCCTGTTCCTAACTGAAAACCGCTATAGCCGCCATCGGAAAAATCAGGATCTTTATCAAAAACTGTTTTATAAAATTTAACGAGGATGTCAGGTTTTTCTGAGAAAAGAAGAAGTGAATTGAATTTAAGCATACTGTAATTATAGAGAATATTTATAAAAAATGTGTATGAAATTTATATCAGTCTGAAAATATTACTTAGCATTGAAAACAGTAGCTTGTTTGGGTAAATAACCGTTTTTTTGTTGATCCATATGATAGCCATTGGTAATTGGATGGTCTGTATCAACATGAACAGGACTAACTCCTACCACACGGACCCCTGCTTGTATCAGTTTATCAGTTTTTCCCATATGTGCTGTCATTACTACTGCTGATTTAATTCCAATATCTCCTAAAATTTGAGCGACATGTTTAAAGCTTCGTGGATCGTTTTCTAAACCTGCTTTTGCGTAAGCTTGACTTGGGAGCATTGGTTCATTTGTCTCTGGATCTCTTTTTTCTACAATCTTATGATCTTCCCAGCCAAACATATTCTGAAACTGCATGTGCTGTCCTTTTTCTCCATTGCCCCGTCCCTCCTCGTCAAGATAAATAATAACACCACTGCCTTTTTCGTGAATTCTTTTCATCGACTCTTCAAGCTGTTGTGCATCGTCTGAAGTGGGAGCTCCCCAGATCTCATTTGGGCGGTGTGAAGAGTGTATTCTTACCAGAACTTCTTCACGGTCCCCCAATGCGCCATTATCCGCATCTCCGTA
>CAZJVI010000076.1:0-7361 GCA_964549385.1 uncultured Gammaproteobacteria bacterium
TTTGTAGGACGTACAGTTATCCCGCCAAAAATTTAGCTTGCAAGTCTCAATACACCCTCACATGTTCTCGGAGCAGCAACAAATCCAGGAGACAAACATATTTATGTTGACCTTTCAACCCAAAGACTTTATGCATATCAAGGCGACAGTCTTGTGATGGATACCTTTATTGCATCGGGCAAATGGGATCCTACACCAGTAGGTAATTTCCATATTTGGGAGAAATTGGTATCAACCACAATGGCGGGCGGTTCGGGAGCTGACGCATATAATTTACCAAATGTCCCTTATGTTATGTATTTCTACCAAGATTATGGCTTGCATGGCGCCTATTGGCACAACAATTTTGGTCATCCGATGAGCCATGGATGTGTCAATGAACGTATCGTTGATGCAAAAGCATTGTATGAATGGGCCGACGGACCCTCAGGTGATCAACCAGGAACAGCAGTATCTGTTTGTAATTCTTTCTCACCGCCGAATAATTGTGTACAGAAAAACCCGATTAATAGTTGAGGAAACTTAGTATGGTACTAAAAAAACATTTGGAACTTGAAGCAATTATATTTATCTTAGCAGGCGCAGCAGCCGGCTATTTCTTGCTTGTTCATCAAACAAGCATCGTTAAACAAACGCTTGTGCAAAGTATGCAAACACAACCACAAATGCAGTCACAACCTGCTACTGCAACCAACCCAACGGCAACACCTGTTCCGACAATTACCCCTATTCCTACACTTACAGTGCAAGCGGCTACCGTATCTCCCAAGCCCACCGTTGTTACGAATAATCCAACGGTTGCGACAACTTCACAAATTTCCTCAGACGGAACAAAAACAGTTGTTGTAACGACAACACAAAATAAAAATGGTAATCAAACCTACCTTGTATCAATCAATAATGGACCTACTGTTTATAGTGAAACACTTCCCGCAGGAAGCAGTATTACAATCCCTTTCAATACCTGGTCTGTGGACAATACGTATTTTTTCCTTCAAAAAAATTCTGAATCACAAACGCAAATTATGGTGTTCAATGGGAGCGGTCAGCCCTTCGCAAATGGACAAGCGTATCTGGATCTAACTGGAGTATTTGGAAAGGACGAACCGAACGCAGACTTTTGGGAAGCGAGTGGATGGGCAGCAGATAATCTAATTATTATTCTCACTAAAAACCCTGATGGATCAGAAGGCACATCATATTGGTTTGGCGTTCCCGATGAATCAGTGACTCCTCTTGCCACGCAGTTCTAGCTCATACTTGATTAGTATGAGTTAAACATCTTATAATTCAAAAGTCATTTTTATTGGCTTTAACTATGTTACCGGTATTTATAATCGCATTTCGCGAATTTTTAGAGGCCTTCTTGTCGATTGGTGTTTTGCTAAGTATATCAAGCAAATTTAATCTGCAAAAAACCAAAGGAATTTTTGGCGGATCTATTGTTGGATTTGTTGTGGTATTCATCCTTGCAACGGCAATCTTTGGAACAGATTCTGCTGTTTTGAAACATCTACCGAAAAATTCTTTTGATCTTATCGAAGGATGGCTTTTTACCTTTTCAGGTATTTTCATTGCGTACGCAGTGTTTTCTCTCCATAAAATTCTTTCGCATTATTCGCAGGAAAATATCAAAAAAACTAAAGCTCAAATAGAGCAATACAAAACGTCTTATTGGCTCCTCCCCTTTACAGCATTCTTATTTGTTTTGAAAGAAGGCAGTGAAGGAGTTTTTTTTAATGTCACCAACGGACTATTTTATCAATTTAATCAAGATGTAACAGGCTTTGGATTAGCTTTTCTTGCAGCGCTTCTTTGTGGATTGATTATTAAAAAATTTCTCACACTTGTTTCGCTCAAAAAAATTTTTAGAATCACAGAAGTGTTTATTATTTTTATCGGCGTTAATGCAATAACTGAAGGCTTGGAGACATTGGCAACATATTATTTTCATGTCGATATCAGTGGTTATGACATGCTGATTGCGCTTCTGTATGTTATTTTTGTGTATGAAGTTTTTATCCGTGATGACAAGAAGCCCGATCCAGCAATAGGAATGGCAAAAAATTACCATCACACCACCATATAACAATTATTTTTAAACCTCACCTCTTCTGCTATACTATTTTTATGATCACTCCATTTCAGGCAATTATCTTTGGTATCGTACAAGGAATCACTGAACTATTCCCTATCTCAAGCCTCGGACATAGCGTTGTTCTGCCACGGCTTCTTGGATGGCATATTAATCAAAATGCTCCTTATTTTCTTTCATTTTTGGTTGCAACGCATACAGCCACAGCTCTTGTTCTTTTCTTTTTTTTCTTTAACGATTGGAAACGGATTATCATTGGTATTTTTCGATCGCTAAAAGAACGGGAAATTAAAGAAAGTGATGTTGATGCAAAATTGGGATGGCTTTTGGTTGTTGCGACAATTCCTGCAGGAATTCTAGGATTGTTATTCCAAGACGCGCTACAAAGTCTTTTCGGAAATCCGCAACTCGTTGCAGGAGTACTAACGTTAAACGGACTGTTACTCTTCGGAGCAGAATACTTACGAAAAAACCGTAAAGAACAAACAGCCAGACACAGCAATGAACGATTGGCAAAGCTAACATGGTTCCAAGCGGTGAAAGTTGGACTTCTTCAATCCATTGCTCTTATTCCGGGATTTTCGCGAACTGGTGCAACAGTAACTGGTGGATTGCTACTTGGCCTTTCACATGAAGATGCAGCACGATTTGCTTTTCTTCTCGCAACGCCTATCATCGGTGCTGCGTCTGTTTTGAAACTTCCAGAACTTGCGAATACAAACGGTTCAATGATTTTCTCTTCTCTTATCGGCGCAATAACAGCTGGAATAGCGGCTTATTTTTCAGTAAAATTTCTAACGAAGTACTTTCAAACAAATACTCTCAAACCTTTTGCGATTTATTGTACGATACTCGGAGTATTACTCAGTGTGGTGTTCTTCTTCAGTTGATTTCTTCTTGCCGGATTGAAACCAAGCAAAAATAAAACATGCGATTCCCAGAATAAATGAACCAATGCCATGTTTGTAATGATGCGTCATGAGAGATCTATCATATCCAGGAAAAAAGTTCGGTAAAAATCTCGCAGGTTCTATAAAGTAAATAACTGAAGCAATAATTAAAACGATTCCGAGAATTACGGCAAGAATAGCAAGCGTTTTCTTCATATCCCTATTTTCTAATAGAAAGACTATAATGTCAACTAATTAACTTATGAGAGATCTTGTTGCGTCCATACGACTGTGTGCGTGAAGTGCAATCCCAAACGGTAGAGAAATAATCCTCCCAAGTGGCGAAACTTTAATGGCTGGAGCTTCAAGCACTACACCAGGTTCAGTAGGTTCAGCACTCCTGAATGTAAATGATCTAAACAGCGGAAGCTGCACATCACTTTCCCCATCAATTTTAAACACGCCTTCTTGGCCCAAAGGAGGGATTTCTATTCGAAATTTCTGTTCGCCTACTAAAAGATCTACGTGAGACCCTTCTTCTACTTTAGGGAAAAGTCCCCAATTATCAGCTTCTACAGAAATAGGACCTCCTTCAGAGATCGTTGGGACTGGCATTAAGTATCTGCTAACCTTATTACCATAGCCGCCTGCGCCAACAAACCATCTACCTAATCCTTGAAAGATGGTTGGATGAGGACTCATTTGCAATGCTGAATCAAAATGTATTAAATCCGACCTAAGTCTACCACCTTCCATATGACGCCCATTATATAATTGCCCCTCATAATCAAAAACATGAATTGGCTGGAGTTCATTTGCATATAAAAGAAATCTCTTTGTATCATCATTCTTTATTCCACCAAAGCTTACAAAACTTAATACCGATAGCCCATCAGGAATTGGACGTGGCATATCCACAAAAGTTTCTGGATCATATTTATATCTCTCTGACATATTTTGATAAAGTATTATCGGACATATCTATTGCTCTGTCAATAATTATGAATAACTAACTCAAAATCAATTTATAAGATAAACACCGTTTTCCTCTTAAAATTAATTATGCTACGATACAGATAGAAAAACTATGATTAAAAAAATCTCAATTGCTGTTTTCGGATTAATTATCGGAATCCTTATCGGCGTATACTTCATATATTTTCAAACACAGTCCCCATTGCCTATCAAGACAGCCCAGCCCAAGCAAGTTATTGGCTTTCTTCCCTATTGGCTTTTGGATAAAGCAAAAAGGAGCTATGCTGGCGAGATTACTACACTGACATATTTTTCTCTCAACGCTGGAAAGGATGGACATATCGTCAAACTCGCTAGTCCTCAACAAGATGAACCCGGATGGTACGCACTTTATTCTGGGAAAATAAATCCATTTTTTGCTGATGCTCGTAAAAATAATATAAAACTTTCCTTAGCAGTAGCGAGTGGCGATCCGCAAGCAATTGACCAAATGATTAATAAACCCACAAAAAATGCAAACAACCTTATCACCGATATAATTCCTCTTATGAAAAAATATCATTTTCAAGACCTCAATCTTGACATTGAGGATTCAGCAACTCCTTCTCAAGCACAGCAAGCGAACTTTGTACAATTCATAAAAACAGTTAAAGAACAAATGGACGAGAGAAAACTGGGAACCCTTACTATAGAAATTACTCCAACTGATGTCATTATTCCGAGTCTCATCAACATTCAGAAAGTTGCACCTTATGTTAACAACATTGTTATTATGGCATATGATTATCATTCATCAGTTTCAGCCGTCACAGGTGCCGTTGCGCCACTAACAGGAGCAGGAGTAGATTCAGAGTATGATGTAACAACAGCGGTTGAAAAAGCCTTACAAATGACACCGTCCGAAAAAATTATTTTGGGGATGCCACTGTATGGTTATGAATGGCAAACGCTTTCAACAGCTATTCATTCAGCAGTTATCCCTGGAACTGCATTAACAGCAAGCAATAACCGCATGCAATCTCTTCTATCATCCTGCACATCATGCAGTGTATTTTTTGATAATGAATCACAGGAAGAATTTGTCGTTTATCGAGATCCAAGTACTGAAACATTTCATCAATTTTATTTTCCGACTCAGCAAACAGTGACATCAACAATCAATCTTGCAAATGAAAAAGAACTCAACGGAGTAGCTTTATGGGCACTAGGATATGAAGGAAGCAGCATGCTCTCACCGCTTACCAATTATAAATAGAAGTGGCGGATTGAATTTTTATAATCTTCTTCAACGGTATATAATTACTCATATTAGTTAACATTAAATTATTATGGATCCACAAGCAAGAGGCATGAGAAAATTTATGGGGTCTTTTAACAAAGACCAGACCATTAAGAATGCGAAAATTGAAAGAGAAACATTCAAACGCATTCTGCGCTTCGCCTCGCCGTATAAAAAGCAACTTATTATTTTTTTAATTTTCATTGTTCTTGACGCAGCGATCGGTGTTGTTAATCCACTACTGTATAAACAAATTATTGATAATGGAATTATTGCAAAAAATACAACACTTATTGTACATATTGCTCTTCTTGTCGGCTTTCTTTCGATTACCGATGCTGCTTTGTCTTTTGTCCAGCGATACTTTTCCGCAAGAATCGGTGAAGGATTAATTTTTGATATGCGGACAAAAGTCTTCTCGCATATTCAACAGATGCCGATCGCATTTTTCACCAGAACTCAGACTGGTGCATTGGTCAGTAGATTAAATAATGACGTTTTAGGAGCACAAGAAGCTTTTACCGATGTTCTATCAACAGTTATTGGCAATGCAATTAGTGTTATTTTAATTCTTTTTGCTATGATAATTTTGTCCTGGCAGCTTACGCTTGTTGCGTTGCTTCTTTTGCCACTTTTTCTTGTTCCTGCACAGTGGTTTGGAAGACATCTAGCAGGAATTACCCGTGAAGCTTATTCTCTCAATGCTGAGATGAATACGACAATGATCGAACGATTTAATGTCTCTGGTGCCCTTCTTGCAAAATTGTTTGGCAATCCAAAAACTGAAGATACATTATTCGCAGAAAAAGCAGGACGTGTGAGAGATATCGGTGTCAGTCAGGCTATGTATACAAGAATTTTCTTTATTTCGCTTACTCTTACTGCATCACTTGCGACTGCGATTGTGTATGGATGGGGAGGCGTTCTGGCAGTGCAGAAAATTTTGGATGTTGGAACAGTTGTTGCATTGACGGCCTATCTTAATAGACTCTATCAACCGCTTACTGCACTGTCCAATATTCAAGTTGATGTGATGACTGCACTTGTCTCGTTTGAACGAGTGTTTGAAGTTTTGGATTTACCTCCGATGATAGCTCAAAAACCTCATGCTAAAGAAATCTCGCGCGGCTCTGCAAAAATAGAGTTTAAAAACGTTTCTTTTCGCTATCCAACAGCTGAGGAAATTTCTCTTGCATCACTTGAATCCGTTGCGACACTTGAAAAAACAAAGGCACAAGAAGTGCTTTCAGATATTACTTTTACGATAAAAGCAGGACAGATGGTGGCACTTGTCGGCCCCACAGGTGCGGGGAAAACGACGATTATTCAACTAGCTGCAAGACTTTATGATGCACAACAAGGATCTGTTACGATTAATGGCATTGATGTGAAAGATGCGACTCTGTCATCAGTTCATCGTGCAATTGGAATGGTGTCACAAGATCCACATATGTTTCATGACACCATTCGCGCGAATTTACTCTATGCAAAACCGAATGCAACGAATGAAGAGATTATTAATGCTATACGTGGTGCACAAATTACGCATTTGATTGAAAAACTCCCCAATGGATTGGATACAATGGTTGGTGAAAGAGGCTATCGATTGTCAGGAGGAGAAAAACAACAATTAGCAATTGCGAGACTTCTTTTAAAAGCACCTGATATTGTAATTCTTGATGAAGCAACAGCGCATTTGGATTCAAAATCAGAACGAGCTGTCCAGCAAGCACTCACTGCTGCATTGTCAGGACGGACTTCGCTTGTCATTGCACATCGACTCTCAACAATTCTTAACGCAGATCAAATACTCGTTATCAATCATGGCAAGATTGTTGAAAGAGGTAACCATGAGGATCTGCTGAAAAAAAATGGCTTATATGCTGAACTTTATCGGACACAATTTAAGATAAAAAAGACATCCTAGATTTGAAAATTGTTCTATCTTTTATTGGGATAGGTCTGATTGTAATAGATGTAAAATTAGAGATAAAATTTATAAAAAACTGATTAGCTAGCCTACATTAATTGGCCACCAGTATACGTCTGTTCTACATCAGGATCTTTATATTCGATAACAAAAACTAACTTGCCAGTTTCAGTATCTCTAGTAACAGTAACA
>CAZJVI010000077.1:0-7323 GCA_964549385.1 uncultured Gammaproteobacteria bacterium
TACAGTATTTTTACTGATATAGAATATTATTTTTAAAATTGCTCTTTTGGAGTTCCCAAAGCATTAGCTGTAGTAGTTGTTGTTGTAAAACCGAGACTTCTTTCTCTCTCTTCTCTCCGAACACGTATCCTTTCCTCGGGAGTTGTACCACCCCAAATACCATCCTGTTGAGGCTTTAGCATAGCCCAATCAAGACACAGCTGTCTAACGTCACAGCCACCGCATATTTTCAAAGCATTCGCAATATTGGGATCCTTTGAGCCAACAGGAAAAAAAAGTTCTGGATCTTCCGTAAGACATGAGCCTCGACTGAGGATATCAGCAATATTTCCAAGACGTTCAGCACTCATACTATAGGTAATTATACTAATTTTTATTATCAAATGCAAGCCTAAATGAGCTCATGTTTCAAATTCCAAACCATAAAAAACACCGCTGAAAGTACAGCAAAAATTCTTAAGAATACAATCTTTTGTTTATCCAATTCAACTTCTAATACTGTCTTCTTTACTAAACATCTTCCCACTGTTATAACTAAATATGGAATGGCAGAGGAGAAAGAAAAACCACAAACAACCTGGACATTTCTTGTCATGATGGCGATGAGTACGACATTTTTACTTATAGTGCCTGTACTTGCTCTTTTAGCGCTAGGATTTTTTGTTGACAAAATTTTCCATACAGCACCATTTTATATGCTGTTAGGAATTGCTCTCGGACTTGTAGGGGGAATGATGAATGTCTATCGATTACTGCAAGCAATGCAAAAAAGAAAAAACAATCTAAACCAAAAAACGTCATCCCGGACTTGATCCGGGATCCACTTAATTAAAGCTTTGAAACTGGATTCCTGTTTTCGCAGGAATGACGTATTAGTTCGTCCTTACAATTAAACGTCTATGCTATAATACTTTTTATGAAACTCAAACGCTACGCCTCGTATCTCCCATACTTTGTCTTTATCGTCTCACTATTGTCAGCCCTTATTAGTCTCTTTTTCAGCGAAATTCTGAAATTTACTCCTTGCGTCCTTTGTTGGTGGGCAAGAATCTTTATGTATCCAATGGTATTTATTAGTGCGGTAAGTATCATGAGAAAACAAAAAGATCTTCATTATTATATTTTGCCGCTCAGTATTATTGGCTTTGTTATAACGTTTTATCAAAATTTGCTCGTTTGGCATATTCTTCCCGAGGCAATAGCACCATGCACCGCTGGGGTTTCTTGTATTGATCAACCATTTGTTCTTTTTGGTTTTATTACAATTCCTCTTGGAGCTATGATTTCTTTTGCAATAATCACCATCTCTATGCTATTATATGCACAGTTAACAAAAGAAAATAAAACTGCCAAAAAGAAATAATTTAACACTATGCAATTAACAAATGAAGTTAAAATAGTAATCGGCATCAGCGTCATTACACTAGTTCTTGTTGTCGGCGCAGCATTTTTGTTCGGAGGAAATTCTTCCTCAACTTCTCAAAATACACAACCAATTAAAAATGCCAATATTCTCATCCGCCCAAGCAGTGCCGAAATAAACAATCACTCCAAAGTTACTCTTGTAGAATTTGGAGATTTTCAATGTCCAGCTTGTGGAGAGGAATATCCAGTTGTCACACAACTTTTACAAAACTACAAAGGGAAAATTAATTACGTGTTCAGAAACTTCCCATTACCGCAACATGCAAACGCGCCAGAAGCAGCAGAAGCAGCAGAAGCGGCAAAAGCACAAGGGAATTTCTTCGGAATGTTTAATCTCTTGTATCAAAATCAAACTACCTGGAGTGACGTAAGCGACCCGACAAGTTATTTCCTCACCTATGCAAAAGCACTGCATCTTGATGTCAAAAAGTTTGAAAGTGATGTAAAAAGCAAAAAATACAACAACATAATTCAACAGGACATTAATGATGGTTATGCAGTAAGTGTAAATGCAACTCCAACTTTTTTCCTCAACGGAGTCCCAATGGTAGGAGTCTTACCCTACAGCGACTTCCAAACAGCAATCGATAAAGATCTGAGCAAATAAAAATTTATAACTGATTCAGAGATTGTTTTAAATCTTCCAGCAAATCTTCAACATTTTCAATTCCTATAGAAAGTCTAAAAAGTCCGTCTGATAGACCTATTTTTTCTCGTTCTTCTTTTGGTATTGATGCGTGAGTCATTGATGCAGGATGATCGATAAGTGATTCTACGCTGCCAAGGCTTTCCGCTAATGGGAAATACTTCAAATGCGAAAGAAACTTTTTAATATCATATTTCTCCTGCAATTCAACTGAGATAATCCCTCCATATCGTTTCATCTGCTTATCAACAATCCTTTTCTGTTCTCCAGTAAATAATCCTGGATAATAAATCTTTTTTAACTTTTTATGTTTACTCAAAAATGCTGCAATCTTTTCTGCATTATCACAATGCCGCTGCATACGAACTTCAAGTGTCCGCAATCCACGAAGGGTTAACCATGAATCAAATGGAGAAAGAATCGCTCCTATAGAATTTTGAAGAAATTTCAATCTTGGATAAAGCTCGGTATTGCTTGTTGTAAGAACACCCCCCACAACATCACTATGTCCATTAATATATTTTGTTGTCGCGTACACCACAATATCTGCTCCCCACTGTGAAGGCTGTTGTAAAATAGGTGTCGCAAAAGTATTATCGACCACCAAAAGCGCTTTATATTTTTTTGCCAATTGAGATAACTTTTCGATATCCGCGACTTTTAAAAGGGGATTGGTCGGGATTTCAATCCAAATGATTTTTATATTATTATTTTTTAACGCTTCTTCCGTTTCTTTATAATTAGTCAAGTCAACAATTTTATATTTAATTCCCTGTGCTCCTGCAGCTCGCACAATATACCTGTATGTACCACCATACGCATCGGATGAAAAAAGAATTACTTCTCCTGGGCCCAATAAAGAAACTACATTTACTAGAGTTGCTGATCCTGAACTATAAGCAAGTCCATATTTGTTATTATCAAGCGCTGCCATTGTTTCTTCCAAAATAATCCGTGTCGGATTGGCTGTACGAGAATAATCATAATGTTTGTAGTCGTTATTGAATTTAAATCGATTTCTTTCTTCCCATTCTTCACGGGGAATTGAACCATCGTAATATCCACCATTATTCCCAAATTTAAAAGTAGTCGTGAGATGAATTGGTGGAACAATCGCCCCATCATCCTCATTGGGCACATAAAATGTATGCAATGCTTTTGTTGAAAATCCTTTTTTTTGTTTCATGGCTTTTGATTATAACAGATGCTTTTCTTGCATCCAGTCATCATTAAAAATCTTACTGAGATAACTTTTTCCGGAATCAGGTAAAAGGATAACGACAACAGAATCATGCGATAATTCTTTCTGTTGTAAATATTTTATTGCTCCCAAAACTGCAGCCCCACTTGAACTGCCTACAAGAATGCCTTCTTCTCGAGCCAAACTTCTTGTCATGCCATACGCCTCTTTGTCTGTAACCTGAATAACATCATCTATAAGAGAAAAATCAATTATTTCAGGAATAAAATCTTCCCCAATTCCTTCAATAAGATAGGTTTTGGGTTTTGCTTGTACTTTTTTATGATTAAAATAATCTGCATAAATACTGCCAACAGGATCAACGCCGATAATGGTGATGTTTTTACTTTTTTCTTTTAAATATTTCGCAGTACCAGTTATTGTCCCTCCTGTTCCCATCCCTGCAAAAAAATAGTCAATCTTTCTATTTGTTTGTTCCCATATCTCTCTTCCTGTTGTTAAATAATGTGTTTTTGGATTGCTTGGATTACTATATTGTCTGGCAAAAAACGAGTTAGGAATTTCATTTGCCAACCGCTGCGCAACTTGATAATAGCTTCTCGGATCATCAGGCGCGACATTTGTTGGGCAAGTCACTACTTTTGCTCCATAAGCCCTTAGTATATCTATTTTCTCCTGACTATTTTTATCAGGCATTGTAAAAACCGTTTTGTATCCACGGACTGATGCTAGCATTGCAAGGCCAATCCCAGTATTTCCTGAACCAGTGCATTCAACAATTGTTGATCCTTTTTTTAGAAAACCTTTCTCCTCAGCATCATTGATAATCTGAAGAGCCAATCTGTCCTTTATACTTCCACCAGGATTCATATATTCCAATTTAACAAGTAATTTAGCACTAATACCCTTTGCTACTTTTTGTAGCTGTATAAGTGGTGTATTTCCAATACTTTCTGTAATATCGTTTATATATTGCATATTCCCACAAAAAAACCCGCCTAAGCGGGGCTTCAAAAAACAAAAAAGCACAAACCCCGCTAGACGAGACTTGTGCAACAACAAGAAACAAAATTAATATTCAAACTCATATATTCAAAATATCACAAACTAATAAATAAAGCAATAAAGAAACTAATTTTTTATTCTCTCACAAAAATAGCAGCAACTTGATCTTTATAAACAAGCTTCCATCTTTTTTCTTCTGTTAGTTGCATCAAACGATTATAAACTGGCTTGTCAGGTGATATATACGCAACATCATATGAAATTGCATTGATATCTTTCAAATCCTGCTCAACTGCATAATAATCAGTAAATGCACTGTAGCCATTTTGCACCCACAGATGCATACGGCCATCAATGGTCGGCTTGATTTGTGGATAATTCCAGATAAGCCATCCACCCCATCCGTAAAGAGAAAAAATATCATGATTGAGATGATGATCTATCAAAAATTCCGCCGACTTTGAAGAGCAAGGAAGAACCTGTATATCGCAATATTCATTCCAAGTAAAATTTGTGTATTGAGTAAAAGGATACCGTGACCAAATTGCAACAGCAACGAACATAACAAGAAGAATACTTGAAAGGTTTTTTGTAAGTTTTTTCCCATCCGGCTTAAGAAAAGACGCAGTCATCGCAAGAAGTGGAAATAACAAATAATATGCAGGCCATGCATATCGAAGCACCTGTAATGAAAGCACATATAATAAAAGTCCTCCGCCAAGAATAGGAAACTTTTCAAGGAATTTCCCTCTGAAAAAAAGAATAAAGAGACCAAAAGTAAGAAGAACTCCTACAAAAATTTCATTCCACCAACCTTGAGAATACATTTGAAAAGGAAGATATTCCTCGATATCTTTTAAAAGTGGATTCCCAATATATGAAAATGTGCTAAGAAGAAGACGGTCGCCAAAAGGGGTAAGCATTGTTGCTAGGAAACTTAAAACTACTATACTTAACAAAAAACCGATTTCTCTTTTTTCTTGAGCCACTGTTGTTTTTAGTTTATTTAAACTAAAACTCAACCTCGTTTGTTTCTTTTCTTTTTTTATATCTAAAACAAAAACTTTTTCCGCAAATTTCTTTGTAATATACAAACCCACCCAAGAAACAAACAATACATATCCCAAAAGAAATTCTCCATCGATATCAACCCATATCCAAAAAAGAGGAATAATAAGCCATAATAATTTTGGTTTTTTTTCATACAAACTAATCAGATAGAATAGCACACCAACAAAAAGTAAATTCATCTGCTGACCACGAAAAGAGACTGAATTCACTGGTTTCTCAAGATACAGCATAATCGGGAAGATAATTGTCTGTTCCCAGAGAGACATTTGCGCAGATTTAGCAAAAAAATAAAACGTTGCAGTAACCACGGATGCAGCCAATAAGGATAATCCGAAAAGTCCGCCAAAATGATATGTTGTATAGGAAATTATATCTGTAAGCCAAGAGGTGTTGGCCCAGTGATAATTCGGCATCATTGCTGAAAATGTATTATCACGAAGAAGTTCCCCTGTGTGCCAGAAATATTGTCCGTATTTCAAATGCCACCCGAGATCTGGATCTGAAGGCTGATAAAGTGAGAAAATAAAAACAACAAGATAGGGGAATATCGACAAAATTTTATTTATCACATTCTGCAATGATTTCATGTAAAACGGGGAGCAGTATATATTACATTTCGAGAATTATGAATAAAGAATTATGATTATAAAAATGTAAGCAATAAATTAACCTTAATTCCTAATTCATGCTTCATAATTCCAGATTACGAAGTTTTTCTTACCAACTTTGATGTCTTTACAATTTCTAGTACTTTACCATCTCTCATTTCAATTTGAGTCGCACCTGTTTGTTCGGTAAAATCTTGCAGTAAATCAGAAAGAGTTTTACTTTTTTCATTAATATCAAAACGCATATCTTTTACTTTTTGTGCAAGGGTTGCGACAGAGGGTTGTTTGGAAATTTCCATTCTTACAGAATTTTTCCCTTTTAATACTTCTTTAACTTTTTCGTCATGCTCGTGATACGTAGGATTATTATTGAAAGAATCCTCAAGCATTTCGCGTTGTTGCTTGAGTTCTATCTTAAGCTTGTCAATCGACTCTATATGATTTTTGATGAGTTCTTCGAGGTTAAGAAGCGCGCTTGCTTGATCTGCACCACTTACCGGCACATCAATACTCTCATTGTCAGTTGCATCTTCAGCAACTTCACCTTCTATTATGTCGTCTTGTGTATCATCTTGAACCATAATTATTAACTATACAAAGATACTCACCTAAATGCAAGTACGAAAATATGGTCATTCCATAGTTAATAAAGTTCTCCAATATTTCCCCACAGCTGTCCGATAAGTAATGAAACGTCATAAATATACAGTATACAAAGCGTGATGAGATAGAGGGAGAAAAAAGCCTGCAGGTACTGCCATTTCATAAGTTTTCGCATAATGATCTGTATCCCCGTATGTAAAAATTGTGCTATACACACAATCCCTGGAAAAAGAAAAATAGCTTTCATAAAAGAAAAATCTCGATACGCATATGCATAATAGAGCATACAAACCAATATAACCGAAAAATAAAAAACAAAAAGAAATGAATGAGTAAAATCGGAAAAAGAAAATGAATGTTTTAAAAATTTTTTAATGAGAATAACAATTTGTGTCAGATAACCGAGAACCATGATTAAGCCAAGAGGTAATCCCATAATCAATAAACTGCGGGTAAGAGAGAGTACTTTTACAGAAGTATTTCCCCACGATGGAGGAAACTGTAAAAAATGAATTGAATTAAATTGTGCGTAAATTTGCGACCAATACGATGTGCGATTAATAAAATATGGTTGGGGACTATTGATAACATACGGATGTAATAATAAATCATCAAGACGGAAAGTGTAGAAACTATCCACAATAGATGTCACACCAGGTCTTCCTACATAGCTTTTTTTGAAAAAAGCTGCCTGGACAGTTGGCTTTGTAGCATTGATAATAAATGGATTATGATATTTTTGATAATAATACGGATAAGGAGTA
>CAZJVI010000078.1:0-6828 GCA_964549385.1 uncultured Gammaproteobacteria bacterium
TATTGACTATATGATATTACTGACTTACAATATTATGAGCTATGCGTGAGGGGAGAATACTTTATTATAACAATATCGCTAAAGATGGAAGCAGTCACTCAGTTGGTCCATTAGCAGGAGTCGTTGATGGAAAAGAGCGAAGTGTGCTTAACCTAGCAAAATTAGGTGGTGCTTTAGGGACAAATTCGGTTCCTGACAGAGATATACCTACCGCAAGATATTCCGGTGCAAGAGGAGCAAGGCTAACTCCACTTACTCAGATAAGTGCTTCTAATGATCGACGTCATACATAAAAATTTTTATGGTGTCAAATTTTTCAATAAAAGATTCTTTCAAATCTTCAGGATCTTTAGAGTGATTTCAACTAATTCACCAACCATCAAAGAATTATGTCCTGATAAGTAAAACTCTGCATTTGGTTCTTTTCAAAGCATCAAAAAGTTTATATAATTTCGAATAGTATGAAAAATGCAGAACGAAATGAAGATCTAATTCATTTACAACTCGAAACTGTGGATAAAGAAGGCACGTACGAACAAAAAAATGGCAACGACCTTGGAAACAAAACAGTTTTTGCTAAAGGACAAAGTAATAAAAAAATAATTATTAAAAAAGTAGAAAAAACAGAAAACGTAATCTTTACAAATTGAGACAATGAATCAACCTCGACTAATTGAATTTTCTACGCAAGACGGATTGAGATTGCCCGGGATGCTGTATGAAGAAAAAAATAATAAAAAAGCAGCAATTTATTTGCATGGAAATGGAACATCATCTGTTTTTTATCATCAGGAAGAGAAATCTGAATTAGCCATCGAACTTCTCAAAAAAGATATTTCACTTTTATATTTCAATAATCGTGGTGCAAACATGATGAAATCATTTCATATAGAAAAAAATAATATAGATGAACGGAAAATGTATGGAACTGCATATGAAATTATCAAAGAATGTGTTTTTGATATCGATGCTGCTATTGAATTTCTAAAAACTCAAGGTTATACCGAATTTTACCTCATAGGATCCTCAACTGGCGCGAATAAGATCTGTGTTTACAATCATTACAAGCCAATTAATGAAATTTCAAAATATATCCTTGCCGACGCGGGAGACGACACAGGCATCATGTATGATCAGATTGGTGAAGCTAGATTTTGGAAATTGCTGAAAGAAGCAAAGGAGAAAATTAAAAAAAATAAAGGCGAAGAATTGATAAAAGATCTATTTCCGGATGAAATTTTTTCCTATCAAGCGTTTTATGATGTCGCCAATCCTGATGGAGATTATAATTGTTTTCCCTATTATGAAATTATTAATAAAGTAAAACTTTCGACAAAGAAACTATTCCGATACTATAAAGATATTAATAAACCTTCACTTGTTGTTTTCGGAGAATTTGATGAATACGCTTGGGGAGATGTATCACGAGTAGTTAAAATATTAAAACAAGAGAAATCTGAATTTGAATATCAAATTATTTCAAATACAACACATGGCATGCCAGGTAAACAAAAAGACCTGGGAAAACTTATTACTGAGTGGATAAATAAATAATC
Organism: uncultured Gammaproteobacteria bacterium; assembly: GCA_964549385.1. GTDB lineage: Bacteria > Patescibacteriota > Microgenomatia > Levybacterales > UBA12049 > JACDET01. The sequence goes on from CAZJVI010000078.1 coordinate 1,557, forward strand.
TTTAAAGCAAACCTTGTAACTTCATACGGCGAGCCAAAATTTCATCCAAATCCCATTGACAACCTATAAGAAAAAAAGTATAATTTCCTTTTATTACCTATAATTTATGAATAAAGAAGCAACATTAGCAACAGTAGCTCTTTTAGGTGCAGGAGCAGCGATAGCACTAGGTGGCTGCAGTTCTTCTGGTGACGGCTCTGCGTCAAGCGGTTCTGAGGTTCCCGCATCATCATCAACTTCTGCAACAGGGAAACCAACAGCTTCGTCGGCCGGGCCCGTAGAACCATCACCAGAAAGCTCTTTGTACACCGCCCAACCGGCCTCTTACTTTGTTACAAATGCAAGTTCTGAGATAGGAGAACAGCTAGTAGTCGGGCCCCTTGATAAAACTGACTTAGAACCAACTGCAACTGTTGTATCTGTAGCCTACCCCGGTCAGAAACCCCAAAATGAATATGTAGATCTCATAGTTAATTCTCAGACAGGTGCTACTATTGAGGCATTTGTACCTTCTTCAATACAACCAGATGTAAAAAACGCGGCAAATGGAGTTTTACCTGCGCTCTATCTTCAAGGAAGAGTTGGATTGAGTGGCGGATATCCTGTTTTTTCTGCAACTCAACCACTCGTTCCAACACCCGGCGGAATAACCACGGCTAATATTAATCAGATGCCTGGACCATACCTAACTGGACGTGTACCAAAAGATAAGAGAAACAGGTTAATTTAGCTTTAATCTATAAACTAAATTTAGAGCAGCCCCTGTGACTTCATGCGGCGGGCGAGAACTTCATCCAAAATCTTTTTTCGTATCCTCACATTTTTTGGCGTAACCTCGACTAGCTCATCTTCATTGACAAATTCCAATGAATCTTCAAGATCCATGACACGTGGGACGTTGAAATGTTCCATTGAACCATCACCTTTGGAACGCATGTTGGAAAGCTGTTTGGCTTTGGTCACATTGACTGTCAAATCTTCCGAACGAGAATTTTCTCCGACAACCTGACCTTTATATACTTGCACACCTGGGCCGATGAAAAGAGTACCTCGCTCTTGAATATTGGTAAGACCATATAAATTGGACTGACCTGTTTCATTAGCAATAAGAGATCCACGTTCTCGTTTTATCGGACTGCCACTATCTACGTCATATCTATCAAAATTCGTATTGATAATACCAAGACCACGTGTATCGGTAATAAATTCACTACGATAGCCAAATAGCGCGCTTGTCGGCATAACAAATTCAAAATATACAATTCCTTTATCGTCGGTGGTCATGTCTTCAAGATTAGCTTTTCTGACACCCATTTTTTGCATAATAATTCCAGAATAATCCTGCGGTGCTTCAAGAAAAACCCGCTCAAACGGCGCAACTTTCTTTCCGTCAATTTGTTTAAGAATTACTTGCGGACGACTGACTTGAAATTCATAACCTTCACGGCGCATCCGTTCAATTAAAATTGCCAAATGTAATTCGCCACGTCCTGATACCATCCATTTTCCATCAGTTGTATCTTCAACACGCAGTGCAGTATCTGTTTCAAGCTCTTTGATTAAACGTTCTCTGATTTGACGAGATGTCTTAAATTCTCCTTCTTGGCCTGCAAAAGGGGAATCATTGACACTGAATGTCATCTTAACTGTCGGCTCTTCAATTGCGAGAACAGGCAACGCAATTGGATTTTCCGGATCAGCTATCGTTTCGCCAATCGAAATATCAGGAATTCCTGAAACAGCCACAATATCTCCCGCAGAAATTTCCGGCGCATCAACTCGCTCTAATCCCTCAAATGTCATAAGAGATGTCAGCCGATATTTCTTTATCTCACCATTTCTATTGATGTGCGCAACCTCTTGATTCTGTTTTGCAATACCATTATAAACTCTACCGATTGCAATTCTCCCTTTATAATCATCACGACTTAGTGTCGTCATAAGCATTTGTAATGGTTTTGTAGGATCTACTGCCGGTTCCGGGATGTATTTAAGAATTGCGTCAAAAATAGGTGATACATCAGTCATTGCAGATAAATCAGGCTCCAATCCTGCTTTTCCTTCTTTTGCAGATGCATACACAACTGGAAAATCAGCGGTCTCATCATCAGCACCAAGTTCTAAAAATAAATCTAAGGTTTTATCAAGTACGTGATTGATACGGGCATCGGGTTTGTCAATTTTATTCACCACAACTATAATTTTTAATTTCTTCTCGAGTGCTTTTTTGAGAACAAAACGAGTTTGTGGCATTGGTCCTTCTTTTGCGTCAACAAGAAGCAAGCAACCATCAGCCATTGTCAGAACGCGTTCAACTTCACCACCAAAATCAGCATGTCCTGGAGTATCAATAATATTTATCTTGGTGTCATGCCAAACTACGGATGCGTTTTTTGAAAAAATAGTAATTCCGCGCTCTCTTTCCAATTCATTACTATCCATAATCAAATTGGAATCAGCAACTTCTTTATTTAATTTGGTCTTTGATTGCCGCAACAATGCATCCACCAAGGTGGTTTTGCCATGATCAACGTGAGCAATGATACCTACATTTCGAATATTCATATTTTACGAGGGGAAAGCGTGAAGAGTAAAGGGTTAAGTAAAAAATAATATATTGAGCTTTTTCTGCATAATTATTTCTTTCCCCTTGACGCTTTTACCCTTAACCCTAAACAAAAAAGGCCGCTCTCCGCGGAGTAATTATCATACCATTTTAGCTAGAAAATAGCAAGAAGTAAAACCTATAGTGAGATATGCACAGAGTTTTTTGCAAATTTGTTTAAAATAGCTGTACTTCTTTCAGCTTCGTGTAAATCTGCATCGATTTCAAGCGTTACTAACCCTTTATACTTTTCCTCTTGTAATAATGCAAGGAAATTATCAATAGGTAACTTACCATCTCCTAGCGGCATATGTTTGTATTTCATGGGCATAATACTTCCATTCAATGGATGATGTTTATAATCGCTTAAGTGGATATTACTAATCCTATCTTTATTATTCTTAAAAAAACGAACAATATTCCCTCCTGAATGAGCCAAATGAACAGTATCAAAAGTAATATGAAAATTTGTCTTGTTAATAACGTCACAAAAAGTTATCTCATGCCAGCGATGTTTATAGGGAAGTGATCCAATATGCTTTTCCATATTTTCAAATGTAGCGGTAATTTTATAGCGTTTTTCAAGATTATGCAGTTCCTGAACATACTTTTTATCAAAAATCTGCTTTTTTGCCGAATTAATATGGAGAACTATTACTTTTGCATCAAGGGTATGTGCTATTTCGAATAAGCGTTTTATCTCTTCTATTTTTGTAGCAGTAATAAGTCGTATTTGCTGATGTACACTCAGAACGGGAAAATGGTATTGCTTGACTAATTTTTTGATCTCATTAATATCATTGTTTGTTGTTATAAAATATTGAGGGAGCAATAATTCAAAACCATCAAGCTTCATAGCTTTTAATTGCCGAAAAACATCATCTGTAGTTTTATTTCTAAAGATTTTACTTTTTACAATTTTGTGGATAAAATTTTTTCTATGGGGCAGAATGTCGCTCAAAAACAAACTGATGGAAGTTTTCATATTGGACTACTTACTAATTATACAGTTTCTAAGAAAAATTTTCTAGCAAATAAAATATCTTCATACTACAACTTTAAGGCTTTGGGGTTATATGTGGCCCAAGTTGCAATATATAATAGGTAGGAACTATTGGCGTGGGCTTAGGAGTTGGCAACACTATTTGCGTGGGAGATGGTATTGGAAGAACAGTATTTACTCCAAATGCCGTAAGTTTTCCATCATTGGTTAATACAAATACCTTTCCATTTATAACGATAGGACTTTGCCAATGCATACTGCCTACATTTCCTGTCCACAAGGTTGCACCCGTTGCTGCATTCAAAGCCGTGACAGATCCGTTTTTTTGAAGGAATAGCATTCCATTTACTAAAAATGGAGAGCTTCGACCGATATTGTCTTTTTCATATACTTTTTGAAGTGTACTATTCACTACTTTATAAGCATATAACGAATCGCACATATCTGTGACAAAAACCCATGTATTACCGCTTCCATCAACCCATCCGATAGGTTGAGAAAACACATTGCAGTTAATGGATACTGTCTGCAGCTCACCACCAACATTATATGGACCGTTCTTTCCTGAAAGATTTTGCCGATTGAGAACACGTATTTTATCGTCTTTTCCTCCTTGAACGGCAATATTTGGCGGATTACTTTTTTGTGTTGGAATCATTGCAGGCATTGTACTACCCAAGTCTTCATCGGCATTATCCAACGTTTGGAAATTATTGGTAGTATAGGTATCAATCACTTTACTTAAATCAGGACTTAATTCTATAACGCTATCTCCCAAATTATTTGGAGGTGCATAAGAGCCATTCCCGGATGAGATAAACACATTTCCTGAGACAGGATCAACTACTGAGCCAGGCCTTCCCCACACACCTGCTTGAGAGCTTCCACAGGTGCCGCTTAATAATTGCTTGGTAGAACTGCAAAGAACATTAAATACTGATGTTGCACCCGTGGTAAGATTTTTCGCGGCAATATGTCCGACATAAGAACCATTATCACCAACATAAGCACTTATAGAAACATATAAATACCCATTACCAATAGTCAATGCAGATGATCCTTTTTCAACGTTAGGGATTACGGTTGCAGTAAAAGGCCAGCCGCCTGTAGTTACCTCTGCTCCTGTCCCTATGGAATATTTATGTACTTTGCCATCTTTGCCATAGCTATAAACATACTGAAAGCTTGGATCAATAACTGGAGAACTAGTAATTACACCAGAACTACCTTGCGTATTCTGCTGCCATACTTTTGCACCAGTCTCATCATCAATAGCAACTAAACTTCCGCCTGCTGTAGTAACAAAAATAAGATTTTTTACTCCTTGTTGCGTTGTGACATTTGAAAGATATATTGGAGATCCGTCCGAAGTATTTGGTAGATTTATTTGCCATAATTGTTTCAAATTTTTTACCGTAGCTGTCGTAATAGCAGTTTCATTGGTATTAGCAGCGCTTTTTTGCGCATCTCCGTCAAACATTGGCCACGCAATCTGAGATGCGGCATTCGAATTAAAAGTAGCGGGCACTGATGAGGAAATATAATGAATAGCAACTAATAAAATACTAAAAAGTAAAACAGAAGTTACTAAAATAAAAACATTTTTATACGATGACGCTTTTTTCTTTTTATGAATTTTATTCTTTGCCATAATTAAAGATTAA
>CAZJVI010000079.1:0-6762 GCA_964549385.1 uncultured Gammaproteobacteria bacterium
AACCGAAAGTTTTTCTTGTCCTGCTTTTTTCACCAATTCTTCAATACCAGCGAGAACTTTTTGTGTCTCTGCGTGTGCTTTTTGAACTGCTTCTGCAACAATATCTTCAGCAACTTGAAGTGCTCCTGCTTCAATCATGACTGTTTTTTCTTTTCCTTGCGAAACAACGATATCCAAGACTGAATGTTCAGCTTCAGTTGTTGTAGGATTTAGAAGCATTCCTGTTTCTTCTGCATATCCCATTCGAATTGCTGCAACGGGGCCTTTCCATGGAATGCGTGACATTGCGAGAGCTGCAGAAACCGCATTGAGTGCGACAATATCTGGATTATTTTCCGCGTCAACAGACAAAACAGTTATGATAACTTGCACTTCTCTCTTGAAACTCTTTGGAAAAAGCGGACGAATTGATCGATCAATAAGCCGTCCTGCAAGAATTGCTTCATCAGAGGGTCTACCTTCTCTTTTTACCCAACGACTGCCTTTGATTTTTCCACCAGCATAGAGTCTCTCGACATATTCAACACTAAGTGGGAAATAATCAATATCGGAACGCTCTCCGCCTTCAACAACGGTAACAAGCACCATGGTATCGCCAAGTCTGGCAAGAATAGAAGCTGTTGCTTGTGGGGCAAGTTCTCCTGTTTCGAAGCTTAATGTTTTTCCTGCAAATTCTACAGTTACGGTAGTTTTTTTATTGTTCATTTCGTTCTTATTTTTTCTTTTTCCTTGCGGCTACAAGTCTCAAATTATTTACATTTATTATTATAGCAGATAATCTCTTTGTATGCGATGATTAAAATATCCTACTTAATCTTTCAGTCCTATTTCTTTCAAAATTCCTCCGACGCGTTTGTCGTCAACTTTTTTCAAGAAGTTAATAAGACGTCGGCGCTTTGCAATCATAGAAAGAAGACCTCTTCGGCTATGTACATCATGAGCATGAGCTTTGAGATGTTCTGCCAATCGTTCAATTCTTGTTGAAAGAAGTGCTATTTGAACCTCAGGACTCCCTGTGTCGCCTTTTGCAGTTGCAAATTTATTAATAATTTCTTGTTTCTGTGTCGTTGACAGTGGCATAATAGATTGTATTATAACATTTTTACAGACAGACAACAAGTGGAAGACAATTGAAGATTAAACTTCACTCGAGCCTTTATATACCTTTGGTGTCAGCCAATCAAGCGGAGGCTTTTCATTCTTAGTTTCAGCTTGTTCTGCCTGATCGAAATTCTCAGATCGTTGTGGAATTATTGGCTGATTATTTGCTGGCTGTTGCACCGAAGGAACAGTTGGTTGAGGTGCAGTATTTACTTGTACTGAATTTGAAACTGCAGGCTGAAGATGTTGGGTAGATTGACTATTTATCCGTTGTGCACCACGTTTCATCAAAAAGGATGCAACTTCAAATGCGAGAGAACTTGTCCGAGGACTTTGTAAATTTTCAGTAGCACTCATAACACCACTGAACAAATTTTGTGAAGAATCTTGATCCAAAGAAAAACCAAGTGTCAACACAATATCTGCGACATGCTCACTGACCGATGATGCCTGTGGAGATACCAAAACAATATCTCCAAAATTTTGATTGTTAGGATCATTATCAATATTGATAACAGAGATATTCCCAAGCTTTTGCGAATCAACAACATTGCCTACTTGATCAAGAGTTGCTGCACCAACAACGATGAGAAGATCAATACTTCCACTACCACGAGTGTATCTAATTTCATTTTCATTGAATGAAAGTCCTTGTTCGGAAGATTTAACAATAATATTGAGGAAATTATTTTCAAGCGTGTAAGAAACTTTTTCGATTTCTCCTTCTTTGTAAGGAAATGAAACAACCAAATCTCCTGCATCTCCACCGAAATTTTTCTGAACACGATCAATTCCAACAAGAGAAGATACTTCAACTATGGGATCCGTTGGACTAGCAATACTGACTCGTTTGCCAGCGTTTTTTAACAACAAATATAAGGAAAGTGCTGCGCCCATTTCATCAATGGAAGGATTCTGACCGACAGCAATACCGATACTCCCGCTTTTGGAGATCGCTTCTTTAAGCTTTTGTAGTGTAGTTTGATCCATAGTTTTGCCTGAAAATTGATCTGTATGCATACGAGTCAATTAACTATGGGATAGTATCATATCTCCCACCTGGATGTCAAGTCCTCCATTAAGAATAACTCCTCCTTCGTGACCTTTTTCCACTTTTGAAGTTATATTTTTGCCAATTCTGAGAGAATTAATGGTCGTTTCGCCCAAAACTTCATCGTTTCGTAAAATACGCAACCTATCACCTCGCGCAATTCTGCCATCAAGAACAGAAATGCCGAAAGCAAATGTCTTTTCAAAAGGGAATTTGGCAAGTATTTTCGCACTTCCATAAACATGTTCCATTTGTGATTGAATTTTCCCCTCAAGTGCGTCTTTTATTTCATCAAGAAGCTCATAAATAATTTCATAATTGCGTAAAAGTACCTTTTCAGAAAATGCCAAAGAAGCAACCTCCGGTTTTATCTTTATATTAAAACTGAGGACAATACTTCCAGTAGATTTTGCCATAAGAATATCTGCATCAGTAACGATACCAGTTTTTTGATTAACTAATTTAATTCCTTCAGGCAAAGCATTAACAATTGCTTCAAGTGAACCCTGAGTATCCGCGATAAGAATTAGCGAAATACCTTTATGCTCCGCTTCTTTTGTATATTCAAGTTCCCGCTTCATCGGTTTCTTTTCTTCAACAACTGTTACTGTTTCCGCGGATTTATTGGTAATCAAACTTCCAACCTGTGGTACAGAGGTAAAACCCAAGATTTCAACGGCATCTCCTACTGTTGCTGACTGGACAGGTTTGCCGTTTGTGTCAAATAATGTACGCACTTTGAAAATTTGCCCATCAATTTGGACATCTTCCCGTACAGCAATTGTGCCATTTTTGACAATAACTGTTGCCTTAGGACCTGCTTGGATATCCAATTTTGATTCAATAACAACGGCCTTCAATGATGCTTTCTCTGAGCCATTCGTTGGGTGCAATTCATACATGAGAAGGATTAAATCCAAAAGTTCTTTGATATTAAGATTTGTCTTTGCCGATACTTCCATTATTGGCGTTTCGCCGCCATATTCTTCAAGCTGGATTTGTTCTTGCGTCAATTCTTGTTTGACTTTCTCAACATTTTTTGTCGGAAGATCTGCTTTGGTAACAACAACAATAAAAGGTGTTTTTGCCGCTCGAAGAACCTGAATACTCTCTTTTGTTTGCGGTTTTATTCCATCCACTGCCGAAACGACAAGCAAACTAAGATCTGCCGCTTGTGCGCCTCTTCCGCGCATTTTGGTGAAGGCTTCATGTCCTGGCGTGTCTATAAAGGTAATCCACCGTTTTTTCCCCTCATGAAGAATTTCAACGGAAGACGCACCGATTTTCTGTGTGATGCCGCCTTTTTCACGCTCGGCAATTGAACTTTTGCGAATTGCATCAAGAAGAGTCGTTTTACCATGGTCAACATGACCAAGAACCGCGACTACAGGTGGAAATTCTGTGAGTTGTGGATTATTTTTTTGTATTTGGATATCTTTCGGCATGATAATAAAACTTTCTTTTTCATAAATTTCTAATGTCTAAGTCACAATTTCTAATAAAATTTCAAATGACTAATGACTTACATTGGGCATTAAAACATTGGATATTATATTAGATATTAGAAATTAGGATTTTAGAAATTACTTTTCTTCAGTTTCCTCTTTCTTCTCGTTAGTTGGGGTATCTTTTGGCTCTTCATCTGAAATTTCTACTATTTTTTCTGCAACTGTTTCTTCTTCCTGCGGGACAGCCTCTTGTGCTGAACTTTCAGGAGTTATTTCAACTTTTTCTTCTGCCGGTTCCTTATCTTTTTGTTTCTCAGAAACTTCAGCTGTTTCAGCAGATTTTGATTCTTCATCACCAACAACAGGCTTGTCCGCTTTAGCTTCAACAACGGCAGGTTCAGTAGCAGATGCACTTTGTGCTGAGCTTGTCGAAGTACCTTCGCCTTCTATTTCAATCCTGTATTGTGTTAATTTATAAGCAAGACGTACGTTTTGTCCTTCTTTCCCGATTGCCAAAGACAACTCATCTTGTGGGACAAAAACATGAGCAATTTTTTCGTCTTCTTTTATTTCAACACGGACATTTTTGGCAGGAGAAAGTGCTTGCGCAATATATGTCTTTATATCATCAGACCACTGAATAATATCAATCTTTTCCAGGCCTCCTAATTCCTGAATGATTGCCTGTACACGAACACCTTTTTGTCCAACACAAGAGCCAACAGGATCAATACCCGGCTGTGCAGAATAGACAGCAACTTTTGCACGATTGCCTGGTTCTCTCACAACAGCTTTTAACTCAACGCTTCCCTGAGCAACTTCAGGAACCTCTCGTTTAAAAAGACCCTCAACCAAACCAATGTGTGCTCGAGAAACAACAATCTCTTCACCTTTTGCTCCTTCACGAATTTCAGAAAGATAAAATACCAATCTCTGATTGAGATGATATTTTTCATTCGGAATCTGTTCCGAAACCGGCATAATAGCTTCAGCTTTCCCGATATCAACAATAACATTAGGCCCAGCAAAACGAAGCACCATCCCGTTTACGATTCCGCCAACTTTATCTCGATAATCAGTGAAAATAGCTTCTTTTTCTTTTTCTCGAATTTTTTGAAGGATGACTTGTTTGGCAGTTTGTGCTGCAATGCGACCAAATCCTGGAGGGGTAACATCTTCCTCACCGTTGAAAATTTTTGCCTCGCCTGTATTGGGATCAAGAATTGCTTTATATTCTTCAACTTCTACGCCAGGATGATCCTTGCGGTAAGCAGCAAGAATTGCGTTCTGTACTGTTTCGAGAACAACAGAAACGTCAACTCCCCGCTCGGTTGCGACTTGATTTAAGGCTAATGCAAATTCACTGCGTTGTATTGCTGGCATATGGCCTAAGTATACCAGATTAACAGCTTTGCTTCAACCAGGGATATAATTATTTTGCCAAAAATTTGCTATACTCGTCATGATGAATAAAAAATATTTAATTATGATTGCTACTATTATAATAATTCTTTTAGCTGGTCTTATTATTTGGACAACTGAGACACCTCCTCACCAAACAAATTCTCACGACTCATCTGCTCATCGTGTGGCTCCACTCCCTAAAGAAGCGGCGATAACACTTACAAAAAATGGCTTTTCTCCAAATCAAATTACAATCAAGGTTGGTAGTGCGATTCGTTGGGAAAACAAAAGCGGATCTCAAGAGACAGTAAATTCAGATAATTATCCCACCAATCAATTACACCGTGAGCTTAATTTTGGTGTTTTTAGCAATAATTCATCTGTTGTTCACACTTTTGCCAAACCCGGTACCTACGGCTACCACAACCAATTCCACCCACAACAGCACGGAAAAGTAATTGTTGTTCAATAGATATATTCTTCTGAACGTTAACGAAGAAACTCAAAAGTAATATTTAAACTATACAACGAAGCCTATTGTTGAGAGATCTGGATGCCACTAACCATGGCATTATCAGTTACCGTGGTGAACTGAATATGGATCAGTCCATTACTGTCTGATGTGGTGGTAAATGTTTCAGCTACTGCTTTGTTTTGTCCTCCTGCTTCTTGATAGACATCAAAGTTGTTAAGAACCTGGGTACCATTGATGGTGACGTTGAATTCTCGTTGTCCTGCTGCATTCCAATATGGTTCTGCAAAATCTAATCTGACTGAGTAGTTGGTATTTGGACTATATGTTGGAATGGTATAACTGAAGTTTCCATATCTGACATTTTGGTAAACGGATTGGGGAGCAGGATTTGTTACATTACTTGTGTCAATACTTGCACTGGTGTTGTAGGTTGTTCCTCCTGTGAAGTCAGTATCTGCTACATAACTCCCTGCTCCTGGTCCTCCAGCACTTATGGCATATGATGAAACTGGTGTTGGGGTAGGAGTTGGAGTCGGTGAAGGAAGTGTCCCACTGTACACTTCGATACCATTTACCATTGCGTTATCGGTTACTGTTGAGAAGTTGATGGTAATATTTCCATTACTATCTGCTGTTGTTGGGAATTGTTCTGTGATTGCTTTATTCTTTCCGCCTGCTGTTTGATAGATGTCAAAGTTAGAAAGAACCTGAGATCCGTTGAGTGCAACGTTGAAGACTCGTTGTCCTGCTGCGTTCCAATAGAGTTCATTGAAGTGTAATCGTACGGTGTAAGTACCATTGGCGGAGAGATTGGGGATAGTATAGCTGAAAGTATTGCCATATCTGACGGTCTGATAGACCGCTTGTGGCGCAGGGTTGGTTACAGCGCTGGTGTCAACGGCATCACTTGAGGAATACGTTGTCCCTCCTGAGTAGTCTGTATCTGCTGCGTAATCCCCTTGTGTGTCTCCTCCTGCATTGATGGCTACTACTGGTGTTGCTTGCTGTTGGGCGATTCCAAAATTCTCGGTGGTATTTGCCGCGAGGGGAACTGATACAGGATTGGTAGTGGTCGGTGTATAGCCAGTTGGGACTGTTAAGATCTCTGTATAAGTTCCTGATTCGAGAGTGGAGAAGGTGTAGGTGCCGTTGCTGTCTGTGGTTGTTGTCTGTCCGGTATTAAGGGAAACTGTTGCTCCTGCTACTCCAGACTCGCCTGTGTCTTGGAAGCCATTCTGATTGGCATCATTATATACTGTTCCTGTAAGGTTATATGCTTCTGT
>CAZJVI010000080.1:0-6758 GCA_964549385.1 uncultured Gammaproteobacteria bacterium
TGGGAAGGTTTGGCATGCTTGAGTTTGTTAATATTAAAAGTGTTGTCATAAAATAGTCTGCTTTTTTGGATTCTCTTCGAAAAGCTGAACAGATGTTTTATCCATGTTAATTTTCTTGCTCCGTTAGTCTGATATTCCTGAGAATTGTTATAGGTTTTTGAGACAGGGTGCAAAGTGTTTCTTATGACTTGAGGACGTGATCACCTGAAGTTTTGGTGCTTTTACAGTGGGACTCTACACGTACAGAAAAGTGACTTAGAGGTAGATGTCTTAAGAATAATTGCCAGCTTCAGTTTTGTAGAAACGAATTTAACCAGTCTGAGGAAAAGGAAGAGGTCTTGAAGATCAGCCTCAAAAATACTTACTCCGCATCGTGGACGACGAACCGCTATTGAGCGTAATGAGGAATATATTTACATTCCAGATGTGTCCTCACAGTGTCAGATTTAGTTTATAGAGTCACCCCTACCCAGATGCTTTCAAGGATTGGAATTTACGAAATCTGAAACTGTTTGTGGCAAATTATCTATTCTTCCATTATCTATTAGATGTCTATGAAGTTTTCGTACACGAGCCCAGTTGGGATCATAATTATGCAAGGAAGCATAGTTGTCTTGGGTTGTATAATCGGGAAGTAAATCTCCAAATCCACGTTGACACATCCAATCAATAACTAATTCTTTTTCCGATTGCGTTAGCACAAACTGATCGACAACTGGATCCTGAACGCCAATATGTAAAAGTTCATGAATAGTATTTGTTCGCAGTTGATTATTACTAAATCTGTTAGAAGGTACATTCGATTGAAAACCAACCCAAGGTACTCTCTCTTTAAATGGTGGTACTGTTACTTTTCCAGGATTGGTTTTACTTTGGTAACTACCTTCTGTTCCATATCGCGTTAGCACAGCATCGTATCCTCTAGATGGTATAACAAATCCCCATTGTTGATGCATTCTTTGAAATCTTGGAAAGACTTGCTCCTCAAATGTTGGCCGATCAGCCTCCAATGCTTCCAGATAACCTTTATAGAGATCTCTATCCTTTGGATAAACCTGATCCATAAAAAATTGGCCTACTTCTGCAAGTTCTGTTGGTGAGATTTGATGAGGGTCGGTAATTCGAAGGATCGGATCTGTCCATCTATAAAAGCTGGTAAATGCACCATTTGGTTCTTTATATCCTCCAAGTGTTGACCATCCGCCAATCTGCATTGCACGCTCATTATATATTGCTTGCGTTGGCAATCTAAGATAATGAAAAATCTGTCCATCCCTAAAAGAATCAGATTTATCATAATAGTACAAAGAACGAGCCCATTCTTCCTGTGCTGTTGGTATTCGGAAAGAGATTACTGGTTGAGGAATTTCTGAAGTTCTAAGACCTCTCATTTCATCAACACCATGATCAAAAGGTAATTTGTCTTTTGACATAATTTATAGTTTGCTAGAGCAAAAAATAATGGTGTATATTCTACAATTTAATATTGTAATAAGCAACCAGAAGCTGGTTCGAATCCTACTCAGGGTTTAAAAAATTTGAGGCTACGAAAAATGTTCGTCTGAGGCTAAAAATTGAAGCTCCGCGACTAGGACTCGAACCTAGAACGTCAGAGTTAACAGCTTCTTGATCTACTATTGAGCTATCGCGGAATATTTTTAGGTGTAGGCGACTTCGTTTTTTCTTGACAAGATGTTATAATGAGTTCTACTATGAAGGCTTCTGATATTATCAATAAATACGTGACATTTTCTGAAAGTCACGGCCACAAACGCATCGCGAATTCGTCGCTTGTTCCACAAAATGACCCGACAACGCTGTTTACCTCTAGTGGCATGCAGCCACTTGTACCATATTTATTGGGAGAAGAACATCCTTTAGGCACACGGCTTTTTAATATTCAAAATTCCTTCAGAACGAATGATATTGAAGAAGTTGGAGATGACCGGCATACAACATTATTCCGCATGATAGGGAATTGGTCCTTGGGTGATTACTTTAAAAAAGAACAGCTTCCGTGGTTCTTTGAATTTCTTATTGATAAAAAGAATGGTTTGGGGATTAATCCTAAGAATTTGTATGTGACAGTATTTGCCGGCAATGAAGAGTTTTCTCAAGATACAGAGAGTATTGAAATATGGAAAAAACTTTTTTCCAAAGTCGGAATTGAAGCAAAAGTAGGAGAAAAGATTTTCACCTATGGTGTTGAGAAAAATTGGTGGTCTCGTGCGGGAGTTCCTGCAAATATGCCTGCCGGTGAGCCGGGCGGACCCACCAGTGAAGTCTTTTATGATTTCGGTGCCAAGTTAGGTTTGCATGAGAAGAGCAAGTTTAAAGACGAGAAGTGTCATGTAAATTGTGACTGTGGGCGTTATTGGGAAATCGGAAATAGCGTCTTTATGCAATATATAAAACAGAAAGACGGAAGCTTCAAACCTCTTCCCAAACAAAATGTCGACTTTGGTGGCGGACTTGAAAGATTGCTTGGTGCTGCGGAGGATAAATCCGATATGTTCACGACTTCTCTTTTCGCGCCAACAATTAAAAGTATTGAGAAAGAGACAGGTACTGTTTATACAAAGAATAAAAAGGCAATGCAGATTATCACTGATCATTTTGGCGCGGGTGCTTTTATTATTGCTGCTGGAGTCAAGCCGTCAAATAAAGATCAAGGATATATTTTGAGAAGATTAATTCGTCGAGCTTACGACAACTTCTCTCAACTTAATGGGAAGGAGATCTCGCCAATTATTGAAACAATTATTGATCAATATAAAGAAACAGATCCAGATCTTGTTGATAAATTTGAAGAGATTAAGCTAACTATTCTTGAAGAAATTACTAAGTACTCTACAGCTCTTACAAAAGCAAAAGCATATGTTTTGAAGAAATATAAGCCTGTGGGTGATGAATTAATGGGTGTTACTGAAATTTCGCCGGATGATGTGTTTTATCTGTATTCATCTCATGGGTTATCTCCGACGCAGATTGAAAGTTTGGGATACACGTTTGATAGACAAAAATTTGCAGAAAAAATGGAAGAGCATCAAAAGCTTAGTAAAAAAGGTGGAGAACAAAAATTCCGTGGAGGTCTCGCTGATCATCAAGAAAGAACTGTCATGGGGCATACGGCAACGCATCTGTTGCATCAAGCCTTACGCGATATGTTTGGCAAGCAGCTGCACCAATCAGGTTCAAATATTACAACAGAACGGCTGCGTTTTGACTTCAATTTTGATCGAAAATTAACCGATGAGGAAGTTTCACAGCTCGAAAAAACAGTGAATGGCAAAATTAAAGAAAATTTACCGGTTCATTTTGAGATGATTCCCACAGAAGAAGCGAAAAATATAGGAGCAATTGGACTTTTTGAGGATACGTATGCTGATGTCTCAAAAATTTATTTTATCGGGGGCGATTCGAAAAACCCAAAAGATGCTTATTCAATCGAGTTTTGTGGAGGACCGCACGTTGAATTTACAGAAAAGGTAAAATCGTTTAAGATAATAAAGCAGGAGAATCTTGGCAATAAAATGCGAAGAATCTATGCGGTGGTAGGATAATACTGAGATATTTTGAAATGTGAAGTGGGATGTCTTTGTCCTTGAAATTTTGAATTATTGAATTGGGACATCGATTATTCCAGAACTTCTCATTTCTCATATCAAGAAATCTAAATATGAAGCTGCCCTTTTCATTTCTCACATCAAACAAAGAAGAATCGGAGTATTATCTTTCGCTTGTCCTCACGGATGAAAAAGCTGCTGCGGTTATTCTTAAAGCTGAAGAGGGAATTCTTAGAAAAGTTAACTCTCATGAAGCTTTTTTCCCCGAGTCTTTGGAAGATACTTCACTTGACGACCTTATTACAACGATTGATAAAGCTATCAGCCGTGCAGAAGAACTATTGCCGCCAGATATTCAAACGCATCAGACGATTTTTGGTGTCAAAGACAACTGGGTTGATCCTGAGACAAAAAAAATTAAAAAAGAATATTTGGAAAAATTGAAAAAAGCATGTAATGCTTTGGATCTTACGCCAATTGGCTTTATGGTGACAACTGAGGCAATAACGCATTTAATGCAGGAAGAAGAAGGTGCACCTGTCTCAGCGGTTTTTGCCGAAATCCACAAAAAAGAAGTAACGTTGAGTCTTCTTCGCGGTGGGAAAATAATCGAGTCGGTCACAAGTCCTCATCTGGAATCTGTTCCATTAACCGTTGATAAACTATTGGGACACTTTACCGTTCCTGTCCTCCCTGCACGTATTGTTGTTTTTCAAAGCAAGCCAAATGAACGAACTCATCATGCGTTTCTTTCTCATCAATGGAGTAAACATCTGCCGTTTCTTCATGTTCCTCAGGTAACTGTCTTGCCTGAGGCATTTGATACGAGGGCTGTTATGTTTGGTGCTGCGACACAAATGGGTTTCAAAGTTATAGAAGATAAACCTGAAGAATTGCATAAACTTTCGGAAGCCGCACTGCAAGAAGAAATAAAAGAAGCACAGGATGAAGAAGAAAACGCTTATTCCGATGAACAGCCCGAAGAGGATGTTCAAAAAAGCGCTATTGAACCAAATGAAGAGCCAGCTGTAAGTGATTTTGGTTTTGTTGTTGATCAGGATATTGCAGAGCGTCAACCAGCAGATCTTTATGAGAATGAAACAGACGATAAAGCTCATGAGGAAGTTTATAGCGATGATGAAGAGCCTCAAAGTGAGTTGCCTCGACGTAAGAAAAACGTCCAAAGCATGTTAGCTGGTCTTTCAGCACTAAAACTTCCTAAAAACCTCAAAGTGCCTGCGTTTGGTCAATTTTTTTCAAAAGTTACCTTGAAGGGTAACAAATCAGTTCTGAAAATTGCTTTGCCGATTGTAATAATTGTAATTCTTTTGGTCGGAGTTGTATGGTTTTATTACAATAATATGCAGGCAAATATTGTTCTTACCATGCAGCCTGATTCAAAAAGCCAAGATGAAACAGTAACATTCTCAACTGGGGCATCAAATGATTTCAGCAATAATGTTATTGCAGCAAAAAGTATTTCTACATCTATTGCGGGACAAGTTTCAACAACAGCAACTGGTAGTAAAGATGTGGGAGATAAAGCAAAAGGGACGGTGACTATTTATAATAATAATCAAAATCCCGTTACGCTTAACAGCGGAACCACAATAACAGCAAGCAATGGGCAAGTATTTCTTCTTGATAATAATGTGACAGTTGCTTCTGAATCAGGTGATATTTTTTCAGGGACAACGCCTGGAACAACACAAACGAGCGTTACAGCAAAAGATCTTGGGACAAATGGCAACGAACCCTCAGGGACAGAGTTTGCCATCGGCAATGATAACACTGTTGCTGCAAAAAATGATAATGCATTTTCAGGTGGGACAAATAAGACAGTGACGGTTGTTTCCTCAGCTGATATTGCAAAATTGCGTTCGCAATTACCAAAGAGTGTTCAAAATTCTGCACAGCAGAAATTGGATCAACAAGCTGACTCAGGCTACGCGGTTCTGCCACTGGTTGGAAGTCCAACACTGCAAAATCAAGTTTTTAGTCATAACGTTGGCGATCAAGCGGCACAAGTCAGCTTAAATGCAACAGTGGCATATAGCGGTATGGAATATGCCAATAGTGATATGGATAGTTTTGCCAAATCCATTATGACAAGTAAATATCCTCAGGATCCAAATATTGCAAAAAACAGTGTAAAAGAAACGATTTCTGATGCACAACAAAAAACAAAAGGTTCTGCGGCTGCAACTGTTTCTCTTCAAGCAGGACTTCTTCCCAATATTAATCAGCAGGATGTTATTAGTGCAGTACAAAATAAATCGGTTGGGTCTGCGAAAAACACGTTGGGTAATTTGCCGCAAGTACAAACTGCAGATATTACTTTCTCGCCTTCAATTCCTTTTCTTCCGTTATTATTCCCATCATTGCCGCACCATATCTCTGTTATGCTCACAGCAGAATAAAATATAAGCGTAAAAGTTTACTCTATGCAAAAACTTGTTTATAAAAAAGGAAGAATGATAAATAAACGGATGATCATGCGATTTGCCGGACTTTTTATTTTAGTGGCAGGTTTTTCACTTGCCGCGTTTACTTTTTATCCGCTTGTTGCCTATGAAATTTATATCCAACCTGCTTTTACGAACCAAGCGTTTGCTTCGCCTATCCCACAAACAACAGTCATATCGCAAAATACTCTTTCGAGTTTGTTAGCAAACACAGCAAATCAGATAACACAGTTGGCAAATCCCAATGACACCAGTTGGCTTCCTCCAACAAATCCTAATCAGTATCAAGAAGTTGGTGTAACAGAACAATTATCTAATTTTTACCTTGCGATTCCAGCGCTGGGTATACCGCCTGAATATGTTTCAACAACTGATAATGATGTTAATCTTCATCTTATCCATTTTGCGGGGACCGCTCTTCCTCCAAATGTCGGTAATGTAGCTGTTTTTGGACATTCAACAATTCCTCAGTGGTTTAATCCAAAGAATCCTCATGATATTTTTGCAACAGCGCTTAATACAAAAATCGGAGATGCAGTTCTCATTACTGTCGGTAGTAAAACATACACATACACCGTTATTAGTATGACTATTGTTCCTGCTGAGGACACGTCATATCTTGAACAGGATACCAATGGTAGCTATCTTAGTATAATTACGTGTACGCCTCCTGGGACAACATGGGAACGATTGGTTATAAAAGCTAAACTTGAAACAACATAGCTGA
>CAZJVI010000081.1:0-6603 GCA_964549385.1 uncultured Gammaproteobacteria bacterium
CTGATGGAGGTGTGAAAAGTGAATTATCAGCAGACCAACCACCGCATGAATAATTTGCTTTTTGATGCATATCTACACCTTGTGATGGTTGTGGATTCCCACCTGCATTCGAAGGTGTTTTAGCTTCACTAGATTGTGCTTCTTCTTGCTTAACAAACTGATCAGACATTTTATATCCATTGTTTTGTCCGTCAGTCCACATATAAACATATGTACCGTCGTTAATCATATGGGTTTGTTCTGTTTTTCCAGTACTATTATTACTTTCTTGAAAATCTCCGCGCATTTTGCCTGAACTTACATACACCGTACCGGCACTTTTATTTGTGTCATCAGAGAAAGTACACTTCTGGCTTCCTGCCATTGAGAAGAAATCAAAGAGAGATTTTTTTTGCGTAGAAGCTTGACTCTGAGGATTTGCACCTTCTCCTGCTTGCATAGGATGCATCATCGAATTACCATGATGCATAAAATAATATGCCCCACCAAGGAGTAAAAGAATAACTATAACTGCTACAATAATACCAGTATTATTTTTCTTCATTAATGTGAGTATAAAGAAAAAATTTTGCATATGCAAGAGTTAATTTAAGCCTAAATAAGCAATCACTGGTAGAAATTTAGTGCTTTTCTATGCTATAAAAAAATAGGCAGGATATTTATGGAAACACTCTTGCCCACCCAAATACAGCCGCCTGCACAAGTACAGCTACCCTTTTGGAGAAGACACATTATTTTGATTTGTCTGTCTCTAATCACAATTCTTTCCCTTTCGACAACAGCATTTCTTTTGTTAAGAAACACTACAATTGAGAATTCTTTACCGATAATTTCCCACTCGATTATCAGCGGAACGTTTGATATTAATGGCGTTATCCCGCAAGGAGCAACCGTTGTCATCAGACGAAAAAATGCATTGTCTACCACTGACACTGCGAATTCTCCACAAAATTTTCCTGCAGTAGATCAAGGGACATGGAGTTTGGACGGTACAAATGCAGGAAAGTCATATACTCTTACAGCTGCAGTTATTTCTAACGGTAAAACAATCGCGAAATCAGATCCTGTGGAAGTAACCGCGCCAGCGACAGATGAAACGCTTATTTTTAACATTCCTCAAGCACAGCCTGCAGGAACTACAGGAACTGCAATAATTTCAGGGAATATTCTTGTCGATGGATATATTCCGCCAAATTCGACAATTTCAGTCAAAGGCAAAATGCTCAGCGAAACGAAATATACAACAGTTGCATCCAACCTCCCCGCTCAACAGACACAATTTATGAGCTATGCCACTTCAACAGCTGGACAAACATATCAGATCATCGGGGTACTTCTTGATAGTGCTGGAAATCAAATCGGTGTTTCACCAATTCTTGAAGTCAGTGCTCCAGCGCTTAATGAAAAACTTACGATTAATTCTCAAGCACAACCACCTGCGACACCAACTCCAATTCCAACTGCCAAACCAGCAGTTACTATCCCCACTCAAACTCAAACCCAAACGCCTACTCCGCCACCAACACCTACTCCAACTCCGATAATGATTTCAGGAAGCATTCAATTCAATGGTGTCGCACCGGCAAATTCTCGAATTGTCATTTTGGAAAGAGTGTACAACACTCAACAATACCAAGTCGCCGTCAATAATGTCATGCCAACCAATGGCGCAACGTGGCAATGGACAGGAGCTCAACTTGCAACGTGGTATGACATTGTTGCCGTTCTGAAACAAACTCAATCTGATGGCACCGATACTGATATCGCATTATCACAAACACAATCAATAGCAGCGCCGGGAGCAAATGTATCATTGACGATAAATTCAGGTCTTGTCTTAAGTCCGCCAAGCGGACCAATCAATGCAAGCTGCGGCAATCTGATTAACAATGTCTGGGGCGGCCAAATGTCGTATGCATCAGTTAGCAATGCACAATCATATTGGCTTGAAGTCGGAACGTCAGAAGGTGCAAATGACACCTATAATTCTTTTCAAAATACCAACGGTCAATCAAATCAAACAGCGAGTGTGAATTTTACAAACGGCGTAACGTATTATGCGAGATACGCTTATGCGACGAGTCTCAATGCTACGCAGCCACAATTCTCACCTTTTTCTTCAACACTGCAGTTCATCTGCAATCAGTAATTATTTTGTAACGCGGTATGTGAGGAGTACATTCCCTGATTGAAATTTTCTTTCTTTAACGAGTGTTAATTCCAACTTTTTCTTTAAGCCTTCAAACAAAACAGTTCCCTCTCCGATAAGAATTGGATTTATCATGATGCGGATTTCGTCAAGTAGTCCCCATTCAAGCAAACTGACACACAAATTACTACTGGCAAGAAGGATGATATCCTCTCCTTTTTCATTTTTTAATTTTATAATCTCTTCTTTAACATTTTCATTGATCAAGCGGACATGTTTCCAGATCTTTGTTTCTGTTACATTTTTAAAACTGGATGAGACGACAATTTTTGGCGTTTCATTCATCAACCGCGCAACTTCTGGATCATCTTCACGTCCGGATTCGGTGGGCCAATAAGATTCCATTAGCTGATAGGTTCTACGGCCAAAAAGAATCGTATCTGCCTCTTTCATCTGCACATGGGCAAAATCATTAAATTCAGCATCAACATTATGCCACGACAAATCATGATCAGGCCCTTCAAAATACCCATCCAGCGATGTCATCATGAATAAAAATATCTTTCTCATATTATTCAATTTTTGTTATACCATCTGCTGTTGCAGAAATCAAATAACCTTCGTATTTGTTCATTTCAGGAATATTAAAACTGTCTATCGATGAAAAGAATATTCGTGTAGCAAAGTGATTTGCGAGAATTTTATCTTTAAACACACTATTATATATATCACCAGATATGATTATTTTATTGTGGGAACAAACAAGTTGAAAAACTTCCTCTTCAAATTCTTCGATATTTTTAACAACTATTATTGTATTGTCATCTGCATGGGATAAGGCATCTTTAAAGTCTTCGACTTTTTCTTTTACAAAAAATTGTATGTTACTTTTATCAACCGTTCCAACTTGTTCTGTAAATTCCTTTTCCGCCATTGTGTATCCACATAAAAAGATAATCCTGTTATTTTGTAAATAAAGATTTGCAGCAAGTGAAACCGTATATAACGAAGCACCAGCACCCTCTTGGCCATGGATTAAAATTGGATAAACTAATTTTGAAATATCAAATTCTTGATTTTTAAAAAATATTTTTCTCATGATATCTTTATCATACCCCGAAAAGGATTCTTTGTGAAGACAAAATACCAAATATTAAAATTAATAAAGTCCCAATAAGTGCAGTAATCTCACTTGTATTTCTTAACCAACGTAGCATAAAAAAATAAAAATCTCTATTTTTCTCTGATTTTTTTAAAGCCGCGGGTAACTTTTCAATGAATTCTTTTTTTCCCTTCAACCATCCTGGTAATTCAGCGTTCGACAAATCAAAAGGTTTAAGCTCAGGATATTTTTCAATAAACTCTATTCTTTTTTCTTCGAAATCTTTACCTTTTTTTAGATACTGGTAGTGTCCGAAATCCGAAATATAATGAGCATCCATTTTTCGGCTAATTAGTGCTGCGGTTAAAGAATATGCGAGTAAAATCCATCCCCCATAGATGAAATAAACAATTGGTAGGCTCAACAAAGTTGATTTATAAATGGGTAATAAATTTTTGTTTGTAAACAAAAAACCAATTAAAGTTACTGTAAATGATAATGCCGATGCTGAATATAAGGCAAGCTTATCATAATATTCAGCTAACTTTTGCCTATGAATTTCATTTAGATCGGCCCTTTGTTTTTGAGACTCATTAAAACTTCTCTCCGCTTTTTTTACTTCACCAAATTGCAAGTCAGGATCGTCCATATTTAAGGCTGATTTTACTCTTAAAAGAAGATAAAAGCTAGTATTTTATTTTTTATTATCTAAAGACGCCTTTGAAACCCGCAACAATGTCGCACTCAAAAGTGCTGCCAGGCCTGCGAAAATTGTTCCGACAAGAAACGCTGCGTGATAACCACCGGTAAGTGCAGCTAATTGTGAATGACCAGAAGAGAGCAAACTATTTGTCTGAGAGGCAGCAACGCTCGCAAGAATTGCCAACCCCAACGACCCGCCCATCATAAAAGCCGTATTCACAATTCCTGATGCAAGACCTGACTCATCAGGCGGCACACCATCCATCGCTGCCAAAAGCATCGGATTAAAGGCTGCTCCCGCACCAATCCCCAACAAAATCATATTTGGCAGGACGTCTACGATAAAATTCCCCTGCACCGGCACGCGTACAAAAAGCAAAAGTCCCAAAGCGGCAAATACCAACCCAATCGCAAGCGGTCTTTTGATCCCAAACCGCATGACAAATTTTGCGGAAAGACCAAGAGAAAAAACAGCCATAATAACATTTGCCGGCAAGAAAGAAAGCCCAACCTGCAAAGGCGTGTAATGTAAAACGAGTTGCAGATATAATGCAGAAAGGAAAAACCACGCAAACATCCCCGCAGCCCACAAACACGCCACGATATTTGCGACAGACACATTTCGCAATTTAAAAAGAGTCAGTGGCATAAGCGGCGCACGAACCCGCGATTCAATCCACAAAAATATTCCGAGAAGAATAATAGCAACTCCCAACAAACCAATTGTCTGAAATGATGTCCAGCCAGTTTGATTGCCATTTACAATTGCATAGACTGCAAGAAGAAGCGAGGATGTTATAGTCACAGCACCGCCGATATCAAGATTCCGATGTGCAACATTGACGCGCGTATTTGGCAACACTTTAAATGATAAGATAATAACGGCAATCCCAATCGGCACATTCACCAAAAAATTCCAATGCCAATCAAAAGAACTTGTCAAAACTCCCCCAACCAAAACTCCAATGGCTCCGCCACCCGCTGCAATAAATCCGAAATATCCCATTGCTTTAGCACGTTCATCAGGTTTGGTAAATAAATTCATAACAAGAGAAAGCGATACTGCCGCAAGAACTGCTCCACCCAATCCTTGAATTGCTCGAGCAATGATCAAAACTGCTTGCGAGTCAGCTATCCCGCATGTGAGCGACGCAAGAGTAAAAACCGTAATGCCGATAATAAAAAGTTTTCTTTGCCCATAAAGATCGCCAAGTTTGCCTCCAAGCAAAAGAAAACCACCAAAAATAAGAAGATATGCATTGATTACCCACGCAAGATTTGATTCTGAAAAATGAAGATCGGTACGAATTGAGGGCAAGGCCACATTTACAATCGTGGAATCAAGCACTTCCATAAGGGTTCCCAAACAAAGGATAACAAAAGCAAACCAGCGTTGATCGATTTTTTTTAGCATAGAATAAGAATTACATCTTTGGCTCGTAGCGCAGAGCGAGTACACCAGTTTTGAATGGGGTTGACTCGATAAGTTTTAATTTTTTATGCATATTTTTAAACAATCTTTTGCCTTTCCCGAGAACTACTGGATAAACAAGTAGACGAATTTCCTCAACTAATTCTTCTTCGAGCAAAAAATTCACCAACTGTCCGCTGCCACTCACCAGAATATCTCCTTTCCCCTCTTCTTCTTTCAGTCGTGCAATCTCCTTTGCAAAATCTTTCTTGATAATATGAGAATTATTCCATTCTGCCTTCTTCAAAGTAGAAGAAATCACATATTTCGGCATCGCATTAAACTTATCAGAAAATTCATCACCACTGTACTCAGGCCATGCTTGGGCAAATCCTTCATAAGTAATTCTCCCAAGAAGTTGTATATCTGCTGCCCTAAGCTCTTCAGATTTAAACTTCATGAACTCATCATTACCATAGGACATCGTCCAACCGCCATATTTAAAACCTTCAGCCCCACCAGGATCTTCAAAAACACCATCAAGGGACATAAATTCTGTTACAACAATTCTTTTCATAAATTTATTATACACCAAATAAAATCACCCCCACAATCTGCTTTGACAAAATAAAAATTCTTACCTATAATACGACCAATAATCCTGCCACAAAAAATCTATGTTAGTCGATTTAAAAGGATCCCTTGTAACAGCGGAAGACTACAAAATGTATAATGTTGGGGCTGATGTCGCAGCCGTGATGGCTGGATTCGATTCGACAAATTTACCTGATGGTACATGGGCAGAGTTAACAGCAAAATATAGTGACGTAGTACATCCATTAGATTTGCTTAAGGATACATTAAGGAAAGCTGCTAGAGTACAAGATGCACGCCTTATTAATCCTCATGACCAGCTTATGTATACAAGATACTTGTCACGACTAAAGTCTGATGACCCCAGTAGTAGATTTGCTACACCAAAGGCAGGCCAATTATTATTTGATTTTACAACTGGATTAGCAGTTCAGGAAAATGGTGCTCTAAGGGAAAGACATCTTTTAGACGCAATGAGAGTAGTAAGAAGCCAAGCACTGGGACTACTAAGGACTCCGACACCTCAGGGAGTTCTCTGTACTGAACCAACAGTAATCTCTGGTTTTTTAACTGGGAGGCTACATTGATTTATTTCTTTGCGGCGATATTTACCATCCAGTGGATACCATATTTATCAGTTACTTG
>CAZJVI010000082.1:0-6529 GCA_964549385.1 uncultured Gammaproteobacteria bacterium
GTATTCCTTTTTCAATAATTAATTGAATAGATCTTAACGTAAGTTGTTGAGCATCAGGTTGGGTAACCCAACTATCTGTTTCAGTAATAAGAAATGTAGGTTTGTATTTTTTGACCAACTGTTTGTATTCAAATTCTGTTGTATTTGGAGAAATAGGAATAAGATGATGTCCGAATATCATCGCGGTAAACCATACTGCCGAGTTAGCAATACTACCTGAGACTGCAAGAATAATCGTTTGAGGATTTTCTCCAAAGAATTCTTGTAAAGAAGCAATGGCAGAAAGAAGTTCTGGATAGGTTATTTTTTGATCAGAAGCCACCTCGATAATACCTATGTGTTTATCTTTTTTATCAGTCCATTTCTGCAATGTGTTATAGAGAATAGTACTTCCATTCATCGTTTATATAATAATTATACTTTAGCAATACTTACTTAATATTAACTGAATTTATGTTTAATACAATATGAAAATTCTTACTGATGTATTAAATTGAGGGTGATATACTATTATATATGATGGAACAGCAAAATTTGCGCAAAAGACCTTCGCAGGAAGCATTTCTCCTCCATCAAAAAGGAGAAAAACATACAATAGGTAACCCACTCCGCGATGTCATTTTGGGCGGACAGGATGGACTTGTTAATGCACTTGGTATTATTCTTGGTGTTATGGCAGCTTCAAGTGATATAAAAATACTCATAGCAACAGTTCTCTCAGCAACAATTGCAGAATCACTTTCAATGGGAGCCGTCGCATATACATCAGCGCTTTCACAAAGAGACTATTATGAAAGTGAAAGGAAAAAAGAGATGGATGAAATAGAAAAAGTTCCGGAAATGGAAAGAGAAGAAGTGAGACAAATTTATGAGCAAAAAGGATTTAAAGGAGACATTCTTGAAAAAATTGTTGACACAATAACAGCCGATAAAAAATTGTGGGCTGATACAATGATGGCGGAAGAGCTGAAAATTTCTCCTGTCGATACTCATGCTGTTTTAAAAAGTTCTGTAATAGTAACAATTGCGACTGCAATTGGTCATCTTATCCCTCTTTTTCCATTTTTCTTTTTTGCCGGTGGACAGGGTTTACTCATTGCCGTTGTGATAAGCGGCATCACTCTTTTTGCTGTTGGTATGTATCAGGCAGTGACTCTTGTAGGAAGCTGGTGGAAGAGCGGCATCAGAATGGTCATTATTGGCCTTTCAGCAGCGTTTATTGGTTACTTTATCGCAAAGCTTTTCCATGCAATAACATAGTTTCTTATGAATAAAAGAAAAATAATTACCATCTGTGCAAGTGTTTCACATTATCATTATCTTTTCGATCTGCAAAAAAATTTGAAAAAAATAGGATATACGGTGATCATTCCGAAGACCGCATATGAAATGAAACGAACAAACAATTTTGAAGTCTCGGCGCATAAAACATGGTATACAAATAAAAATGACTACAAGAAAAAAACACAGCTGATGAAAGCGCATTTCAAAGAAGTAATGAGGTCAGATGCGATACTAGTTGCAAATTTTGAAAAGAATGGTTTGCCAGGATATATCGGTGGCAATGTGCTAATGGAAATGGTTTTGGCTTTCCATTATAAAAAACCGATTTTTGTTTACAACAATATTTCGGAAGATTTGGGAATCAAAGAAGAAATTTACGGCATGCAACCAATTTTTATTGAAGAAGATCTTGAAAAGATAAAGAGGAAACTGCAGTAAAAATCCGATATACTGTAAGAAGTGAAACATTTATTATTTTTATTCATCTATATCGCAATTTTTATTTTGTTTTTCTTTTTGTCACGTATTGTTGTTCCAAAAGAATTAACAAATACTCCACAAACAAAACTCTTGTGTGACAGTAAAATTGCAAATTGTGACAATACTTCTTCACATATGCCGAAAGGAGTTTGTGCTCCTGGCAAAAAATGCATGTAAGATAATTTTTATACCATATGTTTATGATTGTTCGTTCATCAGACAAATCTACAAAAAAGTTTGTCGATAAAGATATATCTCATCTTATTGCAAAGGATGCATTCAATAGTCTTTCAGTTGATACGATTGAAGTCACAGACTATTTTGAAAAAGGCAAAGCCTCGTATAATCGCATATATCAAATCTATGATGGAAAAATGGAAATACTCATTAATGAAAAACAGATTATTTTACTTAAAGGGGATGGAATTTTTATTCAGGAAGGAATGGATTATGAAATTGAGGGAACATTCAAAGCAATTGCAATGAATAGAGTTGCAATCTAAAACAGATTTTGTATTATTCCATTCTAGAGATACAATGGGAATTGTGATAAGCTTTGCTTTATATTCATAGTATGAAATCTGTAATCATTTTTCTTTTATTTCTTCTTGTTGGAGTTGCTGCAGTGGTGGGTTATTCATATTGGAATCATCAAAGCGTTGCTTTTATCCTATCAAAACCAGCCATAGCAACAAAGTTTTCTATGGCAACCGCTCCAATAGAATCATTAAAAGGAAATATCGCATCAATGTCTGGAACGGCCACTTGGCTTTCTCGAACTGCAGAAAATCCCGTAAAGTTGAAATCTCCACGATCAATTCAGCAAGGTGAAGAATTAGGAACAAGCAAAAATGGCAATGTGGCAGTAGTGATACAAAATGCAGAAGCAATTATTTTATCTCCTAATAGTTTGGTTACCTTTATTCAAATGCTTCCGATAAATATTGTTTTGGAGCAAACTTCAGGAAGCGTAATGTATCAAAACACTGGGCAGAGTGCGATGAGTGTCCGCACGTTTAATCTCATAACAGCAATCAATAGAGGTTCAGCAGAAATTTCAATGGATCAAAAAACCAATGCTATAACTGTAACTGTTGATAAAGGACTGGTAACTGAAGGCTATCTAGATGCAAATGGAAATAGTAACGTTATCAATGTGAATGCAGGACAACAGTTTGTTTTTGATGAAATAGCATTAACTGGAACTGTGGAAGGGAAAGCAGAAATTCAAACTAAAAAATTTTGATTAATAATTAAAAAATTCTTTTATCCTTAATCTTTAAAAAAACATATCTTAGAAGGCTTTGCCAAATATATTTAAAAACCCTATCTTCCCTCATCAAATTATTTTTAATTTCTCTAACTCCATCACCTGTTCTCTACACCATTGTGAATATTTCTTTGGATCTTCTTTCAAACGCTGAAGAAATTTTGTCCATGCAATCCATTCATAATATTCAACTTCTTTTGGATTTGGCGTAGGATTATTGGAAACTGTTGCGAAATATACAGGACTAATTTCATTTTCCACGATACCTTCCATTTCCGCACGATATCGGAAATTAGGCAAAACCACTTCTAGTGTTTCCGGTACCAAATTCAATTCATATAGTAACCGTCTTTTGATAGCATCCGTTGTTGCTTCTCCTGGTCCTGGATGTCCACAACAACTATTGCTCCACACTCCTGGAAATACCTTTTTACTTAACGCGCGTTGTGTGAGTAAAAACTTTCCTTCTTTATTGAAAACATAACAGGAAAACGCACGATGCAAAGGGGTGTTCGCATTGTGAGATGTCAATTTCGGTGCAGTGCCGATCTCATCATTGTTATCATTAACCACAACAATCAACTCTTGCATAAATACATTATATAAAATTTGTAATATCAGACGCCTGTACCCGTTGGGATCTTTTTTCAAAAACAGGATTTTTTTACCCAGACGATACTGTTCTTATAAGGTCATTGGCAACTCTACTCTGTTCACCTTCTTGTGAGTCACCCTCTGCGCCAATTGTCATTACCGTATAACTGTTCCGTTCATTTTTTTGCCCTGTATAAAATTTGTAAAAGTATTTCGCTTGTTACCATTTATAATTATTGTTTCAATACCATACTTTGTCATTGAAAGCGCTTCTTCTACTTTATGTCTCATCCCTCCTGAGACGTCAACAACAGACATTTTTTTGATATATTTTTGCATTTGAATCCAATTAGTTTTTGTAATCTCGGGAATAACTCTATTCTTTTCATCCAAAACGCCATCGACATTACTGAGTTGAATAATTTTCTCGATCGAAAAATCATGTTTTAGCAAATACTGTATCAACAGATGTAGAGAATTTTCTCCTGAATAAATGGCAATTTTCTGCTTTGTATCAAAAATTCCATCGCCATGAATTACAGGAATTAGTCCTTGCCGCAATGTTTCAAGGATCGGATCAAAAAAAAATTTATTTATCTTTGCTTTTTCAGTAAGAAGAGAACTTCTGGGGCTAAATGAAATTACGGGAAGTCCAACATCAATAAAAACATCCATGACAATTCTATTGATTTCCTGCGCATCACGCGCAACCTTTGCGAGTCCCCAACGACTTGTATAACCGTTTTGGCGAATATACTTTTTGGAAGATGGATGCGCAAAACTTCCAACCCCATGACTGATAACCATAGGAGACTTTATTTTTTTTAAGGACTGCGCTAATGTTCTAATAGTATCTTTCTTTGCAGTATAGGGAATAGCTTTATCAGTAATAACAGAACCACCGATCTTGAAACAATATAATTTTTGTATCATATTTGCAATAAAAACTGCTTAGACACGACAAGATTAATAGACTTGTAAAAAATCTATTGTCTTTTTCCGTTCTTCTAAAGCTTTATTCGCACCATCCTCATAGACTTGTAACAGTTTTTCTAAAACACTTGCATTCGAGATAACCGAGGATGAATTAAGTTCTTCTTTTGCTTTTTTAATATGATTATGAATATATACACAAATCTCTTCAATTACTTCATACCAAAAAAGTTTGTGTAATTTTGAGATAGTCTTTTTTATCTCCATTTTTTTTGTTGTTATTATTTTCTTTTCCTTAGCTTTCTTAAGAAGAAGTGAGACTGTGAACGTAATGTGTCCTTTGGAAAGATCGTGTTCCCAATCGTGAGCATCATCATGCAATTGCCTGGCAATAAGATAATGAATAAAAAAATTATAAAGAGAAACAAACTCTTTACTTTTTTCTTTATATCCAAGTAATAAAAATATTGTCAGCGGACCCAATCCGTGTCCCAATGATTTATGAGCAAGTTGCTCCAAATTACCATAGTCAATAAGTTTAGTTCCTTCTAGATTTAGAAATCCATTCTGTACTGATAAACGGCAATGTGTCGTTTCCCATGAATTTGCGCTTTCAATTCTATCGAGTACTGTATGAAAAAACGTAGTAACAAATTTGTTTCTTGCAAAAGCGTGATCAAAAATCAAAGTTAATCTTCTTAAATAAATATTTGCCATTGGTAGTAGTGGGGGGATTCCTTCTTCATCGAGAAAATCATCATAAATAGTATACGCAAGCCACCCAAGCACATTTGCTCGACCCAAAAGAACAATATCGCTATTTTTTATTGTATGTTTTTTACTTTTCAAAGAACTGAAAAAATAATAAGGCATAAGAGGAATTTGCTGTGTTTTGTCTTTTGAGAGAGTCTTTTCAAGCAATATTTTACCTTGTTTGGCAAGATCTTTATCCGGCAATTGAAACTCTTTCCCAGAAAGAATTTTCTGAAGATATCTCTCTTTTTTGATATCTCCACTTTTTTCAAATATTTGCACCTTGTTTAATTGATGCTGATATCTTTGCAATGCTGCGAGACAAAAAATCGTTGTCAATACAGATGAACCTGCATAATGCCGCTGCCCATTTCGCATCGGATCAATACAAAAAGCATATGCTTGCCAATGATTATTTTTTTGAGCTTCTAACAGATAAGCAATGCTTTTTCTTAATTTCTGCGGCGGGAATTCTCCGTTGAGTAATGCCAAAACAGCAAGTGCGGTATACAAAGGATTTTCCCAATATTCATTTTTATTTTGGGCAGAAAGTAGTATGCCTTCAATGCTCTTTTTCTCAGGATAAAACCGTGAAAGAAAATAAAGAAAAGGATACATTGATGGATAATATGGCGATCGTATATCTTTTTTTTGCAAACTCTTTTTAAAAAATAACTGCAAATTAGGAAGAATTGTTTCCTGCATAGACAAAAAATATGCAATATTACTGTTTACAACAATATCAACATCATCCCATCTCACAGTTTTTTTTTGAACAAGCCATGTTTTGTACGGTCCGCCTTCTTTTATCTCAACAAAAGTTAATAATTTTATAATCTTAGCAAGTGCTGACCCTGTAAGAATTTCCTTATCATACATATATAAAGCATTAAGAGCGCAAAATGTATCATCTAAATCATTCGGATATGGCATTGTTTTTGATTCTTTTGCATTCTTCGACCAATAATTCCATGACCAGTCCTCGTTTTTTTGAGAAAGAAGAAATTCGACATTTTTCTTTTTTATCTTTTGTAACTCTGGAGTTTCTTGTAGGTAAGAAAGGGTCTCGAGGATAATTGCTGTAATAAAATTTGTATGATAGATATGAGCATCTGAAAAATTATCTATTTCTTTTGAAGAAAAACTTTCAAAACTTCCATCAGGAAGTTGTTGATTTATAAGATATGCAATACTATTTTGGATTATTTTCTTATA
>CAZJVI010000083.1:0-6384 GCA_964549385.1 uncultured Gammaproteobacteria bacterium
CAGATTTATTGATGTATCAGAACATAATAGTCATCGGAAGCTTGCAGCCAGTATTGGACAGATTTATATTATAACTGCACTTAACGAGATATTTGGTCGTGCAAACATGCAAATATCTCAATTACTTCTCACAAAAGAGGATTTAGTAAAACGTCAAAAAGATATAAAAGAGCTTATTGAATTTTCTCTCGTTAATAACCTCATTCCCGTCATTAATGAAAATGATGTACTCGATTTGAATAGTTTTGGTGGGAATGATTTGCTGGCTGTTGAAATAGCAAAACAACTCAAAACAGAAAAAGTAATTATTCTTTCTACGTTACAAGGCTCAACATATGGTGTTGGTGGCGCGAAAACGAAAATTGAGGCTAAAAAGCATTTAGAGAACAGAAATATTCTAATGCATATTTTAGACGGCAAACAAAAAAATGTACTTCTAACTATATGAAAGATATTACTCAACAGATAAAACAAGCAAAATTGGCATCTTATCAATTAGTAAAGCTTTCGTCCGAAGATAAAAAGCAAGTCCTTTTGGCATTGGCAAATTGCTTGAAAATACATGAAAAAGATATTATCGAGGCAAATCAGAAAGATATCGTTGTTGCTAAAAAGCATGGATATTCATCTGCTTTTCTGGATAGATTAATAGTAAGTAAAAATAGTTTTATGGGAATGATAAAGCAGCTTGAAACAGTTGCAGCACTTCCTGATCCACTCGATGAAATTATTGAACAAAGGATATTGAAAAATGGCATAAATCTTCAGAAAAAACGTTTTCCTCTCGGAGTGATCTTGATGATTTATGAATCTCGTCCAAACGTCACAATTGATGCTATAGGGATTTGTTTAAAATCAGGTAATGCAGTGGTTCTTAAAGGCGGAAGTGAAGCAACATATACAAATAAGATGTTAATGAAATGTGTTTATCAGACATTAGAGCAAATGCACATTGATAAGGCAGCTGTTACATTTTTAGAAAACACCAATCATCGAGAGGTTGAACTTTTGCTTAAAAGAAATGATCTATTTGATGTTGTTATTCCTCGAGGAAATTATGCATTAACAACTGCTGTCGCAAAAAAATCTCGTATTCCGATTTTATATCATTCCTCAGGCGGAGCAAGAATTTATATTGATGCAAGTGCAGATTTAAAAAAAGCTCTTGAAATTTGCGTTAATGCAAAGACAAATAGAACAGGCGTTTGCAATGCGCTTGATATGGTGCTGGTACATGCTTCTGTTGCTCAGGAAATATTGCCGACACTCGATAGTATTTTAGAACAAAAGGGATTTACTATCCGAGCCGATAAACAGGCAAAAAAATACATGAGCCATGCTGTTCTTGCAAATAAAGAAGATTTTCATACAGAATTTCTTGACAATATTTTGGCTGTAAAAGTTGTTAAAACAACTGAGGAGGCAATCAATTTTATCAAAACATATACTCATGGGCATACGGAAATGCTTGCTGCTGAAGATAAAAATGTTATTGATATGTTTGTTGCAGAAATTGATGCAGCGGGGCTTATGATTAATTGTTCTTCCCGTCTTCACGACGGTGGAGAATTTGGTATGGGAGCTGAAATGGGGATAGCTACGGGGAAGTTTCATGCTCGTGGTCCGGTTGGCATACGAGAATTAACTACTTATAAATGGATTGCTTATGGAAATGGACAAATTAAACAATAAAAAAATAACTATCATTGGTGCGGGAAATATGGGGCAAGCAATTGCTCAGGGTTTGCTTGGGAAAAAAATAGTTTCAAAAAATCAACTGTTTTTAACAAATTCCAGAACTAAAAATAATAAACAAGCAGTACAAAAGTCGGATATTGTTATTCTTGCTATAAAACCGCAAATAGCTATGGGAGTTTTTGAAGAAATAAAAAATGTAGTAAAGGATCAGCTTATTATTTCAATTATTGCTGGTATAATGATACCTGCAATACACGATGCATTAGGAAAAAAGGTTGCAATTGTCCGTGCTATGCCAAATCTCGCAGCAAAGGTTGGAGAATCAATGTCTGTTTGGGTAAAAAGTAAAGAAGTGACAAGTACGCAAGAAGCAATTGCGAAAATTATTTTGGAAGCGGTAGGAGTACAGCAAGAATTTAAAGAAGAAAATAAAATAGACATGGCAACAGCATTGTCAGGAAGTGGACCTGCTTACTTTTTTTATCTTGCGGAGCTTCTTGAAAAAGGAGCAGTACAGATTGGCTTATCTAAAAAAGAAGCACAATTTTTGTCAAAACAAACATTGATAGGCAGTGCCCATTTATTGGAAAAGTCCGAATCTTCTCCAGAAGAATTGCGACATGCGGTTACTTCTAAAGGAGGCACAACAGAAGCTGCTTTAGCAGTTTTTCAAAAATCAGATATAGAGCAGACAGTAACAAGAGCTATGAATTCTGCTTACAAGCGAGTGAGCAAGTTAGGAGGCGATAAAAAATGATTACTTATAATGATTTTGAGAAAGTTGATATTCGTGTAGGGAAAATAATTTCCGTTGAGGATTTTCCAGAGGCGCGAAAACCTGCGTACAAATTACAAATAGATTTTGGAAAAGAAATTGGCATCAAAAAATCTTCTGCACAGATTACCAAACATTACCAAAAAGAAGAATTGATTGGCAAGTTGGTGATGGGTATTGTTAATTTCCCAGTCAAACAAATCGGACCATTTATGTCTGAATGTCTAACTCTTGGCGTGCCTGATGAGAATGGTGATGTCGTTTTACTAAGTCCAACCAAAGATGTGCCAGTTGGCGGCAAGATGTTCTAATGCTATACTGGCAATATATTTCATGAAATATTCGAAATTATTTGGAAAAACAATAAAAGATACGCCCAAAGATGCAGCACTTATTTCACATAAGCTGTTATATCAGGCTGGTTTTATCCGTGAAAGTACAGCAGGTCATTATTACTTTTTACCACTAGGTTTGTTAGTACATGACAAGATTAAATCTATCATTAAAGAAGAGATGGATAAAGCAGGTGGTCAAGAAATTGTTACTCCTTTGTTGCATCCGAAATATTTATGGGAAGAAACCAACAGGACAACCTCAGTTGGTTTTGAGCTTATGAGTATTAAAGATCGTAATGATTTTGAATTTGTTCTTGGTGGAACTGCCGAGGAAATGCTTGTTGACCTTGTCCGTAAGTTTCAAGTCAGTTATAAAGATTTGCCGTTTAATCTGTATCAGTTCTCGACAAAATTCCGTGACGAAATGCGTGCTCGTGGTGGATTATTGCGTCTGCGGGAATTCGTGATGAAAGATGCATATTCATTTGATGCGACAGAAGATTCATTTAAGAAAGAATATAAAAACATGTGGGAAACCTACAAAAGGATTTTTGAGAGAGTTGGTTTGCGAACAGTTGTTGTAGAGTCAGACAATGGATATATAGGAGGAGACTATTGTCATGAGTTTGTCGTCGAAAGTGATGCAGGAGAGTCAAAATTCTTTACTACAGAAGACGGATCGTATGCTGCTCATGAAGAAGTGGCGAAATTCAAAAGAGATGAAAAGAATCTTGATGAAGAACTAAAACCGATTAAAGAAGTAAAAGCAGTGCGTGGAACGACAATGGAAGATGGAGTGAAACTGCATAACTTACCGCTTTGGCAACAGATTAAAGACGTGTTATTTGTTGATGAAACGGGAAGATTTGTGCTCTCTATTATCCGTGGAGATTACGATGTTAACGAAACAAAATTACTGCATCTCATTAAAACATATACGCTTCGTCATGCAACTGAAAATGAGATCAGAAATATTCTTCATTCAGAGCCGGGTTTTATTTCTCCTGTTGGTATAAAGGAAGTAATGAAAAAAGATACAAATCTTATCATTGTTGCTGATGATTCACTCCGCACAATTAAGAATGCCTATGGAGGAGCCAATAAAAAACATCTCGATCTTTTTAATATGAATATTGACCGTGATTACTCAGCAGATATTGAAGGAGATATTGCAATGGTGAAAGAAGGATGTGAAACGGAAGACGGTAAAAAATTGATTGAAAAACGCGGTATTGAAGTTGGAAATATTTTCCAGTTAGGTCATCATTATTCTTCAAAAATGAAAGATGCTACATTTACTGATGAAAATGGCAAAAAACAGCCATATTATATGGGTTGTTACGGTTTTGGTTTAGCTCGCACACTGACGACAGTTGTTGAAAAAAATTATGATGATCGAGGAATTATCTGGCCTGAGTCAGTTGCGCCGTATCAAGTGCATTTGATTTCTCTTAAAGAGAATGAAAAAGCGGAAGAGATTTACAAAGAACTTTTAGAAAATAATATCGAAGTTTTATATGACGATAGAGAGGATGTTACTGCGGGTGCCAAATTTGCTGATGCGGATTTGATCGGTATTCCGGTTCGGTTGGTTATTTCACAAAAGACTGGAGACAAAATTGAGTTTAAGAAAAGAACAGAGAAAGAAACAGAACTCCTTACACTAGTAGAAATCCTCAATAATCTTAAGTAGTTTGTAAATTTTTAGAAGAGGAATGGCAGGTTGAATACCTTAATCCAGAAGATTGTGTAGACTGCGAAAAATATCACCGCTCCGACAATATAAAGAACTTTTAATAAAGCGGATGTTTCATGAGGTGCTGCTTGATTAACTGCTGCTGGAGAAGGAAGTGGTTCTGTATATTGTTCTGTTGCACCTTGATCGTTGCCGACGCCTTCAGGGATATATGGAGTTACTGTGGCTGGTTCTGTTGGAGGTTCAATTGGTGCAGCAGGTGGTGGTTCATTTATTACTTGAGAAGGATCTGTTGGAGCAGGAGACGGGTTAGAAAAAAAAGAAGATGTTGGTGGGGTATCCTGTGCAGATTGCGGAGCAGGAGTTGCCGTGTCGGTAGGAGAAGAAAAGGTTGAAGTCGTATCGAGTGGTAGAGTATTAATAGTAGGTCCAGTTCCGGGATTGGGTCCAGTATCAGGTGTCGGATTTGTTGGCTGACTAAAGGGGGAAGATGAAAGCTGACTAGAATCTCCTGCAAGTTGAGCGGGATCAAACGAAGTAGGTGTAGGAGAGAGTCCTGGATCAGATGTAGGAGTTGCAGAAAGACTTGTTGTATCGGGTGCAGCATTAGTAGCGCTACTTGTGGTCGTTGCCATAACTCTCGCGTAAGTTTCTTTTAGTTTTGGGTCAAGATGGTCAAATGATTTCGTTGGATCCATAAAAGCCTCTTATTCTATCTTCCGGTATTTAGATATCTTTGTCAAGATTTGAAACCTGCCTATCGGCAGGCAGGTTGCTGCTTTGAGCTTTACCTTTTTTATTGTATACTTAGCACATCATTATGCGTATTATTGTTACACATATGTCTCCTGATTGGGATGCAATAACCTCAGTTTGGTTGATTAAAAAATATTTAAGCGGTTGGCAGGAAGCCGAAGTGAAATTTGTACCAGCAGGTCAAAGATTAGGGAATAAAGACGGATTGAAAATTGAAGATCCGGTTGAAAAAATTGGCGATGACGAAGTTATTCAGGTTGATACCGGTCTAGGGCCGCTTGATCATCATCAGATACAAGATGACCATGTCAGTGCTGCATCTCGGACGTGGGAATATGTTTTATCGCAACTCTCTCAAGCAAACGATAAAATGACGGCTGAACACAAAGAAGCTGTCTCTCGAATTGTAAAAATTGTCGTGGCGATTGACCATTTCAAAGAAGTATTTTGGCATGAGGCTGCGGCTGATCATTATGAATTTTCTCTTTTGGGTGTTTTGGAAGGATTAAAATATGAAAAGCCTGGTCAGGATAACCATTATCTGACTTTTGGGATTGTTTGTCTTAATGCGCTGACCGCGGAGTTTGAAAATCGTATTTGGGCTGAAAAAGAAATCAGTGAAAAAGGAGTGAAATTTTCGACAAGGTTTGGTGAAGGAATAGGATTTGAAACGCTTAATGACACCGTTCTCAAACTCTCACAAAAAATGGGGTATGTCATTGTTGTTCGGAAAGATCCTCGCAAAGGCTATGTCCGTATTAAAACATTACCAGATCAGAAAGACAAAAAAGGTGCTGATTTGACAGTTACGTATGAACAGCTGAAAAAAATGGATCCTGAAGCGACATGGTTCCTTCACGTTTCCAAAAAAATGCTTCTCAACGGAACTCCAAAAAATCCGAAAATGATACCGACAAAATTGACATTGCGTGAGATAATAAGTGTATTGGAGAAAATATAGATGAAAGGTTGTCTTTTTTGTAAATTAGTTAATAAAGAAATTCCTGCAGTGAAGGTATATGAAGATGATGACACCCTCTCATTTATGGAGCTTAATCCATCTGCTCCTTGTCATGTTATGGTTATTCTTAAGAAACACGGCAATAATATTTTGGAATATTCAC
>CAZJVI010000084.1:0-6322 GCA_964549385.1 uncultured Gammaproteobacteria bacterium
TTTAGTATCTTTTTTAGAAATTTTTTTCTCCCAAATAATTTTTTCTTTTTCAACATCAATAATAGATGTCCCTCCTGCCACAACAGCAAGATCTTTTAAATCCAATTCGTTAATAATATGTCTTGCATTCTGATAAGGTCTTCCTGTTACAACACTTACATTCACTTTTTTACTTACTTCTTTTATCGCCTCTTTTACTTTTTTTGAAGGCATGCCATCACTTTTGTTTGGTATTGTTGTCCCATCTAAATCAAGCATGAGTGCCTTGTATTTTTTACTCATAGTACCAAGATAACTATATAACTATCTAACTAGTGACCTCATTTATTAATAAATTAACTTCGTATAGTACTTTTTTTTAGGAAAAGTTGAATAATAGCATTATATTGCGATAAAAATTATAACATAGTTCTGCTACTTGATGATAATTTTTAGAGTGCCAGATTATTAAAAAGTAAAGACGAATTAATATATTTAAAGTAATTTATTTAACTATAAACATTTTCCAAAAAATGTATAATTTCATCTGTAACAGCAATATTTTCCCTATCATTAGTATATCTTTGGATTGTCGCTTCTCTTTCAATTTCATCATAGTTTCCACTTTCATCTAATGTTGAATATCCCGTAAATAGTGCCTCTCTCACAAACCACGATAACTCGTCAGTGTTACCTTCAAAGGGTTGCTCAAATTTTGAATCCGTCATATTTCGAAATTTTATTTCTTCTTGTATTCTCATCGCTATTTCCCTGGGATTAAGACCGGTATCAATTAATCTCCTTCTCATTTCTTGTAGTAATGGATCTA
The DNA here is from genome assembly GCA_964549385.1 of uncultured Gammaproteobacteria bacterium. Classification (GTDB taxonomy): domain Bacteria; phylum Patescibacteriota; class Microgenomatia; order Levybacterales; family UBA12049; genus JACDET01. Next base: position 809 of record CAZJVI010000084.1, read on the forward strand.
AATAAACTCCCTCCACATATGCAGCTGTACGAAGTTGAGAAAGATGGTCTGCTAACGGGACAGTCGCATCTGTTAAATCTACTACTGTTACTCTATTGACGTATTCTCCCGTATTCTTTGATATACCCTCTGCCCCTTTAACGTAGCCTTTTCCATCAGTAATACAATGAGCTGCTGTAAGTAACGCTTTTTTTTCAATATCAGGATGTAATGGCTCAGTAGCTTCTGAGAATGTTTGTTGTACTTCCGAATAAAATTTTCTTTTTAATTGAAGTAATTTTTGGGATACATCAAGATATTCTGGCGATTGTTGTACAGTATCAGAATAATAGCTATCTCCACTTTGTTCCATCATTGCACTTAGTCTATCTGAAGACGCTCTAAATGCTTGTAATGCTGCGTCATTTGTCACGTCTGGTAAGATTATTCGTGCGATTTCTGCAACATTATCCGGTTCTTCGATAAAATCTCCACCGTGGTACGTTTCTAGAAATGGTCCAATAAAAAAGCGTGGCAAACCATTTTCAGCCCATACGCTAAGATGTTCAGGCAGGGGTCTGGCTAACCGTAAAATTTCATCCAGTGTTTTTGCAGATCTAATAGCAGGTTCCTTTCTGACGATATCTATACCTAATAATTCTTCTAACTTGCTGTAAATAAATTGAATTTTAATATCATCCATTGGTCTTGCAAGTTCCTCAGCTTCTCTTTCATAATCAGCCACTTCACCCTTTCTTGGATAAAAATCAAGCACTTGGTCGTCATCGCGGATTTCAGATAAACGGTATAAACTAGTTTCAATCATTCTTGCTTTTGCATCATCGTCGAACTGACTTTGTCCTATCGCTGAAGTATCTTCTTTTGTCAGTTGACTAATAGATTTACCTAAAATACCCAAGGCATCCGTTTGCAGAGCTCTTTGTACCAGAATATATTCATTTGCAGCTTGCCCTACATGTGCTGATGAATTACGATATTGTCTCCATGTGCTTATCTCTAAATATTGATCTTCTAATTCCTTTTCGCTTACAGCTGCAGCGATCTCTGCTGCTTTACTATGTAAATCATGTCCTGTCCTGATATTATCTAACTTATGTCTTTGACAAAAAACCAAGAGCCTTAACCGATCTCTATTAAGTGAAACCATCTTAGATGTTTCATCAGTAACATAATCGGGTGATTTAGAATCATAGAATCCTACAGCTCTAAGACGATAACGAAGTAGAAAATCAAGTTGGGGTGAGGTTATTCTTCTTTCATCTTCAGAAGATGGATCCCTTTGGCCTTCCTTATGAGCGCCATTATCTTTATCTAAATCATCTGGCATAGCTTAAATATAATTATTTACTATTGATAATGCAATATTATTTATCCAATTGGCTTTACCTTATCCTGAAGATATCTCGCAACAAGCATATTAAATTTTGTCAGTTATTTATAATACCTCTATCCCAAACTTTTTCAATTCTTTTGCTAGTAAATAAACTGATAATCCAACTCCTCCGAAAAAATCTCCTTCAACTTTCTCAACAAAAATTGCAGCTAACTCATGAATGGCGTACCCTCCTGCTTTATCAAATGGTTTTTCTCTTTCGATATAACTCGTTATCTCTTCTTGTGAGATTTTCCGAAACCAAATTTTTGTTTCAGTAGATTTAGTCACTCTTTTTTTTGTTTCCGTGTCATATATGGTAAATCCTGTCAGGATCGAATGAGCTATCCCGCTTAACATTTTAAGCATCATTTGTGCTTCTTTTGCATCTTTGGGCTTGCCATATACTTTTCCATCCAATTCCACCATTGTATCGGCAGCAAGAATGATTGCATTGTTAAACTTTGCAGCAATTGCAAAAGCTTTTTGTTTGGATAATGATTCAACTTGCTCACGAGGACTCAATCTAGAATCTAAAATTTCATCAATATTGCTTGGATAAACCTCAAATTGCAAACCAATTTGCTCAAGTAGTTGTTTTCTTCGTGGTGAAGATGATGCAAGGATTAATTTTTTCATAGGTTGTTAAACTAGATTATAGCATGCAAATTCTAGTATAATCGAAGCATATGCAGATAGTTAATGAAGGCCTGCTCACAAATTATGAAGTTAAAGGTTCTGCTAACAAAGAAGTGATCCTGATCCTCCATGGCTGGAAGAATTCACTAAATCAATGGCTTCCTACAGCTAATGAACTTTCGAGTAAATATAAAGTAATTTTACTTGATCTACCAGGTTTTGGATTAACATCTATACCTGAAAAAGCATATTCTATCTACGATTATGCAACCTTTGTAGAAAATTTTTTGGATAAACTTGATATCAAAAAAGTAATATTTATTGGCCACTCGTTTGGGGGAAGAATTGGCATAATTATGAGTACAAAAACAGACAAAATTAAAAATTTAATTCTTGTCGATGCAGCAGGAGTTGAAAAAAGAACATTATACGCCCAAATAAAGATAACATTTTTTAAATCGGCTAAAATACTATTGCCTAGATCTTTAGCTGAGAAATTACGCACAAAAATTGGTTCTCCAGACTATAAATCTGCAGGAGCAATGAGAAATATTTTTCTTAAAGTTATTAACGAAGATCTCACTTATTTGCTTCCTAAAATACATATTTCTACACTTATCATTTGGGGCGATAAAGATATCGAAGTTCCTGAGTGGAAAACAAGAAAAATGAAAGAATTAATAAAAAATTCAAAATTACGCATTGTCTGGGGTTCAGGACATAGTCCACAGTTAGAAAAACCACAAGAATTTATGGAAATTCTCAATGACTATTTACTCTATTAATAATATGTTAGACAAACTTTTGCCATACAGACTTCATTTGCAAATCTTTCAACAAGATGAATATTCAGTAAATAAATTTTTACAGTGGATAATTACTCATTTCTTAACTCGTACAATTGAAAATAAAAAACCACTTGTTTGGACACCAAAAGCGAGAAGTATATTTTATCTTGCTATTTTACTTGCCTTTTTACTTGTATTATTCGCAACTATAATTTTTAAACTGAACGGCTTTATTGCTTCTCTAATTGTCTCAAGTCAAGCATATATTTTTATTCTACTCGCCTACTTTATCTTACTTCCTTTAGAAATATATAAAAAAAATCAAATTAAAAATCAAACAAGAAAAAAAATTGAATCACTCAAAAATAAAGGCTTAAAAATTATCGGGATTACTGGATCATATGGAAAAACAAGTACGAAAGAATTTCTCTATCAAATATTAAGAACGAAATACAAAGTTCTAAAAACTCCTGAAAGTTATAACACTCCTCAAGGTATAGCAAAAGTTGTTGACTTGGAACTTGATGATTCCTATGAATATTTTATTTGTGAAATGGGCGCCTATCGAGTTGGAGATATCAAAAAAATTTGTGATATGGTTCACCCAAACTATGGAATTTTAACAGGGATTAATGAACAGCATTTGGAAACTTTTGGATCTTTAGAAAATACTACTAAAGGAAAATTTGAGTTGATTGATTCCGTAAAAGAAGATGGTAAAGGAATCGTGAATGCTAATAATGAACGCATAAAAGACGAATATGAGGAATATTATAAACAATATAAAAATATTTCTATTTATGAACCTGACAAAAAATTTTATTTCAATAATGATGGTACAACTTTTAGACTATTCATTCGTGGTGAATACCATACTGCAAAAACTAAATTACTTGGAATAGCAAATGTCGAAAACATCACCGCTGCTTCAACTATGTCATCAGTATTAAAGGTAGAGACAAAAGATATATTACGAGCAATTGAAAAACTTGTACCCGTTCCTCATCGTGTAGAATTTAAACCTCAAAAAGATATGATCATCATTGATGATGCATATAATAGTAATGTCGACGGCTTTAAAAACGCTATTGATGTACTCTCTATGTATGATGTTACTATCTTGAATAGAACAAGGATACTTGTTACGCCAGGGATAGTAGATTTAGGAAAAGAAACATTAAAAATTCACCGAGAACTTGGAGAATTGATCTCTGATAAAGCAATTGGATTTATACAATATGTTCTCTTAGTAGGAAAATCAGATCGTACAAGAGGACTAAAAGAAGGAATTAAAAATAAAGATATAGATAAAAAGATTGAAATTATTGAAGTTGATTCTATTAAAGATGTTTGGAAAGAAATTGAGAAACTAAAACTAGATCATCCTGTTGTCCTTTTGGAAAACGACTTACCAGATAACTACTAAGCTTTCCCTTTCGCTCCACCTAATTGAAAATCCTGCAAGATATTGCTAGAAAATGTCGTTGTATTTTTCTTTTCGTCCTCATATCTCTCAACTGCTAAATTAATCAATTTTGTCAGCATCTCTTTAAATGATAACTCACTTGCCTCCCAGAGATAATATGCAAGACTTCCTGGTGGATTGTTAATCTCTAAAATAACAACATCGTTTGTTTTTTTGTTCACCAAGAAATCTACCCGAGCAACGCCATTTGATTCAAGAACAGTAAATGCTTGTTTGGCATACTCTTCGATTTTTTCTTTAATTTGCTTTGGTAAATCTGCAGGTACTTTTCTTTTTGTGGAAGCCATACCCTTCGAACCTCTTTTCTTCCCTCCTCCGACATATTTATCTTCATACGTCAACACTTCACCACTTGAAAATACTTCCTCACATTCAGATACCATAAGTTCTGAACCTGTATTGCCAACAACTGAAATATTTATTTCTTGTGAATCTTCAAATGATTCTTCAACAATAAATCGTTTGTCAAATAAATTGGCAACCTCAATTGCATTTTCCAATTCTTTTTTATTATGTGCTTTTGTTGTACCGATACTTGAGCCACCATTTGAAGGTTTTACAAAAAGCGGATATTTCAATTCTTTTTCAATGGTTTGTAAAATTTTTGTGCGATCTTCTTCAAAAACATTGCGGTAAAACCACAGATATTTTGTAATCGGTAATTTATTTTGGATAAATAGTTGCTTCATAACAACTTTATCCATACTTAACGCGCCACCTAATACACTGGGACCGACATAGGGAACATTCATAATATCAAACATCCCTTGAATGCTTCCGCTCTCCCCTATGCCGCCATGGAAGGTGGGGAGAATAACATCGATTGATAGAGACTCTGTCTTTTTAAAAGGGTTAAGTGAGGATTTCCCAACAGGCATTATACCTCTTTCAGTATCACTAGGAACGACTGCCTCTTGTGTTGCTTTATCAGGTATCAAACCTAAATTACGATAGGTTTCAATCTGTAATAACTGAGGTCCAGAGAACCATCTTCCGTCTTTTGCGACATATATTGGCACTATATCAAATTTCTCTCTATCTAAGTTTTCTATTGCTTGTAAACCGGTGATAATAGATACTTCATGCTCTGGAGATTTCCCTCCAAAAATAACAGCAACTCTTTTTTTCATATAATCTTTCACTATTGTATCAAAAATAAGTCAGGAAACTACAATAGTTTCATCTTTTTTAGTTCTCCTCTTATCTGATCTGTATTTTTATATAGGATT
>CAZJVI010000085.1:0-6172 GCA_964549385.1 uncultured Gammaproteobacteria bacterium
CAAAAGCAGCAGAAGCAGTGCCAGAGTTAGTCAGTGTAAGAGCACGACTGCTACCAGATGCAAGACTCAAAGCAATATCACCATAGGTATCGTTAGCAGAGATGGTATTGCCAGCTTGATATGCATGTTGCAAATCTACTTGAGCGGAGTTTGCCGGACATTGGACAATCTCTCCGGTTGTATTATCGCGACATAATGTCGTTGCTGATACGGGAGCGCCAGGAAGGGAAGCAAGCTGTGTTGTATTGCCAAGAATTATTTCGCCGCTGCCGTTTGGTGCAAGTGTGAGATTATTGCCGGAAGTAGTGGTAATCGTTGGCGTTCCATTACTAAAAGTGAGTGTCCCACTTGATGTGATAGCACCTGATTGAATTGTGCCACTCGTCACGAGATTGCCGTTCTCATCGATGGTTAGATTTGTCACTCCACCGGCTTGAACAGCAAGCGCATTTTGATTACCAGCAGCAGGGGTATTGATAACAAAAGCAGCAGAAGCAGTGCCAGAGTTAGTCAGTGTCAGTGCACGACTGCTACTGGATGCAAGTGTTAGAGCGATATCACCGTAGGTGTCGTTTGCAGAAATAGTGTTGCCAGCTTGGTATGCTTGTTGCAAGGTAACATTCAGAGCATTTGCCGGACAAGCTGTGATTTCATTGCTGCTATTGTCGCGACAGAGTGTAGTTCCTGAAATTCCCGCACTTGGCAGATTCCCCAACTGCGTTGCATTTGAAAGAATAATTTGTCCACTGCCGTTTGGTGCGATAGTAAGATTGTTATTTGCTGTTGTTGTCAGGTCTGCACTTGTACCGGAAAAGATAAGGCCGGTTGAGCCAATTGTTTTATTGGTTAAGGTCTGCGCTTGATTCGCAAAGACAAATGTGTCAGATGCAGTAAGTGCTGGGATGGTTGCGATAACAGAAGATGCTGGAGCAGCAGAGTTAATTGTTGTTGTATTGGTCGTTCCGAGAACCAATTGATTAGTTGTTGCTTGAGAAGCAAGATAGCCACTTGTTGTGAAATTGCCGGCATTGCTTAATGTCGCCACTTCGCTCGAGTTATTTTGGAAGGAAAGTTCATAGTTGGGTGTGGTATTGAGAATTTTGTTTTGAATACTAAAACCAAGACTGTTTGATATACTGCCGTTCCAATACGCACCTTGTAAAGTTAGGAGACTTGAGTTTTGTGTTGTCGTTCCACTAGTCGCATCAGCATGTCTCAAGACTGTCAATGTATCTTCACTTCCTGATAAGTCGCCAATGTTAACTGCAGATGCTTCTGTTATTAACGTGCCGCTATCGATAAGGTTTGAATCACCAATCTCTGAGCCTGTTAGGGTAAATTTAGCAACGTGGTTGATAGTACCGTTTCCTCCGACAACACCGCCTGATCCCGCGCAATTACCCGTGGTTAAACAAAGGGTTCCCGTAGCATCAGGAATGGTGATGGTTCGTTGGGTGCCTGTTGCTATTTGACTCGCATCAAAGACAAATTGTTTGGTTTGATCTGTTGCATTGGCAAAAACAGTTGAAGCATCAACCAATGTTTTATTGGTTAAGGTTTGGGCTTGATTTGCAAAGACAAATGTGTCAGATGCAGTAAGTGCTGGGATGGTTGCGATAACAGAAGATGCTGGAGTTACTGAGTTAATTGTCGTTGTATTTGTTGTCCCAAGAATCAATTGATTAGTTGTTGCTTGTGAAGTAATTGTTGCTGCAGTTGTCAAAGCGCCTGTTTCATCAAGGGTAAATGTTGGCGTGCCATTTTCTTCAACAGCAAGTGCATTTTGATTACCAGCAGCAGGAGTATTGATAACAAAAGCAGCAGAAGCAGTGCCAGAGTTAGTCAGTGTAAGTGCGCGACTGCTGCCGGATGCAAGACTCAAAGCGATATCGCCATAGGTGTCGTTTGCAGAGAGGGTGTTGCCAGCTTGGTAAGCTTGCTGCAAACTCACATTCAAAGCGTTTGCCGGACAAGCTGTGATTTCATTGCTGCTATTGTCACGACAAAGTGTGGTTCCACTTACACCAGCTACCGGAAGATTGCCAAGTTGTGTTGCATTTGAAAGAATAATTTGTCCCGTGCCGTTTGGTGCGATAGTAAGATTGTTGTTTGTTGTCGTTGTGATATCAGCAACTGCTCCGGAGAAAGTGAGACCAGTTGCTCCAATGGTTTTGTTGGTTAAGGTCTGGGCTTGATTCGCAAAGACAAAAGTATCATTGCCAGTAAGTCCTGGGATGGTTGCGATAACAGAAGATGCTGGAGCAGCAGAGTTAATTGTTGTTGTATTGGTTGTACCAAGAACCAACTGATTTGTTGTCGATTGAGATGTTAACGTACTACTTGTGACTAGCGCTCCAGTTTCACTGATTGATAATGTCGGTGTCCCACTTTCTTGAACGGTCAGTGCGTTTTGTGTTCCTGCATTTGACGTATTAATGACAAAAGCACTTGCTGAATTGCCAGCATTTGTCAAAGTCAATGCTCGACTGCTGCTGGATGCAAGGGTTAGCGCAATATCACCATAGGTATCATTTGCGGAAATAGTGTTACCAGATTGATAGGCGAGCTGCAGTGTTGTGCCGCCGGCATTTGCAGGACATTGAGATATCTCTTGTGTTGAATTATCGACACACAGTGATGTTGCGGAGGAAGGAACATCGGCTAATGTACTTAACTGTGTCTTACTTTGTAATATGATATCACCAGTTCCTGCTGAAATGTTGAGGTTTGCATTTGAGACTGTTGTAATGTTTGGAGTAGCCGCTGCGAAGGTAAGTCCTGTTGATCCAATGGTTTTGTTATTTAAGGTCTGTGTTTGGTTGGCGAAAACAAACGTATCAGAATTAGTAAGTGCAGGGATAGTAAGTGTTCGCGATGCAGTTTGCGCAGCAGATGAAATAATAGCGTTTGCTCCACTTGCTCCAAGTGAAAGTTGGGTGGTTGTATTTGTTAAGCTTTCAGCAGCAAATGTTGGGGATGAGGTAATATCGATATCTTGCGGTAAAGAAAGCGTGATTGAACCAACACCATTAGCAACATTGACTTGATTAGCTGTTCCGGTGAGTGTCGTCACAGCAAATCCTGTTCCGTTACCGATAAGAAGGCTTCCATTTGCTGCAGTCGATGTATCAAGACCTGTCCCACCTTGAGCATTGGTCAATTGCGCTTCAGAGTTGAGAACTCCTCCAGCAGTGGTATATACGGGACCGTTAGTGGTAAGATTTGGAATTGCAAATGTTCCGCCAGCTCCGAGATTTACTGCATAACTTCCACTAACTGTTAACCCAGTATTTGTATATGATCCTCCAGTGACAGTTCCGCCGCTTACCGTACCTCCCGAAATAGTACCGCCAGTATATGTTCCACCTTAAATAGTTGCACCGCTGATGGTTCCGGTACAGGTAAGATCACCTGTTGCATTAGTCACTGTACATCCTGTAGAACTTTGTCCGCCTGCAAAATCAATGTCTCCATTGGCGTTCACCACCATATCGCTTTGTCCTGTAGTTGTATTTAAAAGAGAGAAGGTTGAATTGTCAGTAATGATATTGTATTGGTAATTGCTATTGTCAGTGTCAATAAATGCAATTTCCGGTGCAGGGTTTGAGATGGTGATGTTTCCACCTGATGTGGTTTGTCCTGTGATATACAAATTTCGAAATTCCATACCGGGTGAACCCAAGTCGTAGACACCATTTGCATCAGGACCGATGCTTCCATGTACTTCCAATTTAAACGGATTATTGTCTATATCTAATTCTTGTGGAGCTCCACCTGTTCCAATTGCAACATTACCTGTTGGGATAAGTAAGTCTCCGGATCCACTTGCAGCAAGTGATGGCGATGTAGATCCTGCGAGAGAGCTTTGTAGTGTTACTGTTCCATTTGTGGATCCTAATGTCCCAACAGAGAGATTTGCAGTTGCTGGATTGAAGAATAGGGATCCGGTTTCAGGAGTATTTCCACCCAAAACAAAATTATCAGAATTCAGCGTTGGATAGATGAAATTACCAAAGGTATTGTCATTACCGACAAGGAATGGACTAACCCCTGCGGCACTGAGTGCAGTATCAAAATCCGACAGAACGGTTTGGACATTTGTGCCAGTTGTGTGGGTAAAGCCATTACTATAGACACCAACGAGACTTGAGCCGGATGTTGTTGAACTTGATCCTTGAGCATTGAGCGGGATAGAACTCCATTCAGGTAACCCGTTGCTTATTTGTAAAATATCTCCATCGGTAGTTCCAATTGGCAATCCTGCAAGAGTATCTGATGATTTTGCATAGAGAATATCTCCGGTGTTGTAAGATGTTAATCCTGTTCCACCAACATTTGTATTTAAAAAGCCACTGGTGATAGCGTTTGCCGAGACATTGCCGCTAGAGTCTATAGTCAGATTTTGAGCGACATCTGAGGCCAAAATACATGTACTACAGGTTCCATCTGCTGCAAGTTTAGCTAGCGTTACGGTATCGCTAATTGTTGTTCCGTTGATCGCGATATTAGTTCCTTCTTGAAGAGTGACGGGACCTGTTAATCCTTGCAGTGACGTTACCGCAACAGGAGTGGCAAGATTCACTGAGATTGTTGGAGTTTGGCTTGCTTCATTGGTAATCGTTACGCCTGTGCCTGCTTTAATTCCGTAAAGAACATTTGGTGCTGTGATATCGCTTTTAAATACTGATTTTCCGCTCACTTCAAGCGTTTTGTCTATGGACACTTGCTGTGTATTCAATGGCAGTCTGAAGTTGATATTGCCAGAAAGTTTTAATTTGCTTGTTTGGGCTCCTAAAACACTTTTTTCATTTGCTGTTGTTGTTTGATTTTTTGCATTCTCAGATTGTTTTTGTTTAAAAAGTGATTGTTGAGAAAGAATTCCGATAAAAAGAGCTACGATAAAAACACTTATTGCCAGAGCGTTGCTGGGATGCTTGGGAGCGGAGAAGTTGAAGCTGAGAGAGTCTTTTACTTGGGACTTCATATAATCTTCAACGAAGTCGTCGTTGTAATATTTGCCTCCTATCCAGTTGAGAAATCTCTTATAGAGACTTATGTGCGAAGTAGAGCCAACGCGGCGAAGAGGATCTCCCTCCGTCGCGTTGGCAGCCCGCCCAGGCCTTCCTTCGCTTTCTTCATCAGATGTTTCAGAGTGAGTGAGTTTGGTTTGGAAAAATGTTTGGTTATCGGAGATAAAGTTATTGAGTTGTTCTTCTGTGTAGCCTGTTTGGCCGTCTGGGGTTACTGTGGGTTTGAGGATATTTTGCTTGTCCCAAGAGGTAAGTTCAGCAACAGAAACCGCCATTTTATGGGCAGCTTCTTCAGATGACAAAAATTTAGATGGATTATTGCCTGGGCGAGCGGAATCCATGTCTTAGAAAAATAAATTCTTTAGGCTCAATTCTTTGATAATTGTCGAGCCTATTATTAATATAGGTATTTATTCATATACTAGTCAATAATCAAATTCTTCATCGAGGCTAAATTTTAGTTTCTTTAACACTTTTTTTCACAAAAAAATTGAGATTGCTAAATATTTTTAAATCCTCAAAGATTATAGTTGAGCTTATTTATTTAATAAGGCTAAGAGAAGTGGGAATTAGCAAAGTAATATCTAGTTTGCTTATTGTTTTTAACTCATCGTTTGTAACGACAGTACTGGATAAACAAAAAATGAAAGACAACAGTTGTATTTTTTTAAGTTTGAGAAAATCAGAGTATTTTTTGTTTTAAAAGAAGAGTTTTTTATCGAGACAATAATATTTCTACAGGATTAATCCTACTGCAGCTTGTCAATGTGAGATGTAGTATTTATATACTTAATAGGTTTAAAAAAATGACGGTTTCAGTAATTAATAAATAAATTTTTTATCTACAGGATATATTCTTGTCCATAAGAATATTAAGGAGCTCTTTAAGATTTCTAGATGAAGTATTTTCGAGGGGCACTATTTTCTAGAAAAAAAGAAGATACATAACCTTTATCATTTAATAATGTCCTGTAAAAATAAATAGTATAACCCATAATAATCATTTGAGGCTAAAGCGTTTTGTTTATGCAGGATTTAGCTTAATTTATCTTTAAAAAATCTTATTAACGAAAACCTTGGGGTAATCAATGCTTTGAAGAGTTTAGTTATTAACATTTTTTGTTCATTATATGGGGATAACG
>CAZJVI010000086.1:0-6111 GCA_964549385.1 uncultured Gammaproteobacteria bacterium
ACAACCTTACTTGCAATAGTCAATGCCCATAATGAAGCAGCATGAAATAACTGCGAGCCTCCAATAATCATCAATTTGCCGTTTTGCCCTTTATGAGAACCGGAAGGTGGGATATAAAGTTTTTTCAAATCGTCAATGTTAAATTGCAGCATAAAATGAAGATTAAAGATTAATGATTGAAGATTAAAGAATTCTTTAATCCTTAATCCTATTTCTTTAATCTAGTTATCTTCCTAATTCTATCACAGTACTTTTCTCTCCAATATCACCTACAAACTCCTTATGCGTCGTTGTGATTATTGTCTGAAAATCATGTGTCATCCCCAAGACAAGTTTGATATGTTCACTATCTAATTCAGAAAAAATATCATCCAAAACAAGAAGAGGCTGGACGTCTAACTGTTCTTTAAGGTATTCAATCTGCATTTTTTTTAATTCTAATGTAACAAGCCGTTGCTGCCCTCTTGAACAAAAATATCTCACATCTTCAAGCTCTTTTGAAACAGGATGCCATGATTGGATAATAACATCATCACGCTGCGGTCCAACCAACGTCATTCCTGCACCGACTTCTGCGTCTTTGTATTGCAAAAGCCTCTCACGTGACATCAAACTTTTATCGTAAAAAAGCATGAAAGAAAATAACTTCTTAGTCTGCTGATTAAGATATGCGATAAATGCTTCACGTTTTTGCGTAATAATATTTCCATTGAAAATAAGTAAATTATCCCAATAGGCAAATCGTTCTTCATCACGTTTGCCGCTGTTTTGCACAAATTCCAGAAGAGCATTCCGTTGACGGAGGGCTTTCGCATAGGTTACCACTGCAGAAGCATACTCTTGATCTGTCTGCTCCAAGACATCATCAAGAAATCTTCTTTTATCCCCTGGCTGTCCAGATACAATAACAAGATCAAGTGGCGTAAAAAGAACTGTTGGGAGTTGGCCAGAAAGACTTGAACGCCGTTTTGAAACGCCATTAATAAGATACCGTTTTTGGAGCATACCCGTTGAGCTTTCAACGATAACAATCTCAATTTCTTCTTTTTCACTATCCGAAGTAAACTCTCCTTTTACTCGTGAAATCGTTTCGCCAAATGCAATAACCTGTTTTTCTTTACTTGTACGAAAACTCTTCCCTGTGGATAAAAAGCTTATTGCTTCAACAAGATTGGTTTTCCCCGTGGCATTAGGGCCAACAATGATAGTACGATATGGATCAAAAGAGAAATTTGATTTATTGTAGCTTCTGAAGTTTTGAAGAGAAAGAGATTTTAAATACATGTAATTCCCAATTTTTAATTTATCCGATTGGATCCCTTTGGGAGAAATTGAAAACTGGAAATTGAAAATTACTCAATCACCGTTCCTCTGAACGGTCTTCCTTCGAGGTAATTATCAACATTTACCAAATCCGCTCCTCCCATTACTACAACTTTTACTCCTAATTCTTGAGCTTTTTTTGCAGCCATAGGATCAAAAGGCGCATTGAGTCCGGGTTTCCATGTATCTCCTACTATGGTACGCATTTCTTCCCATGATAGTCTACTAAGTGGTTTGGCGTCGGGAAATTCTTTAGGGTTTTTATCGTAGACTTGTTCGATATTGCTGATATTGAGGACTGTTTTTACACCATAATCTTCGCAAAGAAGTACAGCACAATAATCAGTAGACCAACCTGGCTTCCAGCCAGAAGCAACGACAACGGGCTCATAAACTTTTCGAATGATGTCATAATGTCTGATAACTTTAGGGTGAGCGATGTCTCGGAAGATAGTGCGGACGAGGTGAGCATTGAGGGTTGTGCTATGGACGCCGAGCCAATCCATATCATCATGGGTCAAGTCATGGCCTACAGCCTCATGACCCGCTTCAATATAGTGTCTAGCAGTCGCGCCGCCTCCTATAACCAAAAAAAACTGGCGTTTATTGTCTTTCGCCAGTTCTTCACGAATAAATTCATTGAGCTTCTTGAGAAACTCAATAGCAATCCCTCCATTGGGGACAATGAGGGATCCCCCAACGGAAATAATAATGCGCTTTCTGCCCTGACTGTTTCCCATAATTCTTACGTATTACTTACACCATAGTAACACAATTTTTCTCTTCGTACAATTTCCCTCAATTATACGATAATTTGACACCCTAACCCCGATTCAATTCGGGGCTAGAATGTCAACATGGCGTGGTTTTTGTACTAGTGAGCTCTAAAACAAAATCCATAATGAGTTTATACAATTTTCCCGCAATTGTCAAGATAGTTGTCGCAATTCGACAACTTTTGTGATATAGTATCGTAAATAAGATCTTTTGATATGTGCTTATACTATAATGGGCAATCAAAATATGGAAAAAATTGTTGATTATCTGAAACAATTAGACCTGTCCGATATTGAGGCAAAGCTCTACCTCACCCTTCTCCAAACAGGGCCTGCAAGCGTCCGAGATCTCGCTGCGACTATTGATATCAAGAGAACTACTGCTTATTTTTATATCGACCAACTTGTTGATAAAGGACTTCTTATAAAGTTAGTCAAAGGGTCAAAAAAACTCGTCGCCGCCAATGAACCTGAAAATCTACAACATCTCGTAGAAGAAAAACTGACATTTGCAAAATCGATTCAACAAGATTTGCCTGATATTTTACAAAAACTCTCAAAAATTTCTCCAGAAAAAAATGAGACAAAAGAAGTTGAAATTAGATCTTATAAAGGAGCTCTAAATGCGCAAAAAATATATGCAGAGGCGCTAAAGGCAAATGAAGTCAGATCCTATGCGAGAGTATATCAAAAAAAGGAGCAACTTTTCCCTAACAATAATGAGTTCTTCATAAATGCATTTAAAAAAAATAAAAAACTTAAGATGTGGGAAATTATCTACGATTCTGATTCAACACTCGAGCCTGCAGAAGAAATAACAGCAAGTACCGATCGATATCTTTACATGTATATGCCAAAGCATTTGAAGCTAAGCTCAGAAGACATACTTATTTATGATGACCGAGTTGCTATTATTAACTATAGAGGAAACAATACAAGCATCGTGTTACACAGCAAGGATTTTTATAATAATTTAAAAGAACTTTTTGACTTTGTTTGGGAAGTACTTTCTGAAAGAAAGTAGTACTATAAACGATGTCTGGTGATAGATGGAAATTCTTGCTATCCACTATAGCCATATGAACAGTAAAAAAATCGATATTAGCGGTATTATTAGTCTCTTGTGTGCCTCTTTCATCTATGGATTTTTCGGAATCCTTTCTCGCGGAATTGGAGTAAATCAACTCCCTTTATATTATACGAGTGGCTTGAGAGCTCTATTTGCCGCTCTTCTTCTTAGTTTTCTTTTGCTATATATGCGTGCATGGAAGAAGATAAATAAAAAAGATTTGGGCATCATTGCTCTTCGCGGTATTTGCAGTGTTATGTCTGTTATTGCTTTTTTTGTAGCGGTAAATTATCTTCCCATCAATACTGCTTATTTTATTTTGTATGCAGGAGCCACACTGGGTGGATATTCATTAGGAAGTATTCTTTTTAAAGAGAAACTAACTCTTATAAAAATAATAGCTTTACTCTTTTCTCTTGTAGGGCTCTACTTTATTTATCTATTTTCTCTTGATGCTACAAAAGCCATTTATATTGGTTTTGCACTTATAAGTGGAATAGCTACGGCGCTTTGGGATATTCTTCCAAAAAAAATCTCTCATACGTACTCATCGGTACAATTAAGCTTCTTAGATAATATTATCGGTGGTGTCTTCGCTCTCTTAGTATCACTACTTCTTCGGGAACAGTGGACCATCCCGTCTTTAACAACTGCGTGGGAATTGAATGCATTATTTGGCAGTCTGTTTGTTGCAACCGGTTTACTTATCATTTACGGTTTTCGCCGCCTAGATGCACAAATTGGAAGTTTAGTTATGCTTGCAGAGGTTCTCTTTGCCATACTATTGGCATTTATTTTTTATGGCGAAATTATTACCCCTATCATATTTGTTGGGGGAACGTTAATATTGGTAGGAATCATTTTACCGAAAATAAAAGAATTATCAGTTAATAGGCTGGAAAAAATGAATTAGAAAATAAAATTTTCCAAGAATATTGCCATATTCTCTCTGTAATCCAATTCCCCTGAACAAGCATAAAAATATGTTATAATACCTTAATGAATGATATTGTTGACTATCTCAAACAACTAGATCTATCAGATATTGAAGCCAAACTATATTTGACGCTTCTGCAAACAGGCCCTGCAAGCGTCAGGGATTTGGCACAAACAATTGAGATCAAACGCACAACTGCTTATTTTTATATTGACCAACTCGTTGAAAAAGGCCTCATTATGAAACTGGTACGAGGGTCAAAAAAACTAGTCGCAGCGAGTGAGCCAGAAAATTTACGATCGCTTGTAGAAGAAAAAATTACCAATGCAAAAGAAGTAGAAAAAAATTTCCCCGATATTTTAAAAATTCTTACAACAAATCTTCCGCAAACAAATGATGCAAGTACTGCTGAAATAAGATACTATAAAGGAATAAATGGAGTAAAAAAGATCTATGAGGAAGCTCTACAAACTAAAGAACTTCGCTCTTATGTAAATATTGGAGATGTTGTAAATTTTTTCCCAGAGAATGTATTTTCTTTCGATAAAGCCTTTGAAAAAAATAAAGAACTTAAACTTTATGAATTTATAGAAGACTCACCTGCTTCTCGAAAGCTAGTTAAAATTCTTTCTCAAAATAAAAGATATAACTTTAAGTTCTTGCCTAACGACATAAAAATCAATGCGTCTGATATTCTCCTCTATGAAGGAAATGTCGCTATAATTAATTTACGAGAATCAACCACAGGAGTCATTTTTCACAATAAAGATTATTTTGATATTTCAAAAAAGCTTTTCGAACATATGTGGATGACTTTACCTGCTATTGATAATGACATTAAGAAGTAATAATTGGATGGATTAAATTATCAAGGTAGGAATTTACTAATTTGCTATCTAATTTCCCATTTGTGCATAATCTTGTTTCTGCATCAATTGAAAAGTTAATTTTAAAATAATTCTTTAAATGATGGAATGTTTCTAAATTATCAGGTCCAAATCCACCAGCTATTCCAATATCATTTATTCCATTATTTAGACATAAAGTGATTTTTTTCTCAAAAGAACCAATATTTTCTTGAATTCCTCTTCCGCCACTATTATCAAGAATGGTAAAAATTTTTCTTGCTCGGACAAGTCTGCTATATTTGGGATCACTAGCCAAATGGAGATATTCATCACTTATTGGAAAATGTACAACAAAATGCCGAGAAGCTAACATAAGTATTTCAAGATGATCTTTTTGCAAATCATTTAATTGTATTTTTTTAAAAAAGGCTAGTTCGCTTTTTATCTGAAGGATCTCATTCTTGTAATCTTTTGGATTCGAATTTTTAAAGCTATAATGCAATATTGGAGTTAATGGCGGATGATATTTCATCGTTAATTTCAACAAATCTTTTAGCCTTTTTTTCTGTTCTTCATCTGCCAATGTATTTTTATCTGCATAAAATCCTATCCCTATTCTTAAAAATGGATCAAGATTATGCGTTTTGATATGTGCGGCAATTTTTTCAATCTCTGCAGAGTCTTTAACACCACTTATTCCAAAATAATATTTATTACTGTCATCATTAAAATGCTTAAACTTGATCTTTTTTGTTTCAAGATATTTTTTATTGTATTTATTACTTTTTATTTTTAAAGGAATCCGTTCTATGATATTGTATCCAAATTCTCTGAGAGAATTTTCTTTGGATGGATTATTGGTAATGAGTTTTATATTTTTTACTTTCAGTTGATCAAGAATTGTTTTTACCATGGAATATTCTCGAGGATCCGGATCATGACCTAAAAGGATATTTGCCTCATGAGTATCATACCCTTGTTCTTGTAATGCATACGCTCTAATTTTCTCACTAAGTCCAATGCCTCTTCCCTCTTGTTTAAGATAGATAAAAACACCATTTTTTGATTTTGCTATTTTAACTAAAGCATTCTGTTTTTGTTGGCCACAGTCGCATCGTAAACTTCCGAATACATCTCCTGTGATACATTCACTATGAA
>CAZJVI010000087.1:0-6080 GCA_964549385.1 uncultured Gammaproteobacteria bacterium
CTTTGCAGTAAGTCAAATTACAAAATATCCTTATAACAATTTTCCCATAAACCAAGTATTCGTGGCAACAAACGTCCCAATGTTAAACCTTATTACTTGCAATGGCATCTGGGATCATACATCGAGAAATTATTCGGATAGATTGGTAATCTATTCAAAATTGATCGCAGAAAATTAAAAATTATTGTGTATCTATGAAGAAAAAAATACTTGTTGCTGAAGATGATAAAGCAATTATTGATGTCGTCACAATCATTCTTGAAAATGAAGGATATGAAGTGTTTACTGCAGATCAAGAAGCAGTCATTCATGCAACAATCAAACAGTACAAACCAGATCTGATCCTTTTGGATATTTGGCTTTATGGAGAAGACGGTGGTCAAATCGCACGAAATATAAAAACAAAATCCGAAACGAAAGATATTCCAATTATTCTTATGTCTGCGAGCAATGAAACCGAAAAAATTACCAAGGAAGCAAAAGCTGATGATTTTCTTCTCAAGCCATTTAATATTGATGATCTTCTTCACACTGTAAGAAAACATAGTAAAAGTTGACAGCAGAAAGATAAGTTGTTACATTGTAGGTAATAAACGGTGTTGACAATTAGCAGAATCTATGATAGAGTGCTAATATACACGATTTTCGAGCTCACAAGAGCAGTTTGTAATAAATAAATCATGGAAGAAAAAATAGTCGCAATTATTCCAATTAGAGATGGCATTATATTCCCCAGTACAGATTCAGTTTTGACATTTGGGAGACCAAAGAGTCTGGCTGCATTAGAATCCGCTTTTCAGAAAGAGCGAATTGTCTGTTTTGTTCTTCAGAAGAATGCACGTTTGAATGACCCAACAACTGATGATTTATATGAGATCGGGACACTTGCACGCATTGAGAGAATGATACGGACCGATGGCGAAATAAATGCGCAAGTGAGAGGGTTGTCCCGCGTCAAAATACTTTCCTATGAACACCATGATTCTTACTTTATGGCAAAAGTTGTTGAAATTCCAGAACAGAATGGAGATTCTGAAGAGGTAAAAGCACTTTGCAATCATCTTACCAATGAATTCCGTAGAGCAATGAACTTCGGAAAATCCGCGGACTTTCTTCTTTTTATGAATATTATGTCAGAAACTTCACCATCTGAATTATCTGATTTAGTTGCTTCAGCACTTGATTTAAAGCCTGTAGAACGGCAAGAACTTCTTGAAATGACCGACGTGAAAGCACGACTTCAGAAGCTGACAGAACTTTTGTCGAAAGAAGTTAAAATTTTAGAACTTGAAAGACGAATCGCTTCAAAAACACAAGAACGATTTGAAAAAGGTGCCCGAGAGGCGATGCTAAGAGAGCGGTTACGAACCATCGAAGAAGAGCTTGGTGACAAAGAAGAAAATTCTGAAATTCGAGTTCTTCTCAATAAGATAAAAGAGGCAAAAATGTCTTCAGAAGTTGAAGAAAAAGCGAAGAAAGAATTGACCAAACTTCAGAATATGAATCAATTTAATCCTGAAGCAGGATATATCCGTAACTATTTGGATTTGATGGTTGCGTTGCCATGGAGTAAAGAAAGTAAAGACAGCAGTGATATTGGTGTGGCTGAAAAAATTCTTGATGAAGATCATTATGGTTTGCAAAAAGCAAAAGAAAGAATTGTTGAGTATCTTGCAGTGCATTAATTATCAGGCAAAATGAAAGGTCCAATTCTGTGTTTTGCTGGACCTCCGGGAGTTGGTAAGACTTCAATCGGTAAATCAATCGCACGCGCGCTTGGCCGCAAATTTGTCCGCGTATCACTTGGTGGTATTCGAGATGAGGCTGAAATTCGGGGGCACAGAAGAACCTATGTCGGAGCGTTACCAGGGCGTATTATCCAAGGCATTAAAGATGCAGGGACAAAAAATCCTGTCTTTATGCTTGATGAGATTGATAAAGTTGGATCGGATTTCCGTGGTGATCCATCAAGTGCACTTCTTGAAGCGCTTGATCCAGAACAGAATGGGC
Source organism: uncultured Gammaproteobacteria bacterium (assembly GCA_964549385.1). Classification (GTDB taxonomy): domain Bacteria; phylum Patescibacteriota; class Microgenomatia; order Levybacterales; family UBA12049; genus JACDET01. The sequence goes on from CAZJVI010000087.1 coordinate 2,011, forward strand.
AATTTTCAGATCATTACCTTGAAGTTCCGTTTGATCTTTCAAATGTGATGTTTATCACAACGGCAAACGTTTTGGATACTATTCCGCCAGCATTGCGTGATCGTTTGGAAATTATTAATTTTTCAGGGTATACACATGATGAAAAGTTCAAAATTGCAAAAGACTTTCTTGTCAAAAAACAATTGGAAAATCATGGATTGAAAGATTCGCATATTGAACTGACTGATAAAGCGTTGCAGTTTATTATTGAGCATTACACGAGAGAAGCAGGTGTGAGAAATCTCGAAAGAAAGATCGCATCAGTTTTTAGAAAAATTGCAAAGAAAGTTGCTGAGGGAGAAAAAGAGAAGATTGTCGTGACAGAAAAAGAGGTCACAAAATATCTTGGACATGAAAAGATTCACGGCACGGTTGCGGAGAAAAATGATGAGATTGGTCAGGTTACCGGACTTGCCTGGACTGAAGCAGGTGGAGATATTCTCTTTATAGAAGTCGCATTGATGCCAGGAAAGGGACAGCTTATTTTGACAGGACAACTTGGAGATGTAATGAAAGAATCAGCTCAGGCTGCGATGTCATACATCAGAGCGCGCGCAAAATTCCTGGGACTTCCAGAGAATTTTTATCAAAAAATTGACGTACATGTCCATGTACCGGAGGGTGCAGTTCCCAAAGACGGTCCATCAGCAGGTTTGGCAATAACAACAGCAATAGTTTCAGCACTCACAAAGATTCCTGTCAGCAGAAAAGTTGCGATGACTGGTGAAGTAACGCTTCGAGGACGCGCTTTGGAAATCGGTGGCGTGAAAGAAAAGGTTATTGCAGCACATCGAGCAGGTTTGAAGACGATCATTTTGCCAAAAGACAATAAGAAAGATTTAGAAGATGTCCCCGCAGAAGTTCTGAAAGATCTGCATTTCAAATTTGTTTCTCATATGGATGACGTATTGAAGATTGCTCTCATCAAACCACTTAAGGTTTTGTCTCAAAAAAGCGGTAGGCAACCTGTTGATATGCCACCCGTAATGCCGGCTTCTCAAGCATATTAATGCGAGTGTTTTGATTCTCCTTTATTCCCTCTTGAATACTTTGTCAAAGTATAATATGCTTGATACATCAATCAAATTATGACTGACTTACCTCAAGATGTAATACCAAGTTTTAGAAGAGTAGTATTGTTCCCCGAGGCAGTTCTTGTCCTGAATACAAATGCAAATATTATAAAAGTTGATAAGCAGACGCTTGAGATGTTAGGCTGGCAAAACGAGCAGGAATTTATTGGCAAAAATTTTTCTGATCTTATTGTTGATCAAGATAAAGAAAATATTCAAAATGAGTTTCAAAGAATTCTTAGTGATAAAAATATTTACGGATTGCAGTGTAATGCAAAAAGAAAAAATGAATCAATTCTGAGAATTTCTGCAAATGCATCCGTTTTTACCGATAGTCAAGGCGCTCCTCAAGAAATTGTTGTCGTTATTCACGATATTACCCCACATTTATCTGAGCTTGAACAAGTGAGAGAAGCGCAAAAACAGCTTGCAGAAGCGCAGCAAATAGCTAATTTCGGAAGCTGGGAATGGGATATGATTTCCAATAAATTCAAATGGACTGATGAGATGTATCGATTGTTTTCTCTTGCTCCTCAATCAGAAGTCAATAATGACTCATTGATGGCATATGTTTTAGAGGAGGACAGAGGAAAAGTTAAAAACTTTTTAAATCAATCAGTTACCGACGGTGGCGCGGTAACGGATTATCGTTTTGTTGATCCACAAAACAATTCAATCCGCTGGTTTCACAGTAGGAGCAAGACATTTTATGATTCTGATCATAGACCGCTTCGTATGGTCGGAACAGTACATGATATTACTCGTGAGAAAGAACTTGATCAAGTGAAAACGCAGTTCCTTTCCATGGCTTCTCACCAAATGCGTGGCCCGCTCACCACAATAAATTGGCATGCAGAAATGCTTTTGAATTCTCAATCTGAAGGACTCACTGACACGCAAAAAAAATATATCCAAGAATTGTATAATGCAAGCAAAAGAACGGTCCGGCTTACCAATGATATTCTTACTGTTTCAGAATTAGAGCTTGGCAGAATGCCCTTCAAGCCAGAAAAGTTACAACTTCCGAAAATAGCCAAACGAGTACTTGAAGATTATGAGCGTAAAATAACTGAACAAAAGATTAATTTTAAAGAAGTTTACTCAGGAGATCTGCCCGATATTGTTACTGATTTATTTTTACTTAAAACGATTTTTAATGAACTGATAACAAACGCTATTAGTTATACGCCACCTGAAGGAACGATAACATTGACTATCTCGGTAGATTCTTCGCGTGCTAATACATTTTTAATAACGATTGCCGATACAGGATATGGTATTCCCAAAGATGAGCAAGATAAAATTTTTTCAAAGATGTACCGTGCAGCTAATGCTAAAGAAAAAGTTATGGGTGGTACGGGGCTTGGATTATATATCGTCAAGCTCATTCTTCAGTTGAACGGGGGAGATATTTGGTTTACTTCGGAGGAAAATAAAGGAACAACATTTAGTATCGCGATTCCCTTCACTCCGAAAGCGATACCAACAATTCCTCTTAAATCGTAATACTATTGATTCCGAGGAGTAAGTCATTTATACTCAAGGTATGGATACTAGTAATGGAAAGAAAATTTTGGTTCTTGAAGATGAAGCTCCAATGCGTGAGGCGATTGTTGACACGCTAAAACAAAATAGTTTTTCCATTCTTAGCTCTGACAATGGTAAAGACGGACTGGAAGTTGCTCTTCAAAATCATCCTGATCTGATAATTTTGGATATTTTTATGCCAAAAATGGACGGGCTATCTATGCTTGAAAAGTTGCGAGGCGATGCATGGGGTCATGATGTCCCGGTAATTATTCTTACCAATCTCAATCCAGAGGCAGATAAAACAATAAAAAGTATTTTGGATCACAAGCCGGCATATTACTTGATCAAATCAAACGTTACTCTTGAGATGATTGTTGCAAAAGTCAAAGAAGTCCTCAAAATGAATTGATATCATCTGACTTGTTTATTCCTGGAAAAGGTACGATTTAATTGGCAAGACAGGATTTTTTACAAACATTGTGTTATAATTTTTTTCATGACAGATTATAACTATTCTCTTCTTAAAGATATTCTTTCTATTAAAGTGAACGGAAAAAAGGTTTGGAAAAAACGTATAGATCATCAGACCCAATGCCTTCATTTACTCGAAGATATTTTTGGGACAGATATCTCTGGTGAATCATTTGGTTTTTATCCAAAAAGGATTTACTTCTCAACATCACTGACTTCTGACCCTGAGTATACAAAAAGTATGCTGCCAGTTTGGCATAGAATTATTAAAGCGATAGAAACATTTGATTGGAATGTTTATGCTCCATTTGATCAATCTAATCCTCATTCTAAAGTTCCTGACGGGCTTGATTCTTATGAAATACGAGATCTTGATCATATCAATGTTCTTAAATCGGAAGTTGCACTGATTGATCTTAATCGTCCTGCCCATGGGGTCGGTCAAGAAATTGAAGTTGGACTTGCAATGCCAAAAATCGGATTTTCACAAGCAAAAGTTTCTCGACTTGTCAAAGGCCTTCCAGGAATTATCATACTAAATTATAAAGATGAGAATGAATTATTAACGCTTCTTAAAAAAATTTTTAAACGAACTAGTTACAAAAAAGAGCCATTTTATTTAGAAATGTGTCCTCGGCATATAACGAAGAGTATCTTTAAAGGGGAAGATTGTCTTAATTGTGAATTCCGCTCGTATCTTCATGCCATATAGGCTTTTACATTTTTCCTTTTTCGTCTTATAATAAGAAAAATGTCAAATCTTATCCTTCTATTTTTGATTGTCGTACTTCTGATTGGGGGATTTGGTTATTCGACTCTATATCACCACACGACTGTTTCGCAAATTTTGTCAAAGAAAATTGTAAAAATGATTAAACCAACTGTGGCAGTTACTCCACCCAAAAATTCTTCACCTCTTGCAATTGAGAATATGCGAAACACATCATACCCGGGAAG
>CAZJVI010000088.1:0-6080 GCA_964549385.1 uncultured Gammaproteobacteria bacterium
TATTTATATTCGCAATTGATGGTTTTTGGTGATTGATACCAACAGCGTTCATCAGGGCATCTGTCCAATTGGTCCAGCGAGGATTACATTCAGCAACATAAAACTGTATATTTTTTCCTTGTGCTCGAAGTAATTCTTGTTCTCGTATACCTGGCATCATAAGATCGAAATTAAGTACGCCAATCATGCTGTCATATGGTATGCCATTCTTCCGCACAACTTCTTTAACAAAAGCAGATAATATTTCACCACTTTGTTGTTGATACTCTTTTAGCTGTTTTTGTATTTCAGGATCTTTTGTGGTAAATATGGTAGTTCCATGACTGATTGGATCTCCATTTTCAAATAAATTTCCATTCCAACTCAATGGTATAGCGTACCCATTAAGAAAGAATATAGATTGTCCGGGAGATTCAATCATGTCAATATATCTGCTAATAACAATTTCAAGATCTACTCCATTATTTTTATTCCTTATAATACTTTTTTTTACTCTGCTAATTGCTTCTTCCCAATTATTTGAAGGTAAAATTTCCTTTTTTGTTTTTTCATCATATATTGTGATGAATAGTTTTCCTTGAGTTCCTTGAACTATCCGTGCGTTTCCAAACTGTCCATTTGATAAAGCAGTTCTAAAGAAAAGTCCTAAAGGATAGTGTGGAGCAAACCGTTGATAAAGAGATTTGCTTTCATCTAATACTTTTTGAGCAGTCTCATTAAAGTTTTCTAATCGGGCAATTCCGAATTCAGGTACATACAAATTTTTAACATGGGTCTCATTTATAAGTTGATGAAGCTTAGCTTTATTCCCTAGAATATCAACCAGTGATGGAGGTAATCCCCAAACTGTTTGATGTATATCAGTACGATATGTCTTAAGTTCTTTATAAGCTGATGAGTTATTGATATAAGGTACAAGCAATGTAGTACCTATGGCAATTTTTTTTAAATCATCATATCCAACTACCTCATAATATTTCCCGACCACTGATGTAACATATTTTGCATGATCTAGCGCTTCTTTAGTCCGGTTTGCAATAATACCCACATGCGGAAGTTCCCAATTAAGTGCGCCCCCTCGACTATTATATTTGTTGGCTGCATGTTGTCTAATTTCTTTATTTGCATCCAATAGAAGATGATGAATATTATGAAAAGCAAGAGAGTGTTCAATATTCTTAGAGAGTGTTCCGAAAATAGATGTAGTTTGAAGTTTATATGGTGCTTTTCCAGTCATATAAAGTAAATAATGATGTTTATTAATGGATAATATCGTTGGATATAATCTTGTTCAACAGAATTCAATTGAACCATTTTTTTAATTATATATTTTACCCAACCTGTGTGGCAACTGCGCGTTCGCCGGAGAGACCGAACGTTGTTCCATGTTTCTTGAACATGCCCCAATAACCTCTTTTAGCACCTTTTCCTTTTACCGTTCCAAGCCATGCATTTGAATCTTCAACTTTTTGTCTTGCAGTTCGTATAACCGAAAGCATCCATTCAAATAAGTTAACATGATACTGTCCGACATTGTGTGTAGTCTGTTCAACAGAAACTTGTGCAAATTCCAATTTCAAAACTTGTGATGAAGCTACCAATCGTGATAGTTCATATTGAATTTGTTCAATATTTTGCTGCATCTCATGTACTTCACTTTTTGCTGCAATTTCTCTACCTTGAAGGATACCCTCGTGATACTTAATTGCTGCATGTGCTGTTTCTACATGTGTCTGAGTTTTTTCAGCAGAGTTTTGAAGATCTTTGATATTAAAAATTTCTACATTTATATGAGATGCTTGGATCTCATCATGCTGTTCTTTTTGTGTAGATTCGTCTGAACCCAAACCAAAAAGCTGCGAAAATGCTATATCGCTTGAAGTTTTTAATTCATCGCGTGCTTTCCCGACAAAAGAATGAGAATCGCGCTCCTTTTCGGCAGGATTAATTTGTGAGTGACCTGTTTTATTTCTTGCCATATTACCTATAGGACTCTACCATAAATCGGCTAAGAAATCAAGTTCATTAATGAGTCAAGTGTCTTTTGTTGTCTGAGGATTCCTGCCAGTACATATTTATTTGCTGAGAGGTTTTCTTTTTCAGCAGGATCTTTTGCTTTTTGAATAGCTTCTTCTACTTCTCTTTCATCGACAGTAATTTTTTCAGCTTCTGCTATCTTTTGTAAAGCGAATTCTAATGTAATATCTTCTTCTGCACGTTTAAGGTATTCCGCACGTAAATCTTCAGGTTTACGATTGGTTGAGGCAAGATATTGATCCAAACTCAATCCTAAGCGCTTAATATCATTAAGTAGTTGTGAAAGCAGCCTATCCGATTCTTGTTCTGCAAGCACCTGTGGTATTTGTACCTTTACACCTGCAAGTACTGCTTTTATAATCTCTTCCATTGATGGCTTTTTGTTAGCTTCTTCTTTACCAGGGATAATAATTTTACTTTTTGTGCCAAGCTTTTTTACACTATCTTTATAATCTCCAAGTTCTACAGTTGGCATTTCACATGTTAATGCAAAAAAAATCCAATCTTTTCCGTCTTCAATCTTTTCAACATGCATTTTGGGATTCATAATAGGGTTAAGTTTATGCTCTTGTATAGCTTCGATATAAGCTTGGGGTAATAATCTTTTTAAGATTTCTTCTCGTATTTGTTCAGGATTAAGCCGACTTGCTGCCATTTCGACTGGTGCTTTTCCTTTTCTGAAGCCTGCAACATTGATTTGTTTTGCCAAATCATCAATAACAGTATCCTGTGTTGATTTAACTTTATCTGGTGTTAGTGTTATGGTGATTTTTATTGTTCCGTCTTTTTGTTTTTCAAGTTGTGTTTTTGGCATATGTATAAGCATCTAGTTGCTAGTATCTAGCTTCTAGTTTTATTTTTTGATCATCATACGGTGTGCGGGCGAAGGGACTTGAACCCCCATAGCCTTACGGCCACAAGGTCCTAAACCTTGCGTGTCTACCATTTCACCACGCCCGCATGTCGGGCCTCGACACTATTATAATAGATTTAGAGTGAAATAGAAAGATCTGGATTATCAAATCTCTGAGAATATTGCTCAATATCATCTATATAATGTTGTACTTTATACGCCCATGCTGAATCGGAAGCATAGGTTGAACCGATTTCATACACATTTGTTTCGCCGCGTTGATTCATATAGATTTGTCGAAGATCAGTACTAACGACAGTAATACCATCATCCCATGAATTAAAACTTCGGACATTACTACCATAGACATTATAGCCCCACGCGTTATAAGAACCTGGAGGGATAGCTTCACCAAAGCCTGACTCGACTCCGGAAATCGCGACAACTAATTTCCAGTCAATATTGTTTGCATCAGCTTCTTGAATAAATGTCTCAGCATGATCAGCAAGTGGTGAATTATATTGCTCCAAATAGGATTGCAAAATTTTTGCACGATTATCTTGCTCTATCGTACGTAGAGTTGAAACTTGGAGATCCCCCGTATTTGCTGACGGATCTGAAGTTTGTGAAGAAGCGTATGCTTGCTTGGGGAAAGTCGCAGTAAGAATTGTTATTACAGCGAGAAGAAGAATAAATCTTCTTTGTATATTCATATTGTTTTATCGGCTTATAACGTCGATTTTTTATATCGACATTTTTTGCCAATAAAAAATCCTCACGTAAGTGTTTTGGGCACATACCTGAGGATCTAATTGAGTATTATAGACTATAACTATAGGATTGTCAAGTGGCAAGATTTAAGGAGCCTATTGAAGTTGATTCATGAAATAGTTTACTCCATTTGCCCAACTGCCGTTACTTTGAGGAGTATAAACACTCATCATTTGATTTGGAGTAACCATACCTCTATCTTTATAATTTTTTGCCAAAGCTGCAGAAATTGTGTAGATAGCGTCTTTATAATTATCAAAGTGGGTTACGGTTTTTCCATAAATACCAAAACCCCAACAATTATATGAATTTACAGGAATTGTTTTACAAAGTCCTGATTCCTGCATACCAATTGATACTAGTAATCGATAATCAAGCCCATTTTCATCTGCCGCAGCTACAATATCGGGTGCAAATGGTGCAAGCGGTGAACCATATTGTTGCAAGAAATTCTCTATTCGATCCACCCGTCCATCAGCTTGTGTAACATTGGCTGATTGAATATTTTGATAGGTAGGAAGTGCGGCAAATGCTACGGTATCTCCTGCTGTACCCATGGTTGTGGCCATGATTGAATTTGAAGATGCTGGGAGTTGGTAGGCAAAAAGAACTGCTACGAGCAGGAAAATGAAACCAAATGGAGCTAGAAATAAGAAAGCTGTACCAAAAATGAACTTCCTCATGGATTACCCTTATACTGACAAAGTTTCATGTAATTGTCAAGCGCGGCAACATTTGATACAATCAATTGCGCTTTTAATATTTGCTTGCCCAAGTGGCGGAATGGCAGACGCGCTGGCTTCAGGTGCCAGTGCCCGCAAGGGTGTGGAGGTTCGACTCCTCTCTTGGGCACCAGAAGTTTTTTTTGAAATGCGGATGTGGTGAAATGGTATACACGCTACCTTGAGGTGGTAGTGCTCGCAAGGGCGTGGAGGTTCAACTCCTCTCATCCGCACATAGCCTCGAATTCGCTATTTTACTTATTTTTTGTACCTAAAAACATTTAAGTCTCTTCAGATTCCTATAAAAGATGGGACAAAGACTTTCTTGCAGGTAGATTAATTCGGGAAATTGATCAAATATTAACTCAAATCGCAGAAGTAGCGTAAAGGTAGGTGTTACTTAAAAATGAATTTATTTTTATCTGCTTTAAACATTGAGAAATTATTTTGTATTGCCTCTTTATTATGTATTTAAACTATGCTTTTTACTGCTAATCGCAAGCTTTTTGGCCTTACTTCGTGTTAGAGCTTGTCTTTTTTGCACTGCTGCAATTGAATCCGATAGTATAGAATAGGCAGGTTCATCAGTTTGTAATCCAAATCCAGTGAGCAACCTTGCAGGACTTTTAGGAAGTTGAGTTCGTCCACTTAAAAAGAATTCTAGCGCAGTTGGTTCAATGCCCGTTGTCATATGAAGTTGCGTAGCTGTCCAATCTTTCTCTATTAACAGAAAACGGGTAAATTCACTTGGTGTGACGTCTTGAAAGAGTTTAGGCCTCCTAATGTCAAGGTTAGCAAATCTTGGAATATCAGCTAATGAGAATCTTTTGCGTGGATTATTACTCATAGCTTTAAGAAATGATACTACTTCGATATCACCTATAGATTCGGGATCTTCTACTAATACTATTCTGCCGTTTTGATTTACAAGCAACTGATTATCATCATCTCTTGCGTCCACAATAAGTTTCCTTCCTCCCCACCTTAATGATGTTGGAGCATCGACAGTAAGACCAAAAGAGCCTTTATTAATAGCGACGCCATTAGGAAATACTTGTATACTAGTAGGTGGCACAGTGGAAATAGTAATTTCAGTTGAGGCTACCTCATGTGTTTTTGTGTTGTATCTATCCTCAAAAGTAACCGCAGCGGGTTCTTTACTACCCGCAAATATTTCGGTTTGCATGTGGTTGTTATTTTAATTCAAATTCAGGGTGTAATCAAGAGAGAGTATGATATATTGAAAAATCCAAAGGTTGTCAAAATTTAAATGAAAAATCTGGTATCAGATTCCATTCGATAGACTCGATTAAGGTTCTAACCGGGTTCTCTCTCCTGCACTAGAAGAACACATTGAAACTCCAAAGAGCTTCTGCGATAATTAATTGTGAAACATGGGGAAAAACGCAGAGCATATTTCGTCAAAGCAACTGACAAAAATCTTCGAAGCTACTATTCAGGGATTATTAGGGACGTATCAACTTCACCAAAACTTGGGTAAAAATGGTAAAACAGAACTTAAAATAAATCAATTTGGGGAGACAACGCTTGTTCTGGATTACGAAGCTGAAGAAACAATTATTAAAGCGTTAACAAAATTAGATATTCCAATGCAATTTTTTTCAGAAGAACATGAATCTATTCATGTTGAAAATCCACGAGCTACGGTTATTATTGATGGCTTAGACGGATCGGCT
>CAZJVI010000089.1:0-6026 GCA_964549385.1 uncultured Gammaproteobacteria bacterium
TGCCAGATCATCCGTTCTACATGGGAACGCAAGGCCACCCAGAATACAAAAGCAGACCTCTCCGCCCTCATCCAATCTTCCTCGGGTTTATTGAAGCATGTGGGAAATAGGTTAATAGCCAGATGGAATTATATGTGGAACACTCTTTAATCGATCCAAGAATTCTCCAGGACTAAGATTAGCTGGAAGCGGTCTGATTCTACCTTGCTGGTTAGCAAGAGCTTGTTCTGTAATTTGTATTACTTCACCTGCGGCTTTTCTCAACACATCTCCAAAGTAGTCATGCCAGTCTAATTCTGTATTTCTATGGGTTCTAAATCTATTACTAAAAATAGCTTCACTATGTATGTAACCCATAAAATTTTCATAATCTTCTTTTGTAGGTGGTTTTTGTTCTAATATAGTTACTCCTGCTTTTGCTGCAAGTTTTTCACTAAAAGGATAGTAAGAATAACTTTTCTTCAATTCGTGTCTTATATCCCAAGCAGGATGAACAGCAATGTCAAATGTTCCTTCTAGTTTTGACGCTTCATTATTTAGCCAAGTACCAACTGTATCAACTGTAAACGCTTCGCTTCCTGGATCTTTTTTTCCAGGGAAATATGCAGGGAAAATATGGTCATTATATTTCCATTGATCTGCAGGATCCTTAGGATTGTAAATTGAATAAATATACTCAATATGTTCCTGATCTTTAGGTTCTTGTTGTATGGGGACACCTGTCACTGCATTGAGGAAGTTTCCAAGTAGATATGAGGTAGGTCCACAAAGATGCCATCCATACTTATTTTTATGTGTTTTCCCATATACGTTAGAAGCAGCTGTTAATATCGGAACTTCAAGAGCAAAGGTTGTTTTAAACACATCTGTCTCTTGAGTGTCAGGATGCGCTTCAAATCTAGAACTTTCTTCAGGCGGAAGCCATAGCTTTTCATAGTTAGCCATTTGATAGGTATTTTATCATAATTAAAATTGATCTTGAGTAATTTCATATTTTCCGCTATAATTAGTATCTATGTTACAGCAAATTGATTTTGTTCCAGGGGATATTGTTAAAGTACATCAGAGAATTCAGGAAGGCGACAAGACTCGTGTTCAGGTTTTTAAAGGTACTGTTTTGCAAATTCGTGGACGAGGAGTGAATAAGATGTTCACCGTTATGAAAATGGTTGGACAGATTTCTGTGGAGAGAATTTGGCCGGTTAATTCTCCAAATATTGAAAAAGTAGAAATTGACGCACACTCAAAGAAAAAAATCCGCAGAGCAAAACTCAATTACCTCAAAGTTCCAAAAACTAATTAATACGACTGTAAAATTGTTTTTAATTCCTCAAGCGTTTTTGTTTCCATTAATTTTTCTCTGAAATTTGCCGCATCAGGAAAATTTTGGATATATGTTTTTGCGAATTTTTTCAGGAGGGCAAAATGTTTGGCGCCATGCCATTGCTTTTCAAACAACTCAATATGATGCAAGAAAAGATCAATTCGTTCTTGGATAGTGACTCTCTCGATATCAATTTTTGGATTAAAAAGCCAAGGATTTGAGAATATTCCACGTCCTATCATAAATCCATCACAGCCGTATAGTTTATATTTCTCATGTATATCATCAAGAGACGTAAGGTCTCCGTTACCGATGATAACTGTTTCAGGTGCGATTTTATTTCGTAATTCCACAATTTTTGGCATCAATTCCCAATGAGCCGGAACTTGGGAAAGTTCTCGGACAGTGCGTAAATGCAATGTGAGTGCTGGAAGGTTTTGCTCGAGAAGGAAAGCAATCCACTCAACGAGCGCTTCTTTTTCGAATCCGATTCGTGTTTTGACACTTACGGGTAGATCGCCTGCTCCTTCTCTGGTTGCTTCGATAATCTCTTTGGCGAGGGATGGATTTTTGATCAGAGCAGAACAAGAGCCTCTTCCTACGACGGCTCTAACTGGACATCCCATGTTGATATCAATTCCAGCAAATCCAGATTCACTCAGTTCTTTCGCGACTTGATAATAATGTTCGGGATTTTTTCCCCAAATTTGCGCGACGACGGGTTTCTGATCAGCAGTAATTAATAATCTTTCTGCAACTTTGTCATGCGCTCTGGATACCAATCCATCAGTCATGGTAAATTCCGTAAAAAGTACGTCAGGTTTGCCAATTTCTGTAACAATTTGTCGAAAAACCACATCTGTCACCCCATCCATTGGCGCAAGAACGGTAAAGGGTCGCGGTAATTCTTTCCAAAACGATTTCATAAGGGTAATATTATAGCAGGTTAGTGTTTTAGTACTTTATTTTTTTGCTTGTGAGGTGTTATTTTTCTTTTGACGTCTCATTTTCGCTACAAAGAATATTATTAAGCAGGAGATAAGATAACTACTAATAATAGGGAGTATGATTCCAATGATGAATTGATAAGAGCTAAATAGAAATGTTGCCGCATGTTCTGTTGGACCATTCCCGAGACAATTTGCACCTCCAGATGTATACTTAATATCAGAAGTCACATTTGAAACAGTAAATGGTTGTGGTGTGGGAGTTGGTTGTGGAGTTCCAGATACAGTAGGTAAAGAAGAAATACATATCACTCCTCCATAATTAGTTCCAAATAAACTTAACAATAATGACACTATGAAGAATGCTACAGGCAGTAACACAATAGCAAGTATTACTTTTGCTTTAGTTGGTTTGAAAAACATTTTCATATATTCACTATGGTAATTAATTTTAGATATGTCAATATAGTAGAGGTTTAGCGTTCGCGTTTATATTTTTATTGTAGTTCTTCTAGGTCTTTGAGGATTTCTTTGGCATGGATTGTCGGATTGATGTTTTCATACGTTTTTACGATCTCGCCTTTTGGATTGATTAGATAGGTAGTCCGCCGTATTCCTTCATAGGTTTTTCCCATAAATTTTTTCTCGCCCCAGGCATGGTATGCATTGATTACTTCTTTTGTTTCATCACTCAAAAGTGGAAAATTGAGATTATTTTTTTCCGCGAATTTTTTGTGTGATTTGACGGAATCTTTGGAAATTCCAAGAATCACGACACCTTTTGCCTGTAGTTCGTGAAAGCTATCACGGAAATTGCATGCTTCAGTAGTGCAGCCTGGTGTATCGTCTTTGGGATAAAAATAGATAATAACCCATTTGCCATGATAATCCGAAAGTTGGTGCGTTTTGCCATCTTGGTCTGGGAGTTTAAAATCAGAGGCTTGCATGACCTTATACTAACAGAAAGAATAGCATTTGTAAAAAGTAGTTTATTTAGCTATCATATAGATGAGCTATGAATCGAACTAAACTTGAACAGGGAATGAGGGGGGAGCAGTTCGCGGTTGAATTTCTTGCAAGCCAGGGGTTTCAGGTTATTGACAGAAATTTTCGCATTCGTGGAGGAGAAATAGATATTATTGCTCTAGAAATGGATTCACAAACGAAAGAAAAAACACTTGTTTTTCTCGAGGTAAAAACAAGGTCTTCCACAGATTTTGGTGAACCGCTTGAAGCGATTGGTTACTACAAAATGAGGGCACTGATACGAGCGACGCAGTTTTATAAATTAAAACATCCAAGACTTCCCGATCTTATGCGGATTGATGCGGTTTCCGTTTTGGTGAATGATGTTGGGCAACTACTTGATATCGAACACATCAAAAATATCACAGGATAAAAACTGATATATAATGTCTCTATGGTTTTAGATTATCGCTGGCTTGGGATTATATCGCTAATTATTTTCGTAGTAGCAGCAGGTGTACCATTATTGGGTGAACCATTGGATTGGCAAGATTCGGTGAGCCGCTCGTGGGTAAGATCACGAAGCAGATGGTTACTAGTAGCAGTGGTAATGAGAACGGGTACATGTATTAGTTTGGTATTGTGGTTGATCCCTCGCTACCATTTACCAGCATTGACATATGGAGTAATTGCCGTAGTATATGTTATCTCTTTTGCCGTAATTTGGGTACCTATGACAGATCGGCCAGGGCAACATTCATATTGGCATGGACACTTTTTGGGCGCGAGTGCGTTATCGACATTGGCAGCTGTGACAATGGCGATAGTTGTATGGTATGGTGTGAACGTTTCCAATGCAGCACGGATAGCATGTTTTGTAGCAATGATTTTAGCAGTAAGTTGGCCATTGCTATTCTTTAGCCCCGCAAGACGAATGTTTCTCCTGTTAGAGAGTTTAATTGCGTTTACGATTTCGGTTGCGATTATGCTACTGTTGGTGGGGTAACTCAAATTTAACTCCGAAGAATCAATCTTAAAATAATGGTAAAAGGGAGTGCGAAATACAAGGGTTTGAGATATAATAATGGCATATGAAGACCAAACCAGTAAAAATTGTTGCAACCATTGGACCCGCGACTCATTCTCAAGAGAAAGTTTTAGAACTAGCAAAAGCAGGAGTTGATGTTTTTCGTATTAATTTCTCTCACGCAACTCCTGAGGAAGCAGTGGAGCGTGTTGGTTGGATACGAAATGCAGAAAAAGAATTGGGAAAGCCTCTTTCAATTATGGGTGATCTTCCTGGTCCCAAAATCCGCATCAGTAATATGAAGCCCGATATAATTATTCAAAAAGGGCAGAAATTTATTATTTCTAAAAAAATTTCTCTTGGTGATGAAAACGGGTGTGGATTGAATTTTCCATCTATTGTCGATGTTCTTCAACCGGAAGCAGAAGTCTATATCGATGATGGGACAATAAAACTCGTCGTTGATAAAAAAATAACAGATGCAATTGAAACAACTGTGCTTGTCGGTGGTCTTCTTAAGCCTCGAAAAGGATTCTCAGCGGAAGGCATAGCACTCAATATCCAAGGAGTGTCTGAAAAAGATAAGGCAGCAATTGAGCTTATGGTGAAAATGCAGGCGGATGCACTTGCTGTTTCATTTGTACAAAGTGCTCGAGATATCTGGCAAGTGAGAAAACTTCTACCAAAAGATTCTAAAATAGCACTTATTGCCAAAATTGAGACAGCATTTGGAGTTGATAATGCCGAAGAAATATTGGAAGAAGCGGATGGAATGATGGTTGCACGGGGAGATTTGGGATTGGCTATTCCGATTGCAAAAGTTCCGATCATTCAAAAACGTTTGATTGACTTGTGCGTCAGGAATGCCAAGCCTGTCATAACGGCGACACAAATGCTTGAATCAATGATTTCCAAACCAATTCCTACTCGTGCAGAAGTAGGAGATGTTGCAAATGCGATTCTTGATAAGACAGATGCTATCATGCTTTCAGCTGAATCTGCTGAAGGGAAATTCCCTGTTGAGACGGTTGAAATGATGGTGAAAATTATCGCAGAAACTGTTGAGCATGTTTCTGTCTATGAATATAATGAACGAAAAACTACGGGGAATGCAATTACGGATGCGTCTGGAAATATCGCAGAACTCATTGATGCAAAGCTAATTATTGTATTTACGGAAAGCGGTAGAACGGCCAGAAGAATTTCTCGTCATAGACATCAAGTGCCGATTATTGCAGCTTCACCGAATGCTATAACTGTTCACAATCTTAATTTCAGTTGGAATGTCTTTCCGCAACAAGTACAAGATCTTAAAAGTTTTGAAAATATGCTCGAGTTTGCGAAGGGAATTGCCCAAAACAACAAAATTCTTCCCTTGCAAAAAGGCGATCTTTATATCCTTTCCGCAGGAATGCCTTATGGCCAAACAGGAACGACCAATATGATCCTCGTACAGAAGGTTTAAAGTTTAGCTTATGGTTTTTCTCCTAGCGGAAGGCAGCTCTCTATAAGAGCCACCTTCCAAAATAGTCATCCCAACGGTTTTTATAAACCGAGTTGAGCTGCAACGCCAGTTGTTGCTTTGACAGTATTGCCCAGTATATTCAAGCCAGTTTGATTACCGACCTTTGCGGATGCGCCGCTCGTGTTACTTGTCGCATTTACTGTTGTATTTGTGGCAACGCTGTTACCACCGAGTAGATTACTCAGTGTAGAAACAGCTCCTTGTGCCAATCCACCCACTGTTGACGCTACAGAAGAT
>CAZJVI010000090.1:0-6008 GCA_964549385.1 uncultured Gammaproteobacteria bacterium
TGATTGCAGACTCAAAACCGGAATTTGGTACGAGAGATCCTTCATCACCAATTTCATTCTCTACAGCTGAATCATTGGTATCAGATACTGCAGCAGAATTATTCGCCAAGCTTCCAACTGATGTCAATGTATCTCCCTGAAAAACAGTTGATCCACTATTTGTCATTCTATATCTGGTTATTCCCGATGATGACGCTGTGACCAAATCTCCAGAACCGGAATTATTCACTACCAAACCCGCAAAAGTAGTGCTTCCGGCAACTGAGGCGATAGGAGTTGTCCCAGACGTTGCACGGACATCAAGAGCAGCTAACGGCATGGCAGTTCCTATCCCAACATTCCCTTGGCTAGTAATGACAAATTTAGTCGTTCCACTCTTTGACGCGGTAAAGAGATCACCTGGACCAGAATTATTTATTACCATTCCTGCGAAAGAAGTGGCGCCAGAAACTGAAACAATAGGGATTGTTCCTCCATTCAATCCTGTTGTCGCATGAACATCAAGCGTTGCTGCAGGAGTTGTTGTTCCAATACCAACATAATTGTTCGCATCTGGATTTAAAAAGATATTGCCCGTAGTACCACCACCAAGCGTTAAGCCCTGATTTGCAGTTGTTTGCAACACTCCAGTTGCAGTAAGAGAAGTAGCACCGGCAATTCCTGCAGATACTGATGCTGTAGGGGTACCTGCTCCGACGCTATTAATAAAAGCAAATCGTGCCGATGTAGTCGATGTGCCACCCAGCAAAAAGTCATTGGTAATATTTGCCGGTGATACTGCTCCGCTGTTCACTTGCCAGAAATTTGTCCCTAATCCGCTACACGCAACCCAGGCAAGCGCGGTATTTCCAGAATTACTTTGCAAACATTGTGATCCGCTGGCAGGTGCTGTTTGAGAAAGTACGCCATTTGTCCCTGAAGTGTAAATTAGACCATCCGCACTGTTAAGTGCTGCTAACGTAATACTGCCTGTTCCGTTAACAGTGAAGCCGCCGGTACCGTTGTTGAATGTAAAAGCAGTATTGTTAGCCGATTTTCCAAACCCAATAGATGTCGCGTTATTATTGCCGATACTGATGGCTGCTCCTCCGCCGGTATCAATGGTCAAACCATTCGCGCCGTTTGACTGCAATGTTAATCCCTCAGCAATTCCTGGTTGAAATGTTAATGCACTACCTGCTGTTGAAAACGACAAGACAGATGGAGTACTCGTTCCTCCTTGCATAGTAAATCCTGTTGCGCTTTGTGTTGCAATAACATCATCAAGAGTACTGGCATTAAATGCATATGGTACTGCAGCAAATCTAATACGTGGAGTCATTTCAGCATCTGTTCCAACTTTGATTCCAAGATATATTGTGGAATTATTAAAATCCACATTTCCAGGAAGTGCAGTATTAGTACCCAAGGCAACTTGGAAATTGCCGGAACTTGTTGTGACAGAGTCGGTTTCCGTCCAAATCGCCGCGCCACCGTATGAGACAGTATACAAACTAAAAACAACTGAATAACTGCTGTCAGCGACATTGGTCCCATTGCTGTTAACCAATTTTCCTTGAAAATTTATTTGGTTGTTAATTGATGCATCAGCAGGTGCAACAAAAGATTTGAAATGTAAAACTGAAAACAAAACAACAACAATAAAAAAAAGTTTTAAAAACTTTTTATTCAAACAGATATTTTTTAATATATTCTTCATACTACTTATAATAAATACTGACTATTATTAATAATGCGGGGAAGCTGGACACTCAGTCAAATTTCTAGAAATTTTGTATACAATTGCATACTAAAGTTAATGATTGCATACTCATATGAAAAGTCTTTTCGTGAAAATTCAAAGCGTTTTACCCCTCTTTACTATCTCCATCTTCTTTCTGTATGCTTAATGAAGATTAACGAATTATGAATAAGGAATAAAGAAATGCCCTAATTCATGATTACTAATCCCTGATTCATCTATGAATAAAATACTACCGCTCCTTATCATCTTTATTCTTTTATCTTTAATCTTTAATCTTAACTATGCTGACGCAAGCCTTCCTTCAAGTACCAATTACGCATTGCAGAGTTACACGTTTGGTGCGGGAAGTACAGCAAGTTCTTCATCAACTAATTACAGTCTTAATGGTGTTGTTGGAGAAGTAGAATTTGGCCAATCGTCTTCAACGAATTTTAAATCTGAAACAGGACTCACCTATCTGGGGAAAGCAAATGTTCCTGCAGCTCCAACGCTTTCAACACCCGCAAGTAATTACGACAGAATTTTATTTATTATCAACCCCGGCAGCAATCCAACTGATTACACCTATGCACTTGAGATAAGTACGAGCAATACCTTTGCAAGCAATAACAGTTATATTAATAGTGATGGAACGACAAGCACGTCATTGAATCCTTCCAATTTCCAAACGTACACTGCATGGGGTGGAAGTTCCGGAACTTTTGTAACAGGACTTGCCAGTAATACGACCTATTATATTCGTGTTGCGGCACAGCAAGGAAGTTTCACGCAAAGTGAATGGGGGCCTGCTTCATCGGCAACAACATCTTTCGCCTCACTCACTTTTACTATTAATAATCCAACAATAACGTTTAGTAATCTCAATAGCAGCGACTCGTATACTGATACAAACCAATCTGACACATTCACTACATCAACCAATGCATATAATGGATACACAATTTACGGATGGGATACGCAAGCGCTTACCGCAAACGGTGGAAATACTATTGCAAATTACGCAAGTCCCAATAGTTCTCCAACAACATGGGGCGGCACTGGTTTTGGGTATACAACAAATGATACCAATCTTAGCGGCTCAGGCGGTATTAACAGGTTTAATAATGGTACAACTTATGCAGGATTTCAGACTTCAGGACCTGGAGACCCTGTAGCAGATGATTCTGGACCAGTCACTACGAGCCAAATTACCAACGAGCAATTTAAGGTTTCTTATCGAGTTACTGCAAACAACACGACACCAGCGGGGACATATACTAACACTATTATATATACAATAGTACCTAGTTATTAATTAGAATAAAGAATACAGATTAAAGAATAATGATTAATGATTTAAGAATATGAAAAATATTTTATTTATAAATAAAAAAACTAATTTCAAAAAAAATAAAACTACTAGTATATTTTTTATCTCTTTATTCTTAATTCTTTATTCATTAATCTTTAATCTTAAATCTGCGGTTGCCCAAACCGTTCCTTTGCAGTCCTTACGAGTAACACCTATTATTAATGATTTAAAATTAACGTCAGGAGAAACAACGAAATTTCCTCTCACGATCCAAAACCTTTCATCAGATCCAGTAGGTATCCATGCTACTCTTTCAGGATATGACCAAATAGGAGAAGTCCCTCTCTATGAACAAAAACCATCAGAGATGATTAATTGGACACATCTATCAAAAATTGATATTTTACTCCCGCCGCATAGTATCAAAACAATTATGGTGACAATTACGCCGCCCCGCCATCTTGGTTCAAGTGGTTATTATGAAACGATCTTTTTAACACCAATTGTTAACCAGCAAGTCACACAGGGCTCTCCTCTTATTCTCAGTCGGCTTGGAGTTCTTGTTTTGGGAACCATCGGAAATCTTAACTATTCTGATCTTGCAAAGAAAACAACGATCAGCGATTTTTCACCATCACATCAAATACTAAATGCGTTTCCCAAAACAATCTCTTTTACTGTCAACAATTATTACTTTACCCATTTTGATGCGAAACCTTTTCTGACAATCACTCCACTTTTTGGAAAACCTCAGACAACACTTCTTGAAGATAAACACGTGTTACCCGGCAGTGCGAGGATTTGGAATTATCAACAAAAAACAAAATGGCCTAATGTTTTTTATCGTTTGCATCTGGCGCTTTCTGTCGGCGGAGGCAAACAGGTTATCACGGATACGTGGTTTATTGTTCTGCCATACAAACCCATACTATATATAATAGGTATTCTTGTTATTCTCTATTTTGTTTTCCATAAACCACAGCGCTTTGGAAGAGCGATAAAGATTATTTTTAAAGGATAAACTCTGTAAGAAAATTCAAAAAAGTCCTTGACAAGATAAGCAAAAATATGTCAATCTAATGAGGAGCACTTTATGAAAATTTTTCATTCTATTACTAAACAAAGAGTAGCCATATTGGCACTCATCTTTACTCTTGTATTCTGGCAAGCCTTCGTTTGGAATACTACAACAGCTGAGGCTGCCCTCATAACAGCAACGAGTATCCAACCCAGCAGTTCTGTCCCAAGCGCGACAGGAGTCACGTATACAACTAAATTTACTTTCCCAAGTACCAACACACTTGAATGTATCCAGGTAAAATTTGCAACGACAACTGGCATGGGAACTCCGGCGACCGGTATGACAAGCGGATCAGGTTTTACATTATCAGGTGGAGGTTTAACGCAGGGTAACTGGACGAATTTTGGCAGTACCAACGGAACATTAGAAATTTTTGCTGCTTCAGCTCAAACTCCAACAACAACAGCAGCAACTGTCACATGGACGGGTGTTACCAATACAAGTATTACAAATCCTACGAACATTTATGCACAGGTTACAACCTACAGCACCCAAACGAGTTCTGGTGCTTCGTGTACCGGGCCTGTTGACCAAAGTAATATTAACGCAATGATTTTCACCACAGGAGTCACAACAACCGTAAGTGTTGATCCTTCACTCACCTTCTCGGTTGCAAACGATGGTGCTGCTGTGAATGGTTCTGGAGATTCAGGTTTTGTGACAACAACAGCATCAACTATCCCATTTGGTACTGTTGATGGCGGAACAACAGGCGTTGCATCACAGACACTTACTGTTTCAACAAATGCGAAGAATGGCTATAACTTATATATCAACAAATCGCAATCTCTGACCGATGCAGCAGCTGATACTTATCGAGATCAAGGGAATTTGTTATCTGCTCCAGCAAGTTTTGACGGAAGCACATCACAATCTTCATTTGCGATGACTACTGATTCAACGCATGTTGTCCTTGGATCAAATGAATGGGGTAAAATCCAAAATGGCCCTAATTCAGATGCAATTGACTCTGCATCTGGCCCAGTAAATGGTCAAGCAGTTCATGATGAATTTAAAGTAGAAACGAGTAACACTCAAGCACCAGGAACCTATTCAACCGTTATATCATATACTGCTGTCCCAAGTTATTAAGATGAAACGAAAAGCACTGACACTTCTTGGAGCAATTATTTTGTTTGCAGGGATCACATCGACCATATGGGTCATCAATGCACAGCAAGCAAATAATGGGTTGAGCGTTCATCCCTCAAATTTCAACCTTACCGTCAACCCAGGGCAAACAACAACGAACACTGTAACTCTCAATAATTTAACCAGCCAAACTGTCACGATTCAAGCAGAACTCCGCAATTTCACCGCTCAAGGAGAAGAAGGTGGAGTCACTCTGACACAAAATGATACGACATATGCCCTTGCAAAATGGATTACTGTTACTCCGAGAACCACAACACTTGCTCCTCACACATCACAACAATTTACTTTTACCATAAATGCTCCATCCAATGCAGAACCAGGTGGACACTTCGGCTCAATTGTTTTTGCAACTGTCCCACCCTCGACAGCAAAAGGTGTTGGTGCAGCACTTTCAGAACAAATTGCATCCCTTATTCTTCTTGAAATCCCTGGTAATGTTAAAGAGCAGGCGGAAGTTGTTTCATTCACTACTGACAAACCATTCTACCAATTCGGGCCGGTAAACTTTACTACAAGAGTAAAAAATGATGGAGACGTTCACATCCAACCATCGGGTGCAATATTGGTAAAAGGAATGTTTGGACAACAATTTAATGTGCCAATCAACAGCGTTGATGTCCTTCCCGATGCTATCAGAATAATTCCTGCAACACTGAACAAGCACTTTCTTATTGGTAAATATGATGCATATCTTATTAGTACGTATGGAACCAAAGATGAACAGCTAAATGCAATGA
>CAZJVI010000091.1:0-5985 GCA_964549385.1 uncultured Gammaproteobacteria bacterium
GATTTTCTTTCCCAATCATCAATAAAGATATTTCTGACTTCGGCAACATCTGTTGGATTGCTATCCAAAATATCATATTCTCGATTTTTTGAGAAAGCAGAGGCAGTGAGGTTTTGACTCAAAATAAATGTTTCACTATTATCAATCGTTATGGATTTTTCATGCGTCAAAGCAAATGATGGGTCACTCCATTCTGTCGAGACACCATCTGCGGATAATTCCTTTTGTGTTTTCTTGTTTAGTGCACTACCTCCGACAGGGTGCTCTTCCATCATAACTTTTACTGCAACGCCGTGGCCTTTTGCATTTTCCAAAGCACTAATAATTTGTTTATCAGACAACAGATATACTTCCACAAGAATTTCTTTTTGCGCAGAATTTATCGCATCGAGAAGCGGTTGATGTCCAGTTTCAGGCTGAACAAAGAGTTGCAGGTTGGTGCTTGCACCGAGGACATTAAGTTTGGATGGATGCGATTGCTGATGGATAAAAAAATACCATCCATAAACAAATGCCATGAGGATAAGGGTAGGAAGTATTTTTTTGAGAGACATTGTTTCATTATAAGAAATTGTTGAACTCTTGTGAATAGTTTTCTTACAAAAATTTGTTTATCGTTTTCTATAATAGAGATATGTTACATGCAAAAGCATCATTTAGCGGAATCTCTGTTAACGATTTAAAAAAGGCAAAAGAGTTTTATGCAGAAAAGCTCGGTTTGAAACTCGACAATGAGGAAATGGGGCTGCAATTTAATTTGCCAGGTGGAGGCAGTTTGTTTATCTATGAAAAAGATAATCATGAGCCAGCCACATTTACTGTTCTCAATTTTCTTGTTGCAGATATCGATAAAGCGGTTGATGATCTTATGGAAAATGGTGTGACATTTAAAAAATATGAAGGATTTCATCAAGATGAAAAGGGGATTGCCCGCGGAAAAGAAGCTCATATGGGACCAGATATTGCATGGTTTACCGATCCCTCAGGTAATATACTATCTGTAATACAAGAATAATGGTAGAAGAAAAAATACTCACACTCCATCCTCAAGGAAAAACTGGAAGAAAAATCAGCAAAGAAAAATATGACATGATGAAAAAGGCATTTCTTGAAGTCCTGCGAGAAAATAAATTATCTCATAGTGAATTATTTGCACAAATTGAAAAAAGATTAAAAAATAAGTTTCAAGGCAACATCGACTGGTATGCTGAAACGGTCAAACTCGATCTTGAAGCAAGAAAAATAATTGAACGAACTGCAGACAAGCCACAAAAATATCAGATAAAATAGTCATTTGCAAGCAGACCCACGTCCTATAGTTGAAGTTTTGTGAAAATTTTGCTATACTTTGCCGATCAAGTAAGTTATGGCAACAATAGAAGCAATAAGACCTTCTGTTCAAAAAAAAGAGGTCTCTAAGAAAGCAATTACAACTGTATCCCACGGTAGTGATGTGATTTTGGGTTTTAAAGAAAAAAATGTTACGCAAAATTCAATAAGTGTTGGGGCAGATATTTTTTTATTTCAATTAAAATTACCTGGAGTTGATAGCCGCATTAATAAAAGTCTTGACAAACTCGAACCAGCATGGTTACTTGAGTATATGGGAGAATCATCAGAAGATAGTAAGCCAGATAAAACTCAAAAAGAAAACACGCAACTGATTCCTTCTCATACAGAAGTTACCGAACCTACAGAACCTGCAGAGCCATACATAGTTACTATTATTAATCGTACAGATGCTGTTGAGAAAAGTGCAAGAAGAGCGTCTGAACAACAAGTTCGTGCAAAACAGCGAAAGGGGAATCCCTGGAATCCTATCCATTGGCCAAGAAAGTTACGATTTAAATTTGGAGAAGAGTTTTACCGTCAGCGGGGGATCCAAAGAGCAAGAGATGCCATAGTAAAAAACGACAATACCTTTATCCAAATGGATACAATTAAAAATAAAGTACTCGATGAAAAATCAGGACAGCAAGCAGATAAAGCAGAAGCTCGTGCAAAAATAGAACAGATAGTTTCGCAGGACAATCCGCGTCAAGGAATTGCTGAGATTGCACAAAGCCAAGTCAAAGAATTACTTTCGAAAGAAATCTTTCGTCCTATTATTGAAGGTACGGTGACAACAGAAAAAGAAGTTCAAGATATGCTTCGGAACTTTGTAGTAGAGCATCAGCATAATCCTAATCTTCTCGTCCGTCGACAAATCAAAAAGATATTTGGGAGTAAAGCTACACAATTTGGGAGAACTGCAGAGTATTTTGCAACAGATATACTCGAGATTGGCAACCTAGTAAAAAATGATCAGCAAGAAAACGGTTGGCCTCTTGATGAGCTTAACAATCATATTGATTTCAGACTTGCTAATACAAATTGGGGTGCTGATACGGCTCCCTATATGAATCGTGTGGACAAATGGATTATCAAAAATCGATCCGAGAATGCTCCTTTTATTCGTAAAAGTTTGGCTGCAGCGTTGGCGAGGCGGGGGATTGTATTTAACGAAGCGATCGTAGGTGCCTTAGCATCCGTTGGAACATTCTTTACCTACCGAGGAATTGCTCGTGCCGTAGCAGCATTGAGTACAGGTATTGGCGCAGGATTTTTTATTGGTGCTACACAGCGGAATCGTAACCTAAAGCTTGATATGGCATCTCATAGAACGGATCATGAATATGGAGCACAGACATCTGATCTGACGCGAAAGGTAACGGATTTCATTGACACGAGGAAAAAATTGGAACGATATCGGTATGATCTCGTATCATCAAATGATCTTTTACAGGGAAATACTGATCGAGATGATTCTTTATATACACAACTTGGCTTGAACGACCTGCTTAAAGCAGATGTTTCAACAAAAGAGAATAGACAACAGCTTATCCACCTACTCGCTGAGACACAAGAGCGACTCAGTTACTCTGCGAAAGAAAAAGTTGGATTAATACAATACTCATCTGAACAAGAGGTTGAGCAAGAAAGACTTACTCTGATAAAGAAAGTCACCGAAGGGATAGAACATTTGGTTGCTTCTGGCATGACTGAAACACAAGTTGCTCAAGCAATTAAAGAGCAGATGTCTCGTTATGAAAAGCATTTTGCTGATACTAGTCGTAAACAAGACAAACGGTTTAGAAGATTTCGTTTTAGATCTTCAATAACAATGGGATTATTTGGAGGCGCTGTAGGTTTTGCAACTGGTTTGGCAACACAGCAGGGAATAGCAGAAATTTCACGAGCTACAGGTCATCCGACGAAATCAACCCTCATCGAGGAGTGGAGTGGTCATAAACAAACGAGCGATCAGACACAAAATGTTATAGCCGACGCACTGCAGTCACATAAAACATCAGGGCGCATTGGTGATGTCACATTCCATATAGATAAAAAAGGAGATATTCTTTTCGACGTACCTGGAAAATCATCTACCGTTGGGGCAGTCTATCATCCTGATAACAATACGTTAGTATTTCAAGGAGATATACGTGCTCAGTTCCCTGAGATTTATGATCAGTTACAGTCAGCAAACATTTCTACTGACATACTCTATCCAAAATACACGACATCAATTGCAGATGGTTGGAAGTGGTTTAATAATGGGACAGCAGCACCAGATCATAATGAATTACTTCTTTATGATGCTCGTGCGGGGCATAACGGTGTCAAATTTGATATGACTACTATGACTCAGAATGGCAGTTCTCTTAACGGACAGTATATTGACGTATCGACATTGATGGGTCAAAACAAAGCCGTTTTTGCTTTCTGGAATCCCCAAGATCCCAACCATCCAATCTTGGTGAGAGCACAGGATGGGATACTCTCTCTTAATAAATCTGCACAGACAAATAATACAGTAGAGGTATGGATGAATAATGGATGGAAAAAGGTACCAAACGCAGATATTGCTCATACAGTATTGGGTGAATTAGGGAATTTTAAAGATTCTTCGGAGGCAAATAATCAAGAATGGATTCTTAAGTATAATGTTTCAGCAGTTGCGCTAGATGATCAAGGCAGAATTGTTGATTCTTTTGCATCAATACACGGGCAACCAAGTGCATCGGAACAAGTAACAACGATTCTTCATTTACCAAATATTCCCAAGGCACCTGAAGGGCAGGAGGCAGCTGTAGTAGCGTTGCCATTTACACCAAGAAGACCTTTGCGTTCAGTAGAGCGTCAACAATCGGAAAGAAAAGCAGCATAACACCTACTTTATTACTGTGTAATTGGAGTTTTTGAAATTGGCCAGATATCTATAATTGTTTTTTCTGCTTCAGAACTACATGCTTGGACGATTAATTTAGCGGTTGGTCCTGTTGGTTTAAATGCAAAATCTGTCTGTGGTGTTTTGTAAAAAAAAGCGATGGGTTGTTGGACAATGGTGCTTTGACATTGTGGTCCGTTGGGGTAGTGAACTTGTGAATACACTGTTGCTCCAGGAGAAAGCATAATATTTTTTTCTTCAGGGTTCTGTTCGTAATGTGTAATGATATTTCTTGCACTAAAAAGTGCAGTGATAGAGTTGCCCAGAGTAACTTCACATGATGTTTTTCCGGTGTTTGTTAGCTTCAATGTTGCATAAATATTCCCTGCAGCACCTTGAGCTGCTATGTCTCCAGATAGTTGATTTGATTGACAAAAAGCGTTTTGCGGTGCAGCAGAAACCGACATTGGGGTGATTGTTGCGGCATGAGGATTACTGAAGTGCGCAATAAAGTAATAGTTTGCCACAGTAAAGCCGATAATTGCAATTAATATAACAACAAGGAGTAATCTTTTCATTTCTTCTTTGATTTAGTTGTTAGTATAGCAGGTGCCGGTGCATTTTTTATGAAGAATGTTCCTATGATACATCCAATCCCCGCGACAACAACAATCCAACTTGCTATTTTTTGGTAACTAGCATAAACGGTAATGAAATGTTTAATAAATTGAAGAACGATGGGCGAGTATAGCTGGATGTTATGATTGGAATTTTTTGCAACGAAAACAGAAAGGAATTGTATAACTTCCATGTTGCTGTAGGCAAGGCAAAATCCTAGAATTCCACCCAACAATAATGCAAATCCAATCCATCTCAATCTAGTTTTCAACGTGTTATTTTTTACGTAAAGAAAAATAAGACAGATAATAAGAAGTAGTGCTGTAATCGGTTGAAGGATGCGAACTGCCGTATAAAAATCCTTAAATCCTTTAAGATATGTAGTGAGTGGTATGGTGAAATTTGATTTTGCAAGATTTGAAAGCATCTGTGAATATGTTATTGCCTGTTGTTTCTGTTGATCTGATAGATTATTTTGTTGTTGCGCTTGTTGAGCCATTTGTTGTGATGCGTTTTCAAGAGCCGGAAGAAGTTGTGGGTATTGTTCGTTGATTTTATCTCGAAGATCGGTAAAAGAGATAACTGGTGGCTGGGAAGATTTGCCTGTTATCCAATTTGAAGAAGAATCTATTGTTGTCTCGACTTTTTTTTGAATATAATCTGGGGTGAATGTACTTCGGACCAATTCGTTAAGAATAAGGGAATTTTCGTCTCCAGAATTTAAATTTCCCAGATCATTACTTAATTGAGTATAGATATGGTTTTGTTCTAAATCGGATTTAAGAAGAGGGGTGACGTCTGGTGCATATAAAATAGTACTGAGAAAAATAAGAAAAGGAAAACCGAGTATAAAAAGTAGCACAAGAAGAAGTTTCATAGAGCTCTTCAATGAGCATAGCAATAATAATTTCAGACCGCAAGAGAAAATTTTTTAGAGAAATAACTTATCCTCGAGGATTTGGTTGGAGTATACCAGAGTGATTACCATCTGGATCTATAAATGAGACGTATCTGCCGATTCCTGGAATATCATCAACAGTGCCAGGTCCTTTTGAACCACCGAGAATTTTGCCGCCTGCCTCTTCGACTTTTTTCGCTGATTCTTCAAGATTATCAACAGAAATTACCAAATGAGGAATATTAAAGCCTTCTTTGTC
>CAZJVI010000092.1:0-5859 GCA_964549385.1 uncultured Gammaproteobacteria bacterium
GCACTGGGTGAGACGGGTTTGACTGGTGCACTTTCATTCTTTTTCATTTTTCTTATTTTTGGCATTTTTATGAAAAATGTCTTAAAAACTGTGAAAGATCCTATGGTAGTTGCGCTGCTTTTTGGATTGGCTGGAGGCGCAATTGGTTTGCTGATCAATGCGATTCTAATTGATGTCTTTGAGTCTTCAAAAGTTGCCGAATCACTCTGGATATTTTTAGGAATAGGACTCGGCGCTGCAAAACTTTATCATAAAGAGCCAATTCCTTACAAAAAATCGCTCATTGCATTTTTTACCTCAGACGCAATGATTTGTATTTATATTTTTCTTATCATAATTACGGCATTTATTAATTCAATCGGTAATTTCTTTGTTGCCGATGACTTTATCTGGCTTCATTGGGCAGCGACAGCGACAATTTCTGATTTGCCGAAATACTTTATTCAATCCTCAGACTTTTTCTATAGACCTCTGGATAAAGTTATTGTTTATTTCTTATACGAAATTTTTTCTTTCCAACAGCAGGGCTTTCATATTTTTATTCTTTTAGTACATTTTATTACTGCAATCGGTGTTTATTTCTTGGCAAAGAAACTATCACACAATAAATTGGTAGGCGCGTTAACTGCTATATTATTTACTCTTCATCCAGCTCATACAGAAAATATTTTCTGGTTTTCAACATTATCTGATGATATAAGTTCATTATTCATAGTCTACATGATGGTGGCGTTTATGAGATATCGTGAGAAGGGAAAAATAGGTGCTTACCTATGGTCAATACTTCTTGGCGCATTAGCTTTTGTTTCTTATGAAATTGCAATTGTTGTTCCATTCATTCTTCTTGCTCTAGATATATTTATCTTGAAACCTGGGAAGAATAAGAAAGTTTACTTATCCTATCTGCCATTTGTTTTGTTATTTATTCTTTACTTTGTTATGCGTTTTGTTTCTCATGCTTTTTCAGGAGGAGGAGATTACAGTTATCATCTTTCTCATATTATTCCCAATGTCATCGGCAACTTCTTTGGTTATACTGGGATGTTCCTTGCTGGATTACCATTTTTAATGTTTTACAATTTTCTCCGAGATGGCCTAAAGTCAGACTGGATTTACTTTACCGTTATATTATTACTGCTTATTACATATGCTTATTGGCTCTTCAGTGTCTATCACAAAAAAATAAAAGCGTTATGGCATTATAAAGAAACGCAGTTGATGCTATTTTGTATAATCTTCGCGTTTGTAGCATTGCTTCCATTTTTACCACTTGGAAATATCGCACCGCGTTATCTCTATCTTGCGTCCGTAGGATATTCATTAGCGTTAGTTTTTGCTCTTCGATTGTTATTTGTTGGATGGATAAAAACTCCTCGATATGTACAGTACTCGCTTATTGTTATAGTTGTCATCCTCTCAGCATTTTATTACGTTGGTGATCTTCGTGAACAAGTGCAATGGAGAATATCGGGGGATATTACTCAGAATGCGCTGCTGTATTTCAGAAGGAATTATATTGGGTTTTCTGGGAATACCAATGTCTATTTTGTCAATACGCCTGTCCAGCGGGATAATACATGGGTTTTCCCTGTAGGATTGAAAGATGGAATGTGGTTTATTTACCGCGAAAGTACTCCACAGGTGTATGAAATGGGTTCTATAAAAGATGCATTGTCTGCAGCAGGAGGTAAAAGTGACAGCTACATTTTTGAGTTTGACTCGAAAGGGAATATCTCAGCTGTTAAATAAAATTTTCAATTTTTAATTGTCAATTTTCAATCAAATAACAATGATGACAAAGTATTTAGAAAAAGGTTACCTCTATGTTTTAATTTTGATTCTCATAGGTGGGTTCATTTTCCGTTTATACAGAATTGATAATCCTGTTGCTGATTGGCAAAGTTGGCGTCAGGCAGATACATCGGCCGTTACAAGAAATTTTGTGGAGCATGGTTTTGATCTTCTTCATCCTCGGATGAATAATATTTCAAATGTCCAATCAGGCCTTGATAATCCTCAGGGATATTTTTTTGCTGAATTTCCAATTTACAACGCTACCTCTGCCAGTTTATATCTTATTTTTCATGGGTTTACCTTAGAAGAATGGGAGAGAATTGTGACAGATTTTTCATCACTTATTGCTGCGTTGTTTATTTATTTACTCGTTAAAAGACACAGCAATAAAAAAGCTGCATTATTTTCCGCAGCATTTTATGCATTTATTCCTTATGATATTTATTATGGTCGTGTTATTCTGCCTGACCCCTCAATGAATATGGCAATTCTGGGCGGGATATACTTCTTCGATCTATGGATAGAAGAAAGATTAAAGATTAAAGATAAAAGATTAAAGATAATACCTAAAAGTTTGCTTTTTTATATTTTAACAATAGTTTTTACTGCTTTGGCGTTTCTTCTTAAACCCTATTCATTGTTTTATCTTTTGCCTATGGCTGTTCTTGTATACAATAAATGGAAATGGAAGTTTTTTCTCAAATGGCAATTGTGGCTTTTTATGATAATTTCTGTTTTGCCGCTTGTGTGGTGGAGGACATGGATGCTGCAATATCCTGCAGGAATTCCCGCAAATGCGTGGCTTTTCAACGGTAACGGCATACGATTTCATCCAGCATTTTTTCGATGGATTTTTTATGAAAGAATTACCAAATTAATTTCAGGATATGTTGGAGTAATTTTTCTTCTTGTTGGAAGCTGGAGTATTTGGAAAGATAAAAAAGAGAGACTCTTCTTTATTTCATTTATTGTTTCATCTCTTGCGTATCTTTGTACTATTGCGACAGGCAATGTCCAGCATGATTATTATCAAATTCCTATCATGCCGACAGTTGCGATGTGTATGGGATTGGGAGCGGTATGGCTTGTCTCATTGATTCAAAAGCGTACATCAATAAAACTTGCGTATGGTATTGTTATTGTTGGGATGCTTTTAAGTTTTTATATCGGCTGGCAAGAGATACAGCCATATTTTGATATTGATAATCCTTCAATTATTGCAGCGGGAAAAGCAGTACAGGAATTGACTGCGAAGAATGCGCTGATTATTGCTAATTATAACGGAGATAGTGCATTTCTCTATCAAACCGACCGTCAAGGGTGGGCAAGTTATGAACATGATCTTCCGACATTGAATAAAATGGGAGCACACTATTTAGTTTTAGCAAATCCGACTGCTTCGGATATGGTGTTTGCCAAAGACTACAAAGTACTCGTTCACACAAGCCAGTATGTTATTTTTGATTTGAATGAAAGTAGTTTGAAATAAAATAATAATACATCGTAATTATGGGTTTACTACGCCTGCTATTTGCTTTTAGCGTTTTTCTTTCTCATACTCCATTACAATTTCATCTACCATTAGTCGGGGCTGGACTTGCAGTACAATCATTCTTTGTTATTTCTGGATTTTATATGGCTCTTATTTTAGAAAATAAGTATGCTGGTCAGCGTCATTCATACAAACTGTTTATTACCAATAGATTTTTGCGTATCTATCCCGTTTATTGGGTGGTTTTGGCGATTATTGTTTTTCTCGCTGTTATAAAATACTCGTTTCATTTGGTCAGTGATGAGAACCTGATCGTACTTTTTTTTGAATATTATAAAAACGCAACTCCTTTCGTGATTATCTCTGCCTTTGTTACGGATCTGTTACGCAATGTCACTCTTATTATTAATAACGACTACTTATGGCGAGCGCCTCATGATCCTGCTTATCTTCTTATCTCTCCGGCATGGACATTGCAGATAGAGCTGCTCTTTTATCTCCTTGCACCATTTCTTGTAAGATTGAGGCTTATTTTCTTAGTATTTCTGATTTTTTTGCTAACTTTAGTACATAATCCACTGCCATTTCTTATAAATAACAATAGCTTTACCGTTGGTTTTCTTATAAATCTTCCTTATTTTTTATTTGGTATCCTTAGTTTTTCTCTGTATAGGTACATACGAACTCGAGCTATCTCCAATAGTATGCTTCACATTATTTATATAGTATTCATGCTTATTGTCATCTTTTATACAATGCTACCGTTTGCTTCTATACCTCTTCCTTATTACACCAATGGTATCTACCTTACATTTCTTATTCTTGCTCTTCCATATACATTTTTACTCACAAAAAATAATTCGTTTGATAGAGCTATTGGAGTACTCTCTTATCCTTTCTACATCTCACATATGCTTTTTATAAAGCTACTTGATAATGTCCGTTTGCTTTCAACGCATCCTATTTACTTTACCATCATAGCTTTTATTTTTGCATTATTGGGGTCTTTCGTGCTTGAAAAGTTCATTGATAAGCCGATTGATGTTATCAGACAACGAAGAGTAAAAATGAATACTTTGCAAGGAAAGAGTAAGGGTAAAAATAAAAAAAATAAACCTACGGAATAATACAGTTTATTATTTGGATAAGTTTGTTTTTTAGGGTATTATTATAGCTATAGATTATGAAAATTTTGTTAATTTCTTCTTACCTTCCTTTCCCTCTTTTATCAGGGGGGCAGGTCCGTTTATTCAATTTAATTGAGCAATTATCAAAAAAGCATGAAATAACCCTTATTTGTGAAAAAAGACCATACCAAGACGCAAAAGATATCGCAGAACTTGAGAAAATTTGCAAGGAAGTAATAACAGTTGATCGTGGTAAGCAGTGGAGTCTTACAAATATTATAAAAGCTGGGTTTTCATCTAATTCTTTTTTGCTCACTGGTCATACAAATTCCATTTTTCAACAGAAAATTAAAGAAGTTCTTTCCAAAAATTCTTTTGATGCAATTCATGTAGAAACATATTATGTGATGCAAAATTTGTTAGAGTCAGGGATTATGGATCAGTCGTCAGGAAAGGTTCCAATTGTTTTGGTTGAACATAATGTGGAATATCAAGTTTATGAAAAATTTATGAAGCGAGCACTATTTTTTTTACGGCCGATTTTGCAGATTGATATTGCAAAAATAAAAAGAGAAGAGGAATTTTTTTGGAAAAAGGCAGATGCTTTG
Source organism: uncultured Gammaproteobacteria bacterium (assembly GCA_964549385.1). GTDB lineage: Bacteria > Patescibacteriota > Microgenomatia > Levybacterales > UBA12049 > JACDET01. The sequence continues at coordinate 5,022 of CAZJVI010000092.1, forward strand.
GTTGCCGTCTCACGTGAAGAACAAGATGTTATGGCAACTTCTGGCTGTAAATCTTTTCTTGTCTCAAATGGTGTGAATACGAAAAAATTTATTTTCAAAAACACACAAGAAAAAGTTGGAGATAAAGAAAAGCGAATATTATTTATGGGTGATTTTACGTGGATCCAAAATCAGGATACAGTGAAGTTTATCCTTAAAGAAATTTGGCCGAAAGTTAAGGAAATAGGGAACAGGGAACAGGAATCAGGGAATGTGAAATTGTGGATTGTTGGAAGGAAAATTCCGAACTCGATTCAACGTCTAACAAAGGATTCTGATGTGTTGTTTGACGAAACAAGCTCTAATTTGCCTACTGAAAAAATTTTTCATGCCGCGTCAGTTCTTCTTGCTCCAATTCGGGTTGGTGGAGGGACAAGTTATAAAATTCTTGAATCCATGTCTAGTGGTACACCAGTCGTGACAATGCAATTAAGTGCTGATGCATTGGGGGCACAAGATGGGAAAGATTGTTTAGTCGGTAAAGATGCAGAAGAATTAGCAGCAAAAACAGTGCAGTTGCTTCAAGATAATAAGTTGTATCAAACAGTTAGTAAAAACGGGAGAGAACTGGTTGAAAAAAATTATACGTGGGAAGAAATTGGGAAGAAATTGGAGGAAGTGTATAAAATTGTAGTTTCGGATAAATAGCCTCATTAAGTTTCAGTAATTTTCTAGTCGAGACTTGTCAGTTAAGATTATCAATAGCCTGATATAATAAAAAAATGAACGAGGAAAAATTTACTGAAGTTACTCAAAGAGTTCTCAAAGAATTACAAGTTAATAACCCTGAACTTTTGGG
>CAZJVI010000093.1:0-5786 GCA_964549385.1 uncultured Gammaproteobacteria bacterium
TTCTGCTGCAGTATCTGATACCAATGATTCAGCTGTAGAGAATGAAATTGGTGAAGAGGGGTCTCTTGTACCGAATGCCGGAATTGAGACTGCAATCACAACAAATAAAACCACCAATGTCGCTGTCGGTCCTGTTGCTGATGGATGGGTTGCAACAGCGACAATGTCTGCTGCTGTTACAAGAGTCGCAACGACATCTGCATATGGATCATCATCAGTGATGATTAAATTAAATGCGAGCCAGAGTACTTCCGTTTCTTCTGTTTGTATTCCGCTAGCATTGGATATAGCGAATAATTACAATCTTAATTTTTACGCTAATCCTTCTACAACCAGTCCTGTCATACGAGGATATATTGATGGGTATGCCAATAAAGCAAATTGTCAATCAAATACTTCAGTAACATCATTCATGGGAACTGCAGTAACAGATACGGCAACTTCTTGGAAAGTATATGGTGGAACAACTGCAGTTACTACAGCTGGAACAAATACGTGGGGAAGAGTGCGCATATCGGTGAACTGTCCTGCAAGCTGCGGAACCGGTGTTATTATAAATATTGATGGAGTTCGATTAATACAAACATCAAATGGTGTCGGTCTTGATTATGCGGAAGATTATCCTGGCGATCCGAATAATATTCCTCAGCCCGGACAAGTCGTTTCTCTTTTTGCATCGGGAAGTGCCTCTATTGTTGAGCCTGCTACAAAATATATGGATCAATCAGCAATTGGAGTTGTTTCAACCAACCCAGGACAAGTTCTTGATGATGGTTCAATGACCAATCCTGTTCCAATTGCTCTTGCAGGTCGTGTACCAGTCAATGTCTCAACAGTCAACGGTTCAATCCAAGTAGGGGATTATCTCACATCATCAACTATTCCCGGTGTTGCCGTCAAAGCAACTGGCGCAGGCCCTGTTATCGGTACGGCGATGGAAGCAGATACTGATTCGAATACATCGGAGGTAACGCAAATTACGATGTTTGTTAAAAACACGTATTATAGTGGTAGAACACAATCAACAACGGATGGTTTGGATCTCTTATCATCGACAGAAGATCCATCAGTGGTAGTAAGTCTCCTGCAGGGAGTAATGACTTCTAGCAGCAGTGCCATCAGTTCTTTGAGTTCGGGGCAAATTACTGCGGGCCTTCATTATTTGATCACTGCGATTACTACTGCTTCGAGTCAATCTGCAAGCCTTACTAATGAGATTGCATTGCCTTCTTCGATTCCTCGCAATGACGTTTTTGATGGGACAACAGTTACAGCAACTGTTTCGGGACTTACGGTAAATGGGTCAGCAACGGTTTCTGCCGATCTGCATGTAGAAGGCAATGCTCTTTTTGAAGGAATTTTGCATATCGCCAATACACTTTTTGCAAATAATTTTATTGTTAACGGTGTCTCTGATTTTTTTGGGAATGTCATTTTCCATAGCGGTGTGACATTTGAAAATACACCGGTCTTTGACAGCGATACTGCGGGTTTTGCAGTTATCAAAAAAGGTTCGGATCATGTTACTGTGACATTTACAAAACCGTATGATCAAGCACCGATTATCAATGCGACTATTACTTTTAACGCAAGCGATTCAGCCAGTATAAATCTGCCTACTGGTGAGGCAGGTCAAGTAGCAAGCGAAAGTGCTGTTTTGAGTGATCACGTCAATTATATTATTACCAATAGAACAAAGAATGGCTTTACGATTCTTTTGGGCAGTCCAGCGCAGGATGACATCTCATTCTCATGGGTTGCGCTCGCTGTTAACAGCCCCATGATTTTCCAAAGTAATGGGCAGAACATCCAATTACCATCACCAACTGAATCTGTATCACCAACGCCAATAGACACAATTATTCCATCAACTCTGCCACTTTCTCCGACTGCTGTTCCTTCAGAGAGTAGTACACCAATGCCCAGCCCCTAAAGATCTTCTTGACGAAAGAATATTTTTACCATAGTATGCATAAGACTAGTTAAAAATTATGAGAGGTCTTGGAAAAGCCTTCATTAGTATTTGTATTATTCTTCTAATGGTGAGCATCATTGGTAATTTTGTGTTTTTTACTTTATGGCAAAAATCAGGAAGTAATTCATTGCCTGCTTTACGTGCAAAATATCCTTTGTTAGCAGCGCGTGCGTTAAATCCCACCTATACCAACGATCTGGTCGTAAGTTTTCTGCCATTAAGAAGTGATATTCAAAAAACAGTTGCTCCTTATGGCAATTCTTTTGCAATTTATTTTGAATATCTTCCAACAGGAACAACAATCGGCATCAATGAAGATCATAATTTTACTGCGGAGTCACTCCTTAAGGTTCCTGTTGTAATGGCGTATTATCATAAAAAGGAACGGCTTGGAATACAACAAGACCCTACAGTAAAAATTCTCCCGAGTGAATTAAATTCAAGATTTGGCGACCTCTACAAGAAAGGAGAAGGATATCGGATTAATTTGGCAGATGCTGTCAAAATCGCCTTACAGAAATCGGATAATACAGCGAGTTTGGTGGTTGCAGATCAAATATCTGAAAGTGATTTTCAGTTTGTCTATGATGGATTGGATATTCCTGAAATGGTCATGGGGAATACGCCAATCATAACGGCACAGGAATATTCATCAGTTCTCAAAGCTCTATATTTCGGTAGTGTTTTGGATAATGCCGATTCTCAACACATTCTTTCTCTTCTTACCCAAACAGAGTTTACTAGTTTGCTCCCAAGCGGTATTCCGAAAGGAATTCCTGTCGCTCACAAGATTGGTTTGGTGAATGGACAAATTTATGAGGATTGCGGCATTGTGTATGTCCCACAAAGACCATATAGTTTGTGCATGGTTTCAAAATCCAACGCAAAAGTTGCTCAAAAAAGGATGCATACGATATCCTCCATGGTCTATCAATATATTGCGCAATTGCAAGATTAGAAAATGTTGCTTAGTTAACTCTTTAACAGCGTGATCTGAAAGGATATTCTTGACAATGCTTTGTTCTCTTTATTACGCTAGAAGTGAGGTTTATTATGTCGACAAAGAAAGTTTCTGAGAAGCTTCCAAAAATTCACGAACAAAGTACATTTGATCTTCCTGATACTCCCGCTATAACGGTATCTCAATCTACGGGAAGAAAAAGAGTAAAAGTGATTATCGGTATTAGTTTTATCACTATTGTTATCTTTTTAACTAGTTTGAATTACTTTTTGCATTATGAACAAAAACAAAGGGATCCCATACTGACGGCAGAAAAAAAACAAGCATCAATTATTGCAAAAGTGAGTCAGTTGATTGAGCTGCCAAGTAATGAGAATCCTACTATCGCGACAGTTTCTGACATTACCAAATTAAAAGGCCAGTCGTTTTTCCAGAACGCAAAAAACGGCGACATCGTTCTCATTTACCCAAAAGCAAATGAGGCAATTTTGTATGATCCAGCAGCAAATAAAATTTTGGTAACAGGACCAATTGCCAGTAACAATCAAGCAGCTGTCGCAGGCGCGTCAACCAACGCGTTGAGTGTTTCTCCAACCCCTATATTGGTCAATGTAGCGTTGTATAACGGAACAACAATAGGTGGTTTGACAAGAAAGATTCAAGAAGAGTTGACCCAAACTATGCCAAGTGTGACGGTTGTTGATAATGCGAATGCAAGCAGGCAGGACTACATAAATACCCGTATCGTTGATCTTACCGGCAAGTCTGCAGCTGCAGCACAACAACTTGCAAAAGTCCTTCATGGGAGTGTTGGCAGCATGCCATCAAACGAAGCAGTCCCAACCGATGCGGATATTCTGGTGATTTTGGGAAAGAATCAGTAACTAAGTATCCCCGAGAGGAATCGAACCTCCATCTTACCCTTAGGACGGGTCTGCTCTATCCATTGAGCTACAGGGACATCGTGCTTGTATTTTAACATAAAGCTTTGTACAATTGGAAAATCGAAGAGCAAAAATTGGCTTATTTTCTATTGGCAAAGCGGGGTGTGGTGCATCGGTAGCACGCAGCGTTCGGGACGCTGAGGCACAGGGTTCAATTCCCTGCACCCCGACAGTTATGACTCGTTAGGAGGGGATACATTCTCTGCGTCTTGTCCTCCATGTGGTTTATTGCTCGTCCTATCAGCAGCACGAGTAAGATATCTTGTGAAAGCTTCCATCTCCGCCCGACGCTTTGATAAAACTCTTCTCGTTTTTCTATCAGAACGTTCAGCACCTCCAAATAATTGTTCTTCTTGATTGCCACTTAATACTGTCCAACGGTCATCTGTCCCCATTTGTGTTGCAAGCAATCGGAAGTTAGCAGAACGCCACCGCTGTGGAAAAACTGTATAGAATGTATCTATTAGATCTCCTATTTCAAATCCTTTCGCATCCATTTTTCTTTCCCATTCCATGTATTCTTTTGTTTTTGGATGTTCTTTTGTTGTAGCTCTGTCATATGCTTCAAGGCCAGCTTCATGAATATCGTTGTCATCGCTTTCTTTCCACACTCTTAAAATTTCAAAAGGGATACCTCGCTCCAGGGCAACTTCTCGGAAGACATCTAATTCATCTTCACGTGTGATATCAGGTCTGGGATCCGAAATGCCAATATCTACCCGAGGAGTGAGCCATCCATTTTCAATAGACCCTTCACTTGTTCTCAGAACCATAAACCCGTGTCTCTCAAAAGCACGAGTTGTTTCTGTCATATCGATACCTCTAACTTCAGGTCCATTTTTAGCTCTCTCAGCCCATTTTTTTAAGAAAGCAGCAGCAGAGTCCTTACTTAGACGACGAGTACGACGCGGTTCTACATTTTGATTTTGATTGGGTTCAATTCCTCCAGGTGCTTGTTCTGTCATAGATATATTTTACCTCGTTTTCTTTCTTTTTGCCCGAGATAGTGTTACATATAGTATAATCACACCACTATGAATCAAGGTGATACCATCCGTTTTCTTAGCCTCCGCACACTGGGAAATTTTCTGGTTCTTGTTGCTTTGTATGGTGTTGTTGAAATTTTTGGTCCAGCAGTGGGATATGAATTGCAGTATCAGGTGATTCAATTGAGGCATGTGCAGTTTACTATTGAAACTGTATCAAAAAAATCAAATTTATCTAATGCAACGGAAAATAAAAATGACAAACAGATAACGCCAGAAACAGTTGCTGTTAATCCTGTATCTCCGACACCTGCTCCCAAACCGCCAAGTTTTATGTCAATTCTTGCAGGTAATCAACAGCAGGTTTTGACACCAATTGACCCATTGTTTAGTATTTTGATACCAAAACTTGGCATTGATGAACAAGTAGTTCCCAATGTCGATCCAAATAATCCCAATGATTATCTGCCGGTTCTGCAGCATGCTGTTGCTCATGCCAAAGGATCGGTTTTCCCGGGGGATCAGGGCATTACCTATCTCTTTGCTCATTCTACTGATAATTGGTGGGATGTAGGCCGTTACAACGCCGTATTTTACACGTTGAATAATTTATCTATTGGCGATGAAATCGTTATTTTTTATAATAGCCGGCGATATAATTACATCGTTTCAGAACAGATTATTTCGGATCCTGAAGATACAACACTTCTCACGCAAGATCATACTGGACCTTCAGAACTTGTTCTACAGACCTGCTGGCCCCCGGGGACAAGTTTAAAGAGACTATATATTATTGCAAAGCAGAAGGAAGAGAATACAGATTAAAGAATAAAGAGATTAATGATTGATGAAAGTTTTGGTTTTCTTAATTAATCCTTGTAATAATTGATCGGCTATTTTTGATTGATTAAGTAAACTTT
>CAZJVI010000094.1:0-5554 GCA_964549385.1 uncultured Gammaproteobacteria bacterium
ATGCTTCCATGGAACCAATTTATCCGAATACGATCAAAATACAAGGAAGAGTCGTCGGCCTCGTCCGCAAATATTAATTTAAGTTTAATTTTTGAGTCTGGTATAATCACTCCATGGGAATTCTTTATTTGGTGCCGACGCCGATTGGCAATTTGGCTGACATAACGCTTCGTGGTTTGCGGACGCTTTTTAATGTTGATATTATTGCTTGTGAAGATACTCGCCGTACTGGTTTACTTTTAGAAAAACTACTTACAGAATTTTCTCCAAATCCTGAAGATAAAATAAAACCAAAACTTCTTTCCTATTATGACCAAGTGGAATTGCAGCGGATTCCTGAGATTATTACTTTATTGCATGCGGGAAAGGATATTGCGTTGGTCTCAGATGCTGGGACACCTGCTGTTTCTGATCCTGGATTTAAATTGGTGAGAGAATGTATCAAAGAAGGTTTGAAAGTCGAATCTCTCCCAGGTGCATCATCTGTTCTGACAGCTTTGACGGTTTCCGGTTTGCCAACTGACAAATTTCTTTTTGTCGGCTATCCTCCGCACAAGCCAGGACATCGGTTGGATTTTTTTAAAAATATACAAACTAGTTTGGCTTCAATCAATTCAACAGTCATCTTTTTTGAAGCGCCACATAAATTGCTGACGACATTGGGAGATTTGAGCTCTATTTTTGGTGATATAGATATTGTGGCGTGTCGTGAATTAACAAAAATGTATGAAGAGGTAAGACGAGAAAAAATTTCAGAAAGTCTCAGACACTTCAAAAAAACACCACCGAAAGGGGAGTTTGTTATTTTGTTTCATTTATAGTCTTCGGTTGATTTTATCTCAACTTTAAGAGATAATATGTCATTAAATTGTCTTGCTAAGACAACATTTCTTAAAAGAATATGAACAATATAGCAGAAATACCGAAATTAGTTATGGTACGTGGATTACCTTCTCCAGAATCTGAAGGTTTTTATGCAACTCTTAAAAATAGATATGAGAGGTATTTTAATGGTGTCATAGATTTTGAACCTAAGTATGCAGATGGTAATCTTCGCGATGAGAGAAAAAGATTTTTTGATGAAATAGGTGATGACTTGGAGGAAGGTGTGCCTGTCTCTGTACTTGCATTGAGTGGTGGTGCCCCATTTGCTGTTGGTGCCAGATCAATTCGTCCTGAAACTGATCCGATACGCATTGCTGCTATTGCTGGCCGCCTTAATAACGCACAAGTTTCAGGTTTTAGAACTCTTGATGAAATATGTAAGGGAGTTAGTCCTCTTTTAGCTGAGTCAGTTGAGTCTTTGGGGAGTGATGGGGGCAACCTTACACCTGCGATGAGAGATGGAATAGCGTCATATACCGTTGCAGAAGGTGACGAATTAGTGCCTCCTAGCACGACTACTCTTTATGGGGCACATAACAGACCTACCGATATTGTCGTTGAGAATCATGCCAATGGAATTGGTCAAATTGTACGGCTACGTAAAGGAGAAATAGTAAGCTTTCTTGGTGGTAGAAAAAATTAGTCTGTTACTTTCCTTACTTTATACTGTCAGTTCATGGTGGTTGCGGATTTCTTTGTGGGTTATTTCTCCGACATTGTTTATCTCGTAAACATACGCCTCACCTGGAGCAATCTGCACGTTGGCGATTTGATCATCTGGTACATCTTCCAAGTATTTTACGAGAGCACGTAAATTATTCCCTGAGCCTGCAATAATCACATTTTTCCCAGCTTTTAACTGCGGTAGAATTGTCGCTTCATAATACGGAATTTCTCGCTCAGAGACTTGCTTGAGAGATTCTCCATTGGGGATAGGAACATCCCATCCACGCCGGATTTTCAGAAATTCTTTCTCGCCAACTTTTTTCTGTATATCCCATTTATTTTTGGCAGTATAATCGCCATAATCTCTTTCTTTGAGAGCATTACTTTCAGTAGTTGGTACATCGTGCTCGTTTATTGTGTCAAGAATTATTTCTAAAGTTTGTTTGTGTCTGATGAGTTCTGAAGTGTATGCATGATCAAAATGAATGTCTTTTAAGGCTTCTCCTGCTGTTTTTGCATCTTCTTTGCCTTTTTCGTTCAACTCTGGATCATCCCAGCCTGTCCACAAGCCTTTTTCATTGTATTCCGATGTGCCATGTCTGACGAGAACAAGATATGCCATATGGTAGGTAATAGGGACTAGGTATTAGGTGCTAGTCACAATTAGCTAAGTATAAAGTATTGTGTATTTAGTATCAAGAAGAGTTTTGATTGGAATTTAGACGAGTTCACGAAGAGAAGGGCTGTTTGGATTTCTAAAGAGATCTATTGCTGCCAAGTGGGCTGGGAGTATTTTTTCAGGAATTTTATCTAATTTAAACCATTCCCATCCCTCACATTTTTCCGGTTCTTGGTTTACTACTTCACCATCAAAATGAATAAAATTATAAGTAATTTGCAGTTCACGGACAACTCCTAAGTATGTTATTTGTTGATCTTCAAGATTGGTTTCTTCTTTCAGTTCACGGCGGACTGTTTGTTCTATTGATTCCTCCAATTCTACTCTTCCGCCAGGCAGGCCGTACAGCCCAGCTTTATAGGCATTTTTGCGTTTTCCAAGCAATATTTTCCGTTTTGTTTTATCGAAAACAATAATAGCGACACCTATATGTTCGTGCATTATAAAAACCCTCCCTGATAAATTTCTCCTTTTTCACTATGAATTGTTATGACATGACCGTTGTGGAATTGTTTGGTGGCATTTTTTACGTTTGAGATTGCTGGAATACCGTGTTTTTGAAGCAATATTTTTACTGCAGGATGCGTTTGTGATGATTCAATAATAATTCCTCGAATTTTTTTGAGCAGTTTTACTTGTTTCTGATGTATATCGGAAATAATGATAATGTCATGCTGTTTCGTTTTTTGTAACTGCATGGTTGACTGAATTATTGTTACAACTCCTGTTCCGATTTTGGTCGTAAGACCTTTGCCTCGGGCAATGGGCAGTTTTGGGTTTATCGTAGGTTTTTGTTTGGGGAGCGTGCTGATAGGTTTTGCCTCAACAATAAATAAATAGTTATCAATAATAATCCAGGAAATTTCTTGAGGGAAATAAAGAAACTGTTCAAGTTCTTTTGCGAGTTTTCCTAGTGCAACGATTTCATCATGTGTTAGCTTAGTTGCATTTGTTTTATGCTTTAATTCACGATCTAAAATGAGTAAACTTTTTTTTGAAAGGATATATGTATCTCCTTCATGAGGATGATGAGTGAGTATAACGATTTTGTCTTTTTCATGACTTTGCGGATCAATGGTAATGACAGTCCCCGATTTTTCGCCCAGTGTTTTTGCCTGAATGATTATTTCAGCTCCTGTTTGTAAATGAGGAATTTTTCGATGGTGCCGGTGCCAAAGTACACTTTGCTCAAACATCTTTGCCCAAGCCTTTTTGACCTCTTCAAGGAGTTGGTCTTTATTTTGAGCAATTACCGTTGCGTGTTTTCTTCCTTGCATTCTGGTTTCGAACAACGATACCGTAACGTCGCCGCCAATAGTGTTATAAAAATTTAACAGTCTCTCAATAAATGACTCTGCAAGGTGTGCTTGATCAAATAGTTTGCCAATATGAAATTCGGCCTGCATGAGTGAATCAGAGCGATCCATAGCAATGGTTGAGAGTAATTGTTTGATTTTGTTATCAAGATTATTTTCTTTCAAGAAAGAAAAATAAGCATTTGATGTTATAACAAATCCGGGAATAACAGGGAATTTTGCTTGGGTTAATTTTGCCAACTGTTTGGTTTGATTTCCAAAAGTATTGGATTCAGTAAGGTCTACATCGGCAAACCATAAAATATCGCGCATATATTTATTATATACCACTTCGCAAGCATTTTGAAAAATATTTGGCAAAATGATTGCTACGATTGGCATTATACTTATTTGTAATTTGAAGCAGAGGAGTATATAACTCATTTCCATTGACAACAAGAGAAATTCTTCGTATAGTGAGAAAGATGCCGTTATCACAGGACGATCAAGTAAAATACAAATCATTATATCTCCAAACAGCCAGGCAATATGTTACCGAATTGAAAGATGGTCTTAATCAACTTGGTACCGGAAGTGGAACCGATGAAGTTGTAGCATCATTGCATAGAGCAGCGCATTCTCTTGGAAGTCAAAGCGCCATGATGTCTTATGATTCCATGAAGATGATTTCTTCTACTCTGGAAAAGATATTTAAGGCAAGAGTAGAGAAAAAGATTGATATCTCAGATGCTCTTTTGGCCAATTTGGTTTCTGCAGTAAATGAGATGGAAAAGTGTTTGAACTCAATTGATACAGATACTAAAGAAATAGATCTTTCAAAGACAGTTGAACTTCTCAAAAGTACTGCCAACATTCCCGAAGTATGAAAATTTTATTGATGGAAGACGATTCCTTCTTCAGGGAGTTTTATGCTTCGAAATTACAAGAAAAAAATATAGAAGTGGAAATAGCTGCTGATGGGGAAGAAGGGTTAGAAAAATTAAAAGAATTTATTCCGGATCTAGTGCTCCTCGATATTATCATGCCTAAGAAAGATGGATTTGATGTGCTGAAGGAAATGGCGCAGATGCAGCTGTTGCCACGGATTCCAGTTCTTATGTTTTCAACGCTTGGTCAAGAACACGACGTCGAGAAAGCACGTCTCCTTGGCGCACGGGGATATGTGAATAAAAGTTTTTTTGATTTAGATAAGTTATACACGAGAATTATGGAACTGATTGATAAATAAAAAGCCTCTTGCAGTACACCTATTAGTTTGCTCTATAATATATAGTATCTGCCCATGTTTATTACCGATGATGATTTAAAGAAAATTTTGCTTACTGCCAAAATCGTTAATCAAAAGAAGATTGACGAATTAGTTGAGTTTGCAAAAAATTCTGACGTTTCTTTTAAAGACGCGTTAATTGAAAAAGATATCATTACCGATGAAAATTTAGGAATTCTCATCGCTGATGCGAAAAAAATCCCTTTTGTTGTTCTTTCAAAAATTTCTGTCCCTGAAGATTCATTCCGTATTATCCCTGAGCGTCTTGCCAGAAAATACAAAGCTATTCCTTTTGCTCGTGACAAAAATGGCGTTAAAATCGCTATGGCAGATCCTTCAAATATATTAATCCCCGAAATGGTAGCTCGCAAGACAGGGCAAAAAGTATATACCTATCTTGCAACAGAGCGAGATATTTACAACAAACTTTTTCTTTATAAAAGAGATCTGCAAAAGAGCTTTGACTCGCTTGTTTCAGAACAGGTGAGAAGTACCGGAAGAACGACATCTTCACTTGAAGCACCAATTGCAAAAATTGTCCAACTGATCATCCAGTATGGTTATCAAGATCGCGCATCTGATATTCATATCGAACCAGAAGAAAAAGATATGCTCGTTCGTTTTAGAGTCGATGGTATTTTGCATGACGTGTTGTTCCTTCCGATTAAATTGCATGAACAGATCGCGACGAGAATAAAAGTGCTTTCAAGCCTTCGTACAGATGAGCATATGTCTCCTCAG
>CAZJVI010000095.1:0-5511 GCA_964549385.1 uncultured Gammaproteobacteria bacterium
CCACAGTCGCATCGTAAACTTCCGAATACATCTCCTGTGATACATTCACTATGAACACGTACCAGAACAGGTTTTGAAACATCAAGCTGAGGGGTTACAATGGCAACAGAATCTTTTCCATCTTCTGCAGGCCAGACGATGATAATAAAATCACCAAATTTTGTGGGCAATGTCGCACTAGGATTTGTAAGACTCATATCTTATGTTATCATAATTGTGTAAGGAACTCAACTATAGGTTCTTAATTATCTCAGAAACCAAGCTTATTCTCAATGAAAAATCTTATAGTATTGAGTCGCGCATGAAAATGTAGTAAAATATCTGTTTATATGTCTGAACATCAAAAAGATTTACACTTTGGAATGAGAAATCCATTAAATGATATAATCAAACGGGCTGCGCAAGCAGGCTTTTTATCACAGACTGTTCATTCCCTTGCTGAACCTGATAAAGGCAACGGTTTAGGACAGAATCATCTCACTAATAGAGATGTTATGGGTACTTTTCAAAAGCATGTAATACCTGGCCGTACTGTTTTTGAAGTTGGGCCAGGTTTTGGGGGCTTAACTGAATGGTTAGCAGAACCGGCAGGAAAACTTATTGGAATAGAAGCAGATCGACGTTTTAATCGGGTACTCTCAGAGATAGCTGCCAATAGCCAAGCTGCCAATGCAGGAAAAGGAAAAATAGGCTTCATTAATGCAAATGCTTTGGAATGGCAACGTTTTATCAATTTAGATGATCCAGCTACAATAGAAAAATTAGGTGGTAAGCCACAAATTATTTCTAATCTTCCATTCGGTATTGCAAGCCAATTTATGGCAGGACTTGTCGGTACACCTATAGAAAATGCAGTTTTATTTTTAGGAGAAGGCCTTGGGAAACAATTAGCGGCAAAGAAAGAAGATAAAGACTATTGGAAAAACTATGGAAGTATGACTCCAATTGCTCCATTTTTTAAGACAGAGAATATCGGCGACGTAGGATGGGGCTCCTTCTATCCTAAACGTGACACTACAGGAAAAATAGTGCGTATGACCCCAATAGATGTTTCTGAAGCCGTAACTGATACTGAAACGCGTATCTTTGCACAAATTTTCCGTGACACTGGTAGAGAGTTGGAACCACCAACAGTTCTCACAAGTATGTCTCAAGCACTTGGGGAAAGCACTACTGATGTTGTCACTAGAGTACAAAAGGTACGAAAGCAACCTCACTCAGAACGACCATTCTGGACTGAAACAGCAACTTGGTTACAACAGCCATATTTCGGTATGAATAAAGCAGAAGTAAGAGAATTTGGTAGACTTGTTCATCTTTTAAATCAGTCTTAATAAAATAACTCCGTGATAAATATCACTAAAAAATTAAAGTCAAATTTTATTCCCACCCGATTTCTTTAAAAAATTTAACTGAAGGTCTTGTCAATGGAAGTTTTTTCAACTCTGACTTGGCAAACCACTTCAACTCCACAATATCATCTGCTGCTTTTGCATTCATACTCTTTGGGGTTACTTTATAAACGAGAAACAAATAATGCGTCATATCCCCTCTTTTATCGGGCTCGTAATCTTCATCAAAACTCACCCGCTCCATTTTTGTGATTTCCAAACCAGTCTCCTCTTTTACTTCTCGCCGAACAGCATCTTCAAGCGATTCATTTTCAAGATTCACTCCTCCGCCAGGTAAATGCCATGTGTTGGGATAGGGACCAACATCTTTTGGTTTTTGTCCAAGTAAAATTTTGCCATTTTTTTCAATAAGTGTAGTGACAACAACCCGTGATTTCATGCCTTTATTTTGCTAGAAACAAACGCTTTTATTTCTTTAACAAATCGTTCTGTTGAAAAATTTTCTGCTTGTTTTCTGCATGCTTTTGGGTCAAATTTCATTTTTTCAAATTTTTTGATCGCGGATGCCAGAGATGATGATGTTAATTCGGTGAAAAATAATCCTGTTTTCCCATCAATTACTGTCTCCTTTACTCCACCTGACTTATATGCAATAACCGGAAGACCAGCTCCCATTGCCTCAACAGGAATAATGCCGAAATCCTCATCTTCTGACGCAAAAAGAAATGCACTTGAGCCTGACATAAGTTTCTTTTTTTCTTCATCATTCACTTCTCCCAAAAATTCAACTGTTTTACCTGCTATTTTTTGCAATTCTTCCCCATATCCAGCAAATGACTTACCAAATACTTTCAGGGGCACTCCTAATTCACTACATGCCTCTACAATGATATCCACATGCTTGGATCGAGCCAAACGCCCCCCAGCCAAAAAATATCCTCTTTCTTTTCCCTGTTCCCTGCTCCCTATTCCTTGAATCGAAACAGGTGGATAAATAACCGTCGACTCTCTTCTATAAAACTTTTTAATTCGCCCTGACACCTCCTGAGAATTAGCCACATAGTAATCCACATTTTTTGAAACATTAAAATCAGTCATGCGAAGAAAATGATTAGCAATGGCAGCGAGGATTGCAAACGCTTTATTCTTCTTCCATTCTCTAGCAGTAGCATATCCATATAAATATCTCGGCGGCGTGTGGCAATAACAAATTTGCACTGCATTTTTTTTATCAATTGCGTTTGGGAAATATGCACCTGTTGCAGAAACAATAACAACATCAAATTCTGAAAAATCAAATTGCCGGAAAGCTCCAGCACTTACCAATCGAAAGGGACTGATAAGTTTGTGATTAAACGGCACATACTGAAACCACGAAGTTTTAATTTTCCAATTCTTAAACCTATCACGATGTGGTCCGAGAAATTTTGGTAAATAAACCGAAGTAAATACCGTTGTATCAGGATAGATATCATGGAGAGCTTCCAAAACACGTTCTGCTCCACCATATTCTTTGATGTAATCATGCACAATTGCAACTTTCATATTGTTATTTCTGCCAAACTTTTAAATACTTCATCTGCACCCGTTTCTTTAAGTTTATTAAAAATCTCTTCATCATTATTGATACCATAAACAGTCATCCCCGCTGTTTTTCCTGCCTGGACGCCATTAGGTGCGTCTTCAAACACGATACATTCCGATGGACTAGTTTGCAATTGTTCTGCCGTTTTCAGATAGATATCCGGCGCAGGTTTACTTCTAGAAACGTCATCTCCTGAAACAATAATCGAGAAATAATTTTTTAACCCAACTTTTCCAAGAATTTCTCCTGCTTTTTCACTTGTATGACCGCTTGTTGCAATTGCTAGCTTTAGTCCTTTTCTCTGAAGAGCCACAATAATTTCTCTCACTCCTTCCATAAGAGTAATATCTACAAGAAGAAACTCATAAAGAATATTTTTTCTTTCTACAATTAAATTCTGTGTCTCACCGATAAAACCAAATTCTTTTTTGTAATTTTCAATAATTTCCCTCTGCCCCATCCCCATAATATGCAAATTAATTTCTGGAGCATAAGGCTTATTATGTCTTTTGAAAAACTCCTTATCAGCTTTTGCCCAGAATGGTTCCGAATCAATCATCAGACCATCCATGTCAAAGATCGCAGCGGTAATATGTGAAGGAATGTTCATAAAAGTTCGAGTTGATCCGTTTCCTTTCCAAAAACGGTATCCAATCGTGTTAACAGGCTTTTAAAATTTTCTTTTTGAAACTCCTCCCGTAGCGCTTTCAGATTAAATTCAGAACAGGCACATTTCGCAAGATCGAATTGAATTGGTGAATCTGTCACAATTGTCGCAAGCTTTTTTGCAAGTGCAGCCTGTTCCGCATCTGTTGCGAGCTTTAGACCCGTTTTTTCAGGAAGAGAATCGATATTCTTATATAAATTTTCAAAAGTTTCATACTCTTGCAATAATTTCGCGGCACTTTTGGGACCAATACCTGTCACTCCAGGATAACCATCAGAAGCATCTCCAATAAGAGCTTTATAGTCTATAAACTGTCTCGGATGTACTCCATATTTCTCCTCTACTTTTTCTTCATCAAACAAAGCGGTTTTTGTAAATCCAAGAACTGGCATAAGGACTTTTACATGAGGATTCACCAATTGCAATAAATCACGATCACCTGTCACAATCACAACTTCTTCTTTAAACGTAGTTACTGCTTCTGTCGCAATCGTCCCTATCAAATCATCAGCTTCATAACCATCAAGCTCAAAAATCTGCATGTTCATTTTTCGAAGCATTTCATGAACCATTACCACTTGCGGCACAAAATCGTCTGCCATTTTGGGCCTTTGGGCATGATATCCTGCATACATATTCATCCTGAAAGTCGGCGCACCGCGGTCAAAACAAACAACAACATAATCAGGATTCTGATCCACAAAAACCGTCAGAAACATTGAAAAAAAACCAAAGACCGCTTGGATTTGTTCACCTTGTGGATTGGTCAATGGCGGATACGCATGATAGGCGCGGTGTAAAATTGCGTTGCCGTCAAAAACTAACAATTTCTTCATAAAATATATTTTAACATAACTCGTGGCTTATTATGGAAATATGTAGCTTAAATTTTTAATTTTCAAGTTACAATTTTCATTGAATTTTCAACGATTTAATGTTTAAAAATTAAAACATTGTGATTTGATTGAAAATTGAAAATTTCGAATTGAAAATTGCTTATGCCTTTGCTTTCACTGTAGCGAGAGCTTTTTTGGGGCCGATCAAGCGGACAAAATCATCTGAATCAATTGTCTCTTTTTTCAAAAGTTCTTCGGCAATAATATCAAGTTTTGAACGAAGTTTGGTAAGGATCTTTGTCGCTTGAGAGTAAGCTTCATCTGATATTTTCTTAACTTGTGCGTCAATCTTTGCTGCCATCTCAGGTGAAACTTCGCTCTGTTCATACACGCTCCGATCATTATCAAGATTTATCGGACCTAACTCACTCATGCCGAATTTAGTCACCATCGCCCGAGCAACCTGAGAAGCTTTTTCAATGTCATTTGACGCACCGGTTGTAATATCATCAAATACCAAATCTTCAGCAGCACGTCCACCCATCATCATAGCGATTTGCTCAAGAAGGCTTTGCTTAGTCTCATGTACTCTATCAATCGGTTCAGTCATTGTATGTCCTAATGACATGCCGCGTGAAACAATTGAAATGCGATGAATCGGATCAATATGCGGCATCTCCCAACCAACGAGGGCATGCCCCGCTTCATGATACGCAGTCATTTTACGATCTTGATCTGTTTGCAGTCGTTTTTTCTCAGGTCCGAGTTTGACACGGGTTGCTGATTCTTCAATATCTGACATGTCTATTGCTTTCTTATTCAAACGTGCAGCACCGATAGCTGCTTCATTGAGCATGTTCTCAAGATCTGCACCCGAGAACCCGACGGTTCGTTTGGCAACCTTTTCCCACTCCACTTTCGGATCAACTGGCTTTCCTTTCGCATGAATTGCCAAAATATTTTTTCGTCCATCAACGTCAGGAAGATCAAGCACGACCCTACGATCAAAACGCCCTGGACGAACAAGTGCTGGATCCAGCGAAAAAAGAATACGAGAACCATCATCATCAG
>CAZJVI010000096.1:0-4795 GCA_964549385.1 uncultured Gammaproteobacteria bacterium
GTTTTGAGCGGATTCTACCGTGTAGCCTTCACCTTTGAGTATCTCTACATAAAGATCTCGTATGTAGAGGTCGTCATCTACGACCATTAATCTTTTAGCCATGTGTCATCATTATTGAAGAATTATCTTGATTTGTCAATAAGAAAATAAACATCAAGTCCAACGGTTTTTACTCTAAATATTATTTTGTTTTTGCTTGAATAAAAGCATCATAGTTTTCCTTGAGATGTTCTCTTGACTTCGTCCCTGTTAAAATAAAACCATTAAATTGTTTTTCTAAAATAAACTTGAAAGCTTTGATTTTATCACTAATTTCTCCTTGCGTTTTATCATAAAGCATGCCGCCCATATTAAAAGGTCGGTTAATGACAACAATTTTTCCTAATTTCGTTGCTTGGTCAATAATAGCGGAAAATTTGGTGTTAACAATATTGTAAGGAAGTTGAATAACTGAGTAAAAGTCGCTTTGTAATACGTATTCTGCTGATTCTATATCAGAAACGCTTGCACCGAATGTTTCTATACCTTTCTCTTTTGCGTAGTTAAATGCTTTTGTTACATCAGGATTATGTAATGCTTGTATATGTGCTTTATGTAAATAGAGAAGATCGATTTTTTTGAGTAATGACAAGCTATTATCAAGACTTTTTTTTAGCGCATTGTATGAATGGTCAACATAGGCCTCATTTTTTGTAAAATCCCAATGATCACCAAATTTTGTAGAAACAATTATTTTTTTTCTTTCTGCTTGAGATAATGAAGCAAGATACGTTCCTAAACGTTCTTCACTTTCCCCATATGAAGCAGCTGTATCAAAATAGAAGATGCCTATGTTACGGGCATTGGACAAAAAGTCATGCACTTCTTCCTCTTCTGGAGTTGGTGAATCAATATGTCCCCATTTTCTTCCAATTCCTATTAATCCTGATCCTAAATGTATTCCTGAAATTTTTATAATTTGCATAATTATTATTATAGTTAAATTCTATTCTAATTAAAATATAGTTTTTCCTTCAGCCATAAAAACATCACTGGGTCTCATGGCTACACGCGTCGTTTTTTCAGAACCTCTATTAAATATTATTTGTGTTAATCTGTCTGTTACATAAGGTGTTGCAGTTAATTTACCTGGCAAAACGAATAGATAATTATCTGTACCGGGGAAAATGGTGACATCTAATGATCGAGCCTGCGATGCGTCTTTGATTAGCTCAGGTTTAATACACGCAATGGGCATATAGTCTCCGTCATAATTTGTAACTGAAGGAACGAGACGATGTGCTGCTTCAAAAACCTTTCTTTCTTTTTCCGGAACTACTGTAAAGTCAGGTTCATCAATAACAAAATCTTCGTGGTGTTGTAACATAACGCTCGATGTACCATGGTTAAATACCATTGATTCATCACGATCAATATGGAATACATTGTTAGCTGTTAATCTAGGAAAAACAAGAAGATGGCTTTTATATAGACGTACAGGGACCTCGTCTCCTGTGACTTCTCTAAAAACATCTTTTACACCATATCCCGCGGTGACGACAAAAAGATCAGATTTAAGTCTTGTACTACTTCCATCAGCATGTGTAACTTCTGCATTTCCATTATCTTTAGGTTGAAATTTACTATCCAGCATAACTTGTGCTCCTCCTCTTTTACTTTGAGTAAGTAGTTTTTGATAAAGTATACGAGGGTTAATTGTTACATCATCAACTTTAAAGGCATGTTTTATGCCGCCTGTTCCTATCTCAGGATTTTCTTTTGAAAAGTCAGATAAAGAAACAGAGCGATAAGGTATATTAGCTTTGTCCCATCTTTGTGTTGCTTGTTCTGCTAATTGATCAGTTCCAATTACTGCAAAAGACGTTTGTCTTCCTGCGTCTTCAATAGCTGCTGGAGCATAGTGACGAATTTGATCAGAACCATAGGCGCATGTTTTTGCTACTTCTAACGCCTCGGCTTCATTCTCAAGTGAAGCAGCATGATATGTTCCTCTTTGAAGCCATCCAGTATTTCTTGTCGATGGTCCAGAACCAACAACCTTTTGTTTCCCTACGAGTGCAACATCGTATCCGAGGTCAGTAAGTTTTTTCGTGAGCATTAAACCTGTAGCTCCTTCTCCAATGACGGCAACATCAGTTCTCATCTCTCTAATATTTTTCATAGATAAAATTTTATGGGAATAGATATTGTTAGGAAGTAGTGGTATATAGGCATAAGATGTATGCAAAAAATTTCATTTCTATTTTTTAAGTTCGAAAAGTGTATCTGTGATGATATCCTCTATTACTAACAAGGAACAAATGTCATCAATCGCATCCTTAAGCTTATGCGGTAAAGCGTCATAGTCATTTTTTCGTATTTCTTTTACAATTTGTACTAATTTTTCTAGAGTAATAGCGTGTTGTTTGTATGACAAAATTGCTTGAATTATCTGAAATTTTATTTCATCTTTTGTTTTATTCTGTTTTGTAATTGTTGTCATAGATTTGATGGATAGGTATATAAAAACCAAAATGCAAATTAAGAGTAATATTTTCTGGCATGCCTATTTTGCAATTAAACTTCTTCGAAAATTCAAGAATATCAATCATTGTACTGGTAGGATTTAGGAAGTCATAAAAAATATCATGGATATAGGTATAGCCCTTCTTTTTTGCATTCTCAGGCGTCAGAGATGGGTCAAAGAATGAAGATGTTTCATTTTTCATAGGTAGTTATTCACGTTTTATAAATATAATTACGTTTGATAGCATTAAAGCAAAGGAGTCTTTTTAAAGGAATGACAGATCTGTCAGGAAATCTGACAAAGCATATAGTATAATTTCCGCAATGAAATCGTTTGCGCAGTTATTTAAGCGGTACCGCTTGCGAGCTGAATTTGAAACATTTTCTTCGTTTGGAGACACACTTTCTGAAAAAGGATATTACTACGAAGAAAGTATTTTTTCTCATTGGCAAAAAGGGACACGAACACCCAACAATCGAGAGCTTGTCCTGACAATAATCAAAATATTTATCGAGAGAGATTCAATAAAAACAATAAATGAAGCAAACGAATTACTTGCATCTGTTGGATTAGGATATCTCACTGAGGCGGAAACAAAAAAATTACAATTAAGTACTCCTCATAACGCACCTTTCCAAGTCCCAAATGAAATAGCATATTTTACCGGAAGAGACATTTTAATAAAGAAGATCGGTAAAGAGATTTTTAGTGGAAAGATTGTGTTACTGTATGGTTCTCCTGGGGTTGGAAAGACTGCTTTAGCAATTAAATTGGGACATCTTTTGCGTAATAAATTTTCTGATGGTATTTTTTGGTATAAAGTTGATTCTTCAAATGAAATGGATATTTTGTTATCTATTGCACAGTTATTTGGGGAAGATATAAGTGGAATTCAAGATATGGAGGTTCGCGCTTCTGTCGTTCGTACCTTATTGATAAAGAAAAAAGTATTATTTATTTTGGACAATGTCACCCAAAAGAATAAGCTGCATCTTTTACTTCCAACAACTTCTTCTGCTGGTATTATTCTTTCTTCTCGAGAAAAAGATTTGCTTTTGGGCAAAAATATTCTTTCGATTCCTATTGCAATCTTTACAAAAGAAGAGGTACTTGCATTATTTCAAAAAGTATTTAACGAGAAATATATAAAGGTCAATAAAAAGATAATTCTTGCTATCGCTGAAAAAGTAGGTTATTTACCTTTGGCGCTTAATATTGTGGCAACACAGATAAAACAGTTTCAACTTACGCCAAAAGAATATATCACCCAGTTAGAGGAAGGAGACTTTAAACTCGAATCCTTAAAATACGAAGATAAAGATCTACTGCAAGCTGTGTATATTGGTTTTAATGCCTTAGATATTGAGACGCGTATTGTGTTTAGCACTCTTGGGGTATTTGAAGGGAAAGATTTTTCATTAGATACTGTGGCTTTCATAAGTAAACTGCCCTTGCGAAGAGCCAACCAAATTTTGCATAAATTGCTTGAAATTTCTTTCATTGAAATATCAAAAATTGGAAGATATAGGATTCATCCTTTACTGAAATTGTTTGCCAGAGAACAAATAAAGGATACCTCAATCTATTTACGTGCGGCTGTTTATTATGAACAACTGCTGGTTTCAGCACAAGAAAAACAAACATACCAGACATTCATGCAGGACGTTGATAATATTATTTATGTTCTTAAGAAATGTTATGACTTAGGTTTTTGGGATCAAATTATTACTCTTTGGAATCCAATTGAGAAATTTTTATCAGATACAAATGAAATAAAAAAGCTTCGTTCATTGATGGAGACGATTGATACTGCTCCAAAAATTTCTAAATTACAAAAGTTTCTTATTGTTTACATACTTTGTTTTTTAATTTACGTCGTAGTAATTTTCTTTTCTGGCTTGAAAACAAGTGATTGGAATTATATATCAAATATTATTATTGGATTGCCTCCTTTTGTCGGTGGATTAATAGGCATTATTGGTGCAAAACATTGGGGCCTTTTTAATACAAATATTGGTAAGGCAATTTTCTTTATCTCTACAGGAATATTCTTCTGGGGTGCTGGAAATATGATTTGGGCGTATTATAACTTTTTTCAAAATATAGGTGTTCCCTATCCATCACTCGCAGATCTAGGGTATTTTCCCGCTGATTTTTTTTGGTTAACAGGTATTATATATTTGTCTCGTGCAACTGGAGCTCGGATTAACTTAAGAAAAGAATATAGAAAGTTATTTTTACTTATTATTCCAATTTGTATCCTTACTTGCTCAGACTATTATTTACTTT
>CAZJVI010000096.1:4805-5473 GCA_964549385.1 uncultured Gammaproteobacteria bacterium
TTCAGGCCTTTTTGGATTTTTATTATCCATCAATGGATATTGTTATACTTACATTTGCAGTTATCATCTGTGGACTTTCTGTTAATTTTCTTAGAGGGAAGTATAAATTATCGCTTTTTGTTATTCTTGCAGGTTTTGTAAGCATGTTTATTGCTGATTTTATGTTTTCGTCAACAACAACTTTTAATATCTATTATAATGGCAGCGTTTTTGATATACCGTTTGCTCTTGGACAGGGTTTACTTACATGGGGAACATTGAGTTTTTATCTAACACCTAAAAGGAAAACGTAGTAGTATGAAAAACTTCGCACAACTATTTAAAAAATACCGACTTCGTGGAGAGTTTGAGACAATCGCATCCTTTGGAGATGCTCTTGCAGAAGAGGGTTACTTTTACGAAGAAAGTATCTTCTCCCATTGGCAGAAAGGTACAAGGATGCCCTCGGATAGAAAGCTTGTATTAGTACTTATTAAAATTTTTGTTCAACGAAAAGCAATACAAAAGCGAGAAGAAGCGAATGAACTTCTTGAGTCAACTGGATTAGGATATCTCACCGAGGCTGAAACGAAAAAATTACAACTAGATATACTAAAATCAGTCCCTTTTTTCGTTCCACATGAATCGGCAGACTTTATAGGCAGAGGTAACTATATTGAGCAAATTAA
>CAZJVI010000097.1:0-5465 GCA_964549385.1 uncultured Gammaproteobacteria bacterium
CTGAAAGAGTTTATCATAAAGGTCGAGCAGGTGAGTGAGATCAAACCGTTTTGCTTGGCTTTCCAGTTTGCCTTTTTGCCAAGGCTGTATTCGTTTGACTTCATCGATAGGGTTTGTATTATCAGAAAGGGCCAGGAGGATGCGGATTTGTCTCACGAGCATGAAAAATATCATTTCTGCTTCAGAATTTTGGATGGTTTGATGGAAGAGTGCTATAAGCGTTTTCCCATTTCCTGGCTGAAGAGCGTCTAAAAGTTGGAAAAGTGTTTGTGGAAGTTTAAATGCTTTTACGTTTGCATTTTTAACGGCTTTCAACGTGCCCTGGTCCAGATCTTTTCCTTCCCATATTATAATAGTATGCTCGTTTGCATTTTTTTCAAGATACGAAAGAATTTCTGTAAGTTCTGTACTCTTTTTTTTCTTGCTTAACAACTGCTCAATAAAAAGATATTTTGTCTCGCCAAACAATCCGCCACCTTCAAATAGTTGTGCAAGATCGGTAAGATTGACCTGATCTGCATCCAACAGAACAGCATCTGTTGTTTTATTTTTTTCATCTAAGAAGTACTTTCTGGAAGCAGTTATATCTGAGCCATGGATGATGGTTAACATAGGGAATAGGGAATAGGGAGCAGGTACCAGAATTAATAAGATTAGATTTTTATTCCCTGGTCCCTATTCCCTTTTCCCTGACTTCTTTTTATACTCTTTAAACAATTGATTTGCAAGGGAATTGATGTTTCTACTTCTTGTTCTATGTGGCAAAAGAGCTCCGGAGAAATTTTTGGGAATATGCAGAAGTTCGTGAATAAGAACTTTCTTTTTATTATCTGTATCAAGTTTGTCATAATGCTGGGACAGTACTTCAATGACATATGCAGGCTCGATCGACAACGCCCGCTGAAAAATTTTTGGGAAAGACCACGTTCTCGCATAAGCTCGTGTTTTTGACCCAGCAGTTCGATAGCAGTAAATACGGGTGAGATTTATGTGCGGCAGATTAATATGTTTGATAATATCTGCGAGATCCTTGTGTACGTCGTCTGCGTTTTGCCATTCCATAGTTATCAGTATGTCTATTTAGTCACCAATTAAATAATCAAAAACATTTTCTGTAACATGGGTTAAAGAAAACGGAGGTTGCGGGAATTTATATCCAGTGAAATCTTTTGTAACAACAGGTGATGATAGCAGTGCGCTGGTAGATGCTCCAAGAACTCTTCTGGTTGGAAAACTCGGAACGCCTTTTACTTTATGCATATTATAAAAATATTGGTATTCTTTTGTTTTATTGCCATTTGCGTCAATAAACGAAAATTGTTCAAAAGGCCCTGCTCCTGCGTCCAATAAAAATGGCGTGATTGCAACAATGTTAGGATCGTTCCAGATAGTATTGAATGTTTGATTATAATACTGCGCCTGCGTATCTTGCGAAACAGAATTAGAAGACCATCCGGTTTCAGTAATAAAAACGGGTAACTGCTTACTGCTCATACTTTCAATCAAACTCCTCTCATGGCTAAAACTTCCTACACCCATAAGACTTGTTGCATCAGGCGCCTGAGAAAACCCAGGATTGGGATATGAGTGACTTGCAATCCCATCAATTTGATTAAAAATTCCTGGAACTGCTTGATTCATTTGGGTTATATAATTATATTCATTGATATAGGTAGTTCCAAGATCCGGAGCGGCATTATCTAAGCCTGCACTGATGATAAAGAAATTAGGGCTTTGGGTTTTAAACGCTGTGACGGCAAAAGTTAACAAATGCGCGTATGCATCTGGATCTGCTTGTCCACCCCATTCATCTGCTCGGTTTACTTCATTAAAAACAACAATAAAGCGATTTTTCGTTGGCCAGTCCAAAGAATTGAGAAAATTAGCAAAATCAAGAATATCATTCTCAGTTGGTGTGCGCCAAACTTGTGTATTAAAATAATCATCTTGTGTAGCAAGTCGGATAATAGGAATCACATGGTATTGTTTGCATTGATCCATAAAAGCTTGCCATTTGATGAGATTTTCATCTCCTGCCTGAATCGGTATTGTGACATAGCCCCAGTCGCCACCATTGCTATTCACGAGTTGTGCAGCGTTAGAGATTTCCGAAGGATCTAGAATGGTAATGCCGATTTTGTTATTTGCAACAGCAAGAGGATTTTCTGCGGCTGAAGCAGTGTTTACAAATACAAAAAAAATGCATAACAAAAATAACCAAACAATTTTTTTGGACATTACTTAACTATAACGAAAAGCATCAAAAGAAGCAAGCTTAACCAAATATTAGACAGAAGATAAAGCCGAAGTTACAACTGCTAAATTGTTACCTAGTCCAGCATCTGAATCTCTCCAATCTATACCAATAGGATGCTCCGTATAAAACTGATCGTATCTTTTTATGAACTGTGCAACCTTAGGCCAACTATAACGAGTAACATTTTTTCTAGGACTGTTTCTAGCAAATGTTTCAATTATACCCATAGTATCATCAAATTTTGTAGTCTGACATGTTATATCATAGATTAATTGAGCTAACTCTAGTTCTTCTCTCCGTTTTCCCGTAAGTTTAAGATCGAAGTCAATATGTGTTATTCTGCCATCGTCTTCTACTATGATATTCTTAGGCTTACGATCTCCCAGTATTACCCCTGCTTTGTGAGCTCTTTTTACAGAGGCCAGTGCTGGTTCAATAGCTGAAGTTTCTCCATTTATCAAATGAGTTTTCAAATTACTTCCTGGTATGTAAGGATAAATGATCTCCTCTTGAGTGACATGAACAGGTTCAACCACATCTAATCCCCATCTAAACCATTGTTTCGTAAGGTCTGCCTGTTCAGGAAATGTTCTTTCACTCAAAAAGCCATCAAAATGAACGCCAAGATATTCCACGCGATCAACTTCTTCTATATGTATTTCCCTCTGCTTTCCTCTAGTTTTTCTTACTAAAAGTTCTCCATCAATACGATTTTGTAAAACTTCTACACGGCTGAGAGCGCCTTGCTGCAATTTTATAGAGGTAGGAACCAATTCAAGTCTCATAAATTTATTCCGCGTTTTACTAAATTTTGTTCTGCAGGAATAATTAGGAGTTATTATATCAGCTTTGTAAATTATTTTATGAGAAATCTTCGAGTAAGTTTACTATTTAGTAATTAGATATTAGAAATTTAGGAGGTGCCTTCATCCCAAGAATCAAGATATTTTTTCTGTTCAGCGGTGAGTTTGTCAAACGAAATTCCCATGGCTTTGAGTTTGATTGATGCTACCTTGATATCAAGTTCTCGTGGTAAAACGTATACTTTGTTAATAAGTTTGCCTTTATTTTTTAGGAAATATTCTGCTGCGAGTGCTTGATTGGCAAAAGACATGTCCATCACTTCTGCTGGATGTCCCTCTGCTGCGGCAAGATTGACCAGACGACCTTCGCCAAGAACATAAATCCTTTTTCCGTTTGAAAGGGTGTATTCGTCAAGAGAATTTCGAATGGCACGTTTGGACTTTTTCATTTTTTCAAGAGAGGCCATATCAATCTCTGTGTCAAAATGTCCTGAGTTTGCAACAATCGCACCATCTTTCATAAGCGTCATTACCTCTTTTGAAATGACATGCTTATCTCCAGTGGCTGAGACAAAGATATCTCCAATTTTTGCAGCAGCGGTCATTGGCATTACTCGATATCCATCCATCGCGGCTTCAAGTGCGCGGATCGGATCAACTTCAGTGACAATAACATTTGCACCCATTCCGTTTGCTCTCATGGCAATTCCCCGTCCGCACCAGCCATACCCACCAACGACAAATACTTTTCCAGCAAGCAAAATATTGGTCGCTCGGAGAATACCATCAATTGTTGATTGTCCTGTACCATATCGGTTGTCAAAAAGATGTTTGGTGTCACTATCATTAACAGCAATAACAGGAAGTTTCAAGGCGCCTTCTTTTTCCATTGCTTTCAGACGAATTACTCCCGTTGTTGTTTCTTCTGATGATCCAATAACCTGAGCAAGTTTTTCTTTACGAGTGGTGTGTAATGCATAAATCAGATCTCCACCATCATCCATGGTGATATGTGGGTTTTCATCAAGAACTGCATTGAGATGCTTAAAATATGTTTTATTATCTTCACCTTTGATTGCATAAGTTGGGATATTGTAATCTTTGACAAGAGAGGACGCGACACTATCTTGAGTTGACAGGGGATTCGACGCGTTCGCAATAACCTTTGCTCCTCCAGCTTGTAAGGCTAAAAGGAGGTTTGCCGTTTCACTCGTGATATGAAGACAAGCAGCAAGAGTTATTCCTTTCAGTGGTTTTTCTTTTGCGAAGCGTTCATGGATGGATTTGAGCACTGGCATTTGTTTGCCAGCCCACTCGATCTTTAATTTACCCTGAGGAGCTAATGTAATATCTTTTACATCGTAAGAAAGTTTGGTTGTCATAATTCTATTACTGCATTATACGTGTCTTTATACCGTTTTGTAAACTCCTTTTTTGTATACGATTGTTCTTGTGTACCAAAATACTCAACTGCAAACGACGACGCAACAGCTCCCATCTGTCCGGAGGTTTGAAAATCAAATCCTTTCTCGAGTCCCGCAAGAAATCCACCTCTCCAGGCATCTCCTGCTCCGGTTGTCGAAACAACGTTTTCTACTTTGACAGATTTAATTTTAAAACGTTTGCCGTTGGCATCAATTGTCGCTCCTTTGCCACCGAGCGTTGTAATAACAATTTTGTCTTCGTTAATTTTTGCAAAAGTTCGGATGCGATCACGCATGAGTTTCATTTCATACTCATTGCCAATAATATATTTTGCATACGTAAGTCCACGTTGAAGATCAGCATTTTTTACTTGAGTCAAAATAAATCCAGGATCAAAAATATAGGGGACATCGAGTTCTATACATTGGTCGATTAACGATAAGGAACCTTCAGCGCCTTGCGGACCGATCAAAACAAGGTCTTTTTTGTCTGCAACAGTTTTAATTTTTAGATCTTTATTCTTTGCCGCGGCACCATAATAAAATCCCCAAATTTGATTTTGTTTTTTGTCTGACATGGCAAAGCCTGTTGCTGTATGGTCTCCAGGATCGATATGTACTTTTGATACATTTATTCCGAGCTTTTCAAATTCTCTTTTGTACTCTTCAAAATCTTTTCCCGCGTATGAAAAAAGAATATGCGGTGTTTTTAAAAGACCAAGCGTATAGCTGACGTTTCCGGCTGTGCCGCCTCGTCGTTTTGCAAATTTATTGACAATAAATGAGAGATTGATGTTGTGCGTATGTTCGGGGAGAATGTGGTCGGAAAAGTTTCCAGGAAAATCCATTATGTAGTCATAAGCCAGACTTCCAGTAATTATAAGCATAATAAGATTATAGTTGATATGATGGGATGTTTCAAGGTTGTGTATAGGTTACGGAGATATTAGACAAACCACCTTCTGATTGCAGGTACCCTAA
>CAZJVI010000098.1:0-1098 GCA_964549385.1 uncultured Gammaproteobacteria bacterium
TACCAATTTGCTCATATTGGTAATTTTCGTGCGTATACAACTGCAGATCTTCTTGTTCGGGTTTTGCAATATAATGGCTATGAGGTGAAATTCGTCATGAACATCACTGACGTCGGACATCTCGTGAGCGATGCAGATACAGGTGAGGACAAGCTTGAAAAATCTGCAAAAAAAGAAGGGAAGAATGTTTGGGAGGTTGCAGAATTTTATACTGACGCGTTTTTGAAAGATTATGACGCGCTCAATCTCACCAAACCAACTGTTCTTTGCAAAGCAACAGATCATATCAAAGAACAAGTCGATTTGATAAAGCGTCTCGAAGAAAAAGGGTTTACTTACAAAACATCCGATGGAATTTATTTTGATACTTCCAAATTTCCAACCTACGGACAACTTTCAAGTCTCGATCAGATTAAAGAAGGAGCACGGGTTGAGATAAACGACGAAAAGAAAAATCCTCGTGATTTTGCATTGTGGAAATTTAGTTATCAGGATGGGAAATCTCGTGGAGAGATCCTGAAACAAGTTCAGGATGACAGTTTAGAGAAGCGGCAAATGGAGTGGAAAAGTCCGTGGGGAGTTGGATTTCCTGGTTGGCATATTGAGTGTAGCGCGATGAGTATGAAATATCTTGGCGAATCGTTCGACATTCATACAGGGGGAGTTGATCATAAAGAAATTCATCATCCAAACGAAATTGCACAATCAGAAGCAGCAACGGGAAAGAAGTTTGTAAATTATTGGATTCATACGGCGTTTATGCAAGTGAATGGGCAGAAAATGAGTAAAAGTTTGAATAACACCTATACGCTGTATGATTTGGAAAAAGAGGGATATGACATGCTTGCGCTTCGATATCTGTATTTGCAAACGCATTATCGACAGGAGATGAATTTCACCTTTGAATCTCTTGATGCCGCACAAAATGCATACAAAAAATTAGTTATTGATATTAGTCGTTTCGAGGACCCTTCGGTAAGCTCAGGGCAGGTCCGTCCAGGTATCTTTGAAGATTTTGAAAAAAGATTTTTTGATGCACTCAATGAAGATCTTAATACGTCAAAGGCTCTTGCAGTGCTGTGGGAAGTTGTCAAATCT
>CAZJVI010000098.1:1198-5241 GCA_964549385.1 uncultured Gammaproteobacteria bacterium
AAAGTTACTAAAAAATAAGTTTTTATGCACTATAGATTTCACCGCTCACTTGTCGGCGGGACATTTGACCGCTTCCATCTTGGACACCAAAAACTCCTCGCGACTGCATTCCAAAATTCCGAAAAAGTGATTGTTGGCATTGCCACGGATGAATTGTTTAAAGATAAATCACTGGCGCAGATTATTGAAGATTATAAAACGCGTGAACAAACAGTTCTCCATTTTCTTTCACAACAAAGTTTTGAAAATCGTTTCGAAAGTGTTCCGATTAATGATTTTTATGGAACAAGTTTGACCGATGGGAATCTAGATGCGATTTTCATAACAGAAAGCAATCGAGAAAATGTGTTGAAAATGAATGAAGAGCGGCAGAAAAAAGGTTTTCATCTGCTTGAAATTATCATTGTGCCATATATCTATGGCGATGATGGCGAAATTATTTCCTCTGTCAGGATTCGAAATGGTGAAATCGACCGCGAAGGGAATTCATATGTGAAATTATTTGAAGAGCAGAAAGAGTTTGTCCTTCCTGAAAATGAACGAGAAGAATTACGAAAGCCAGGCGGTTCGATTGAAAAAGACATGAAAGAGGTCCTTTCAGGTTTACAATCTTCCCCAATGCTTATTGCAGTGGGTGATATTGTCGCGGAATCTCTTGTCAAACTCGGCAGACCAGCGGATATCAGTATTATTGATGGAAAAACCCGAAGAAAAATTTTGAATATAGAGGGGACACATTTATTTGATTCTGCAATTCGTTTGGAAACAGAAAATCCAGCTGGGATAATAACACAAAAAGGAGCATTACTACTGAAAAAGGCAATCACCGATTATCACACAACTCATAACAAGCAGGTGATAGTCGTGACTGGCGAAGAAGATCTACTCGCGATTCCTGCGATTTTGTTGGCTCCATTGCAAACGGTTGTTGTATACGGGCAATTTGACCAAGGAATTGTTGTTATAAATGTTTCTGAACAAAATAAAAAGCACATTTACAATCTCTTTAGGAAATTTAAGTAACATATTAGCACCTCCTTTCTCCATTTTTTAAACCATTGTTATTAAGAGAGTTTGTAGTAAGAAAAAGATGATTTTTATTGTACGCTAGAAGTACTTTCATCAAACTAACTGTTTGTTCAAGTGCAACAGGAAGGATATCCGCGTCTTTTTTTCCACAAGTGAGATGGATATGAAACCTTCCGAACGGGTCGCGCGTCCAGTTCCATTTGGTGCGTCCAGAAAAGGTTGCACGTTTTGCTCCTTTGGCAAGTCTATTCTGGCAAAGATATTCAAGAAGAATATGTTCAAACAAATGTCCAATTTCGGTGTTTCTGACTTCTTCATCAAAGGGCAAATCCAAATCGTTATAACAGGTAGCTGCGAGAACAGATGGTAAATTTTCTTTTAGTAAATCCTCGATGAAAGGAATTTCTTTTGTATTAATTTGGTTATAGAGGAGATCCATGATTATTTTGGTTCTGGTTTGTTTTTGAATTATCGCCAATGAGAATAAATTATCAACGAAATATTTTTGTACCGTTGGTTGTAATAATTGCCAATCCGGTCGGAATTTTTTTGCAGCAAGAGATAAATTCTGGTTCATATGAGTCGGATAGATAATTGCTGTTGGAATAAGTGTTTGTAATAGGTATGCAAGCTCTTCTTACAGGATTCTTACTCCTAAATTACTGTATTCCTTTGGAGAAACGATGTCAAGCTGAACAGGCACAATGATAATATGCTATAGTTACTAGTGACATGACTAAAGAAAAGTTGGAGACACCAGCATGTAATCTTTGCTTATCCAAAGATAACAAGCCGCTTTGGAGCAATTTGACATATTGGGAATATCCAGGAATATTTCAAGTAGTACAGTGTAAAAAATGTCAGTTAGTTTTTCTTAGTCCGAGACCAACCATCGATGAGATTAAAAAATATTATGATCATATAAGTTATTTTTCTAGTGATTCAGAAAAGTATTTGCCACATCAGGATGAATTAAAAGAACGTGAAAATGCTTATG
This sequence comes from uncultured Gammaproteobacteria bacterium, assembly GCA_964549385.1. Classification (GTDB taxonomy): domain Bacteria; phylum Patescibacteriota; class Microgenomatia; order Levybacterales; family UBA12049; genus JACDET01. The sequence goes on from CAZJVI010000098.1 coordinate 3,225, forward strand.
CCAACATCTACGCTATTTTGTTATCACAGAAGAAGAAAGGGAAAATACTTGATATTGGTGCAGGAACAGGGTCATTTCTTAGTAAGTTTAAAGAGCTAGGATGGCAGGTTGAGGGTCTGGAAATAAATCCAGATGCGGTTCGTTTTGCAAAAAAGAATTACGGAATAACACTGCGTGGAGGTGATTTCTCAACGTTTCGGTTTAAAGATTCGTATTATGATGTTATCACTCTCAATGGTGCTCTTGAGCATATTTATGACCCTCAAAAGACTCTTAAAACAGTGTATCGTTCATTAAAAAAAGGTGGAGTCATTTTATTTTCTGTTCCCAATGTGGATAGTATGGGTCGTAACATTTTTGGGAAAGACTGGTTTGCTTGGCTGCCGCCTCAGCACTTGTATCACTTTTCTCCCAAAACAGCAAAAGCGATGCTGCAAAATGCAGGATTCAAAGAAAGTGTTGTACGGCATGATTATCATGAGCAAAATTATTACATCCTCTTTCAAAGTCTTCGTTATGCAAAGTCTCCACGTTTCAAGACAAAAAAAACAGGAGGTTTAGTGACTACCAAATATAAATCTACATTCTCTCTAAAAAAAAGTGTGGGAAAACTCGCAGGGTATGTATTTGCTTTTAGTCTAAGCATTATCGAGCCGCTGGTGAAAAGGGGAGAAGTAATCATAGTATATGCAAAGAAGTAAGGTTTATTGTATGACTTCAACAATTGATATATCATCAGTATTATGAATACAAAATCAGGCGATTTGCTTTTGGGATTATCATTGGGGGGTATCTCTTTAGGTGCTTTGGAAGAGACGTTGGTAAACGTCAATAAAATGCATAAAGCAGGAGAGGATGAAGTGCATTTATTACAACAATTCGGTATGGTAGTTTCATCAGACGAAGCAGTTTATTTGCAAGGACAGGAAGGTCTCATTGGTCCTGAGTGGGATCCGCTTGCGTTGGTGAAAAAAGGGAAAGTTAAGATGATTTCTATTCAGCGAGTCGTGAGAGATGAGCATACCAAGGACAGAGTATGGGATGATGCCCTGATTCTCTATACCCATGAGTTGGGTGGTCCAATGACGAGATCTGATGATCAATTAACCTGGGAGTTATCTGACGCGCGAAAAGTCTCTATAGAAAAAAAAGGAATTTTCGGCGGCACCGGCGGCTGGGCTATCACTATCGTTCTTTCCTGTGATGATCCTGAAAAGCTGCCGAGTAGAGCGTAAAAGTTTATTTATTGTTCCGGTGGAGTTAGAGTATAACCTACACCGTGTTTGTTAAAAATAATTTTTTTGCCAAAGGTATCTTCAAGTTTTGCACTAAGTCGCAAAATATGGTTTCCAGCTTGCTTCCGCTCTGAAGTTCCAAAGCTTATATGTTTATATTTTTTATAAGCAAGATATAATGTGTCAAGCCCAAAAACTTTATTTGGATCACTTAACAATGTTTCAAAAATACTTGTTTGGGTAGGACTTAATTTCACTGTCGCTATACTTGGGTTGTCCGATGACATTGTTTTTCGCTCTCTATCATATGTGTAAATTCTTCCCATATTGGTGAATGTCATTATCCTTTCTTCCTTTGGTTGTTTCTCTATATTAAAAATCGTCCATACAGGACAAACAGGAAGCGTAGCAAAATCTTCGGCCTCTGGTGCATTTATTCGACCTGCAAGACATTTCCCAGTAACAAGCTCTGGACAATAAAAAGTCATGCTACCTGCTGATATTGTATGAAGAGGGTCTGCTTGTGCTACGAGATTGACACCATCACAAGTACCATAAGATACGGAGATAGGTTGCGTTTTTCTGTCTAGAGGAACTACAGTAATTTGTGTTCCTCTATCTATTTATGCACCTGCCATATAAGTATTATAACATTTTTATCCTATAAGAATAGATGTGTGCCGTTTGTTATGGATGTACCTGTACTGTTGGGATAGGGAGAGAGCTGGTTGGTAATGTTTGGACTGGGGTAGCTGTTGGCTGTGGTAGTGGTGTTATTGTCG
>CAZJVI010000099.1:0-5187 GCA_964549385.1 uncultured Gammaproteobacteria bacterium
ACTGTATTTTATTGGAGTTATAAGCAACTCCCCAAGTACCATTTTGTTTTCCCATCATGCTATATAATTGTGCTTTCCTGAATTCACCAACCAATTGATCTACCGTATTAGCCACTGCATTCTGTGTCAAAAAACGAGAATAAAACGCAACAGTCATTGCGGAAATGATAGTAATAAGTGCGACAACGATAATAAGTTCAATAATGGTAAATCCATCTTCTCTTTTTGTTTTGATAATTCGTGATTTCATTGTTACGGTTTAATAGATCCGGTCAGCTGATAAATTGGTGAAATAACAGCAAGGGCAATGAATGCTACAACAAGTCCAATGCCTAGGAGCATGAACGGCTCCAGCACAGTTGACATATTTTTTGTCGCGTCATCAACCTCTTCTTCAAAAAAATCCGCAAGATAAAGAAGTGTTTCATCCAATTTCCCGGTTTCTTCTCCAACAGCAATCATTTTTACTACAATGAGAGGTATTTTTGTATAATAGTGAGATTCTAATTCTTGAGAAAGAGAATGACCTCTGGTTATCCCAGAAAGCATTCGTTTACTATATTGATTAAAAACAATGTTGGGGCTTATATTTGCCTCGATTTCTAAAGCCTTTGTAATCGGCAAGCCGCTTTTTATCATAATACCCAGGCTACGTGTAAGCGTGGACAATTCTGTGTTTTGCACAATTTTTCCAAAGATGGGAAATGACAAAAGTAACCTATGCCAAAGAGGTTTTACTACTTTTGTTGTGACAAGAAAGCGAAAAAGAAAAATTAATCCAATAATACCAAACACAATAATAATCCCAAAATCCTGCATAATTTGTGCAAACGAGAGGAGTATTCGTGTTGTAAGCGGCAATTCGACATCAAAACCAGAGAATAAATTAATTAATTGTGGCAACACAAAAATACTGATACCCATACCGATAATCCCAGCAGCAGCCAAAACAATAATCGGATACATCATTGCACCTCGTACTTTTTTTTTAAATGCGTAATCTTTCGCAAGTTGATTTGCTAGATAAATAAGATTTTCATCAAGCGTACCTGATTGTTCTCCAACATCAATGAGACTGACATAAAAGGTATTAAATACTTTCGGATGCTTTGCTAAAGATTTTGCTAAGGATTTTCCATTCTGAATATCCCCAAGAACTGCAATAAGTATTTTTTTGAAAGCGTCTGATTTTGTTTGATCTTTAAGAATAGTAAGGGCTTCAACAATGGTAATCCCGCTTTTTATCATAATGGAGAGATGCTTAGTAAAAAGCAGCTTATCTAAAAAAGATACTTGAGAAAATAGTTGGATTTGGGTAGATAGTTTCATTTATCCTTTTGTTACCCGTAATACTTCGTTCAAAGTTGTTTCTCCTTCTTTAACTTTTTCCAAACCATCTTCGAGCATAGTTTGCATACCATTCTTTATCGCCAAATTTGTAATAATAGCGGCATTCTTTTTTTCTAAAATTGCATGTTTAATCGGATCGTTTATTTCCATAATTTCAAAAATACCCACACGTCCCTCATATCCTGTGTTGCGACACAGTTGGCATCCTTTGCCTTTATACAATCGTATTTTTAAAGAACTACCAAATATCTTTTTTATAATTTCCTTGCCGATATATCTTTTTACACTTTCTGAATTCACTTCTTGACTTACTCTGCAAACATTATGAATTTTTCTGACTAACCGCTGCGCAATAATGCTATTGACTGTAGAAGCAATAAGAAACGGCTCAGTTCCCAAATCAAAAAGTCTTGGAATTGCTGTTGCTGCGTCATTAGTGTGGAGAGAAGATAGCACCAAATGACCTGTCATTGCAGCATTTATTGCAATATCAGCAGTTTCATTATCACGTATTTCTCCAACAAGAATAATATTCGGATCTTGACGGAGTATGGAGCGGAGTCCCGTAGCAAAGGTCAAATTTGCCTTTGTATTCACTTGAATTTGATTAATTCCTTCCAGGTCATACTCAATTGGATCTTCAATCGTCATAATATTCACATCTCGATTATTCAATAATTTGAGAATTGCATACATAGTTGTTGTTTTTCCTGAACCTGTTGGACCGGTAGCTAAAATCATGCCGTATGGTTTTTGATACGCATTTGCTACTTTTGTTAATGCACTCTGAGAAAAACCGAGGCTTTGCAGAGAAATCTGCTGATCTCTCTCTGATAACAATCTCATGACAACGTTTTCTCCCCGCTGTACAGGAACTGTTGAGACCCGAATATCAAGGGTACTGTCAGTAATAGTAAGTACAATTTTTCCGTCTTGGGGTATTTGACGCTCATCAGTACGAATCTCGGCCATAACTTTTATTCGCATCACAATTTGCGTATGAATATCTAACGGAAAATGAATAATATCGTGCAATTTACCATCAATACGAAAACGGACAAGCGAATTTTTCGTTCCTACCTCAATATGTATATCTGATGCATTATTTTCATAGGCATAAGAGATAATTGTTTCGACGATCTTAACAATCGGTGGCTCCAATGCTTCGTGCTTGTTCCCTGAGGATTGCGTAACATTTTCTTTAATTACCTCTTCAAATGCTTTGCCAATATCCTTCAAATAGCGACTTAATGTCTTAGTAATATCACGCTTTGTTGTTAAATAAACTATTATAGGAATTCCTATTTTTTTTTGCAGCGAATCAATAACTTCTTTATTCGTTGGATTTTCCATTGCAACATGCAACCCCTTTGTATCTTTTTTAAAAGCAATAAGCCGATTTTGTTTTGCATCGACCTCAGGAATGATAAGTAAGATCTCTTTAGGAATGGCAATTTCAGAAAGTTGTATAAAGGGAATTGATAAGAGATCTGCAACAAATTTGCCAAGATCGTCTTCTGAAATGAGATTTTTATCAAGAAGGATATCTCCAAGCGGCTTTTTTTGATCTTGTGATGCATCAAATGCAGCGTTCAGTGAAGAAACATTAATCACTTGTAACTCTTGCAATGCTTTATAGAGTGCTTGATTGTCGTACATATGAATATATTATGTTACTTTTTTGTAACATATTCAAGCGGAAGGAGGAGTTTGTTTTATTAAAGCGTTAATTTTTTGAATAACTGCAACTAAAGATAAATCGCTTTTTACAAAAAAATCATTTGCCCCTAAATTCATCGCCTTATCAATATCTTCTTTTTGACCTAGATTTGAAGCAACAATAACAGGAATAGTACTCCAACTCTTATTTGCTTTCAATTCTTGCATGGTCACAAATCCATCCTTCACTGGCATGATAATATCCAAAATAATAAGATCTGGAATAGCTATTTCAAGAAGATTAAGAAGCTCTTGTCCATCTCTCACAATTTTTACCTCAAAACCCGCTTTTGTAAGTTTTAAGCGGTATGCACTCGCAAGAAATTTATCATCTTCTGCAACGAAAATTTTTTTCATATCTTTGATTCAATAATAAATGTTTTCATCATTTTTATTATATCGTCAAGTCTATACTCTGCTTTCAATAAATACTTTTTTGCACCGATGGCAAGCATCCTATTCACTTTGTCGTGACTTGCAGAATTGCTCACCACAAAAACAGGCAGATGCTTCCATTGAGACTTCTCTTTCAACTTACTCATAAATTCCAATCCATTCATATCTTTCAAATAATAATCAAGCCATATCGCATCAGGGAGTTGTGTGTGGTTTTCTAAATAAAGAATCGCTTGATCACCATTAGAGCAGCTGATAACGGTTATCCCATTTAAACTAAGTTTTTTTGTGATTGCCTGAAGCAACAAATCTTCATCCTCGATAACCATTATTATTGGATTTTGTGTACTCATATCATTTCTGCATGTAATTCTTATCTAAGAATCAATACTTACGTCTCCCTTTTTTGCAATCATACCGCTAATAGGAAGACTAAACCAAAACGTGGTTCCCTGCCTGCCGGCAGGCAGGCTTTTCTCTTCTGGCGTATGGCTTTCAAACCAAATTTTCCCTCCAGATGATTCGATAATCGCTTTTACTAAATATAACCCGAGTCCGTTGCCATCAGTAACTTTTTTAACAATATTTTCTCCTCGATAGAACTTGCCAAATACTTTCGCTTTATCTTTTTCTGGAATCCCATATCCATTGTCACTAACTTGAGAAATCAATTGATCATCCTTTTTAGAAACGAATATTGTTATTTCTCCTTTATCAGGTGAATACTTTATCGCATTGGTGAGTAAATTCATATATACTTGCCGGATAAGTTTGGCATCAAGATTTACCGTTGGCAGATTGTCATGAACGCTTATTAAAAGTGTTTGTTTTTTCTCATTGAGTTTTAATTGAATTTCTTTTTGCACTCCAATAAGTAACAATTTTATATCTGTTGGAACAGGTTCTATAATAATTCTTCCCGATTCAATCCGTGAAACGTTAAGTAGCGAATTTACCAACTCAATCATGCGCTCGTTGGACTCATCAATATTAACTATCATTTCTTTTTGTTCTGGTACTAATTCCCCAGCATCACCATGAAGAAGCATTTCCAAAAACCACTTCATCGCCGAAAGGGGAGTACGAAGTTGATGACTTGCTAAAGAGATAAATTCAGTCTTCATTCTATCAACTTCTTTTTCTTTTGTTATATCTTCAAAGATACTTACTACTGTTACTATTTTCCCTTGAGCATTTTTTACAGGAACGCTAGTTACGCGAAGTTGTATTTTTGTTTTATCAGGTTTACTCAAAACAATATCATCTTTTGTCACTGATTGTCCTGTTTGGATTGCAAGCATAAGAGGAAGCTCTTCAAGTGGATAAAATATACCGTTTGTTTTAAATAGTAATTTTGCATAGGTATCCATTGACTCATTTGGATTCACGTTACGTCCCGAAAGGGTAATTCCCATCTTATTAATCATCGAAATAGAACCCGATGGGTAATCTGATACAGCAACACCCACTGGCAGTGTCTGAATTAACGTTTCCATTTTTGATTTCTCTTCTTCGATTTGGTTTTTACTTATTTCTAAATCTTTCGAACGCATTTCCAGTTGCTGTTCAATCTTCTTACGCTCAGTAACGTCTCGCAGAATACCTTCCAATCCAATGAGATTTTTGTTTTTATCTAACAGTAAGTGACCAGTGAGAGACACAAAAAATGGTTTCTGGTCCTTCCCTTTTAACGTTAAAGCATAGTCCGTTACCGATCCTGTT
>CAZJVI010000100.1:0-4894 GCA_964549385.1 uncultured Gammaproteobacteria bacterium
CAAGAAGCTGCTGATGCAGTCCTCGCATTCAAGCCAAAAGTGGTTCATCCATATCATTACCGTAGCCAAAATGGATTGAGTGATGTGAATAAATTTAAACAAATTGTTGAAGAAAAAGATCCAACTATCAAAGTCGAACTCCTCAATTTCTATCCGGAAGAGAAATAGTTTATTTTCATGAAGAGGCAGAGCCTCAAGAGGATACCTCTTCATTTTTAGAAACTTTTTACATGGGTAGAGCTTCAAACACTCTGATGTCGGTTGGACAATCTTTTGAAATTTTTTCAATTTCATCAACGCTTTCTGCGTTGATGATAGAGTAGCCGACGACTGCTTCGTTACTTTGTGGTAATTCCTTTGTCCCAGATTTTGTAATTTCTTTTCCAGGCATGAGTGGATTGCCACTGTCAACGATTCGGTCTCCCAATATTTCAAACCACGTTTTTATTTTTTCCATTCCTTCTGGAGTCGGTTTGTTTGGAGTACCAATATATAATAGTACAAATTTTTTCATTTATTTTTTCACCCCCTCTCACTAAAGGTAATAGGTACTAGGTATCAGGTACTTGGGAAAACTTTTTTATTTTTATTACCTAGTACCTAGTCCCCAGTACTAGTCCCTACTTTTTTAAGTGCTGTTCATAATTCTCCAGTGTTTCTTTATCATTGCCCCAATACGGCTGATATTGCATAAGCCATTCTTGAAGCGTCTGGAGTGCACGTCTGTTGATCGTCAGAAAATGAGTTCGGCCACTTTTTTTATCTTTTATGAGATCGGCATTTTCAAGAATTTTTATGTGTTTGTGAATTGCAGGAAGAGAGAGTTCTCTCATCTTAGCCAATTGACTGATGGCGTGGGGTTGCAAGCTCAAAGCATAGATGATTTCTCTTCGATGCTGATTGCCCAGCGCTTCAAAAATTTTATCGAGATCAGTTGGAGTAGTCATAATAGTTAACTTTAAAGTTAAGTATAATGTGAGAGTGATCTTTTGTCAATGCTTAAAACTAAAATTTTTTGTGCCGTATTTATTATGCTCCAGGTGTGGGGGTAGGAGTATCTGTTGGAGTAGTTGAGGTTGGCGTTGGGGTAGTGGTTGGTGTGATTGGGGTTGCAGTCGGTGTGGGTGTGGCCCATGCAGAATTAAAGGAATCGCATTGCTGTTGTGTTGTATTAAAATGTTTGCCATCAGGGCCAACACAATCAACGGTAGGTGATACATTTGGGTTTGCCGTTTGATTATCGGAAGGCGAAGAATCATTGTTTGTTGACGTGTTTGTATCTATTGGTGATGGAGAAGGAGCGTTACTTGGCGTATCCGATGGCGCAGGACTTGGTGATAGAGAAGGAGTATTATTACTTTGAGAAGAAGCAGTATATTCATGAACGATAAAAATAATCAGGCCTAAAATAAAAAGGATGGCTACGATAAATATCGTTAATTGTACTTTGCTGAGGAACCGCAATTGTAATAGCCAGCGTCTAAAAAAAGAAATTTTTTGTCGTGATCTGAGAGGTTCATCCTCATATTCGTCAGTCATATTATTATGTTAGCAAATTATTTGCAAGATACAAATACGATTTTTTTAAAATTAGTATTTTTTTGAAGTAACTCCGGCAACAGGTTTGTCATTTATCGAGGATTTTGGGAAGTTTTTTTCCTTTTGGAATAAAGCGGATGGATAATGAGTTTACACAATGTCTCGTATCTTTATCAGTGAATTTTTCACCTTCAAATACATGTCCCAAATGTGCGCCACAGTGTGCACATTCAATTTCTGTTCTTTGCCCGTCAGGATCCGGAATTCTTTTTACAGCGTTTGGAAAATTGTCATCAAACGTAGGCCAGCCGCAACCTGCTTCGAATTTTGCTTTTGAAGAGAAAAGAGGAGTATTGCATCTTCGGCATATGAAGGTACCGTCTACAAAAAAGTTATCATATTCACCTTCGAAAGGTGTTTCTGTTTCTTTTCCTACAATAACTCTTTTTTCCTCGGGGGTTAATTCGTTGTATGCCATGAAAATAGTATATCGGATTTAATGAGAAAGTCTAGTGAATTTATCTTATGTTGCCTTTGCTTGCTCGCCGTGTCCAAAATGTAGTACATTTTTATTTTTTGAGACTTACTCATATTGGTGCTAAAATACTAAATAATGTTATACGCAGTGATTGGTACCAGTACAGGCAAATCCCGTGATGAGATCATGGCAATTTATCCACGTCATAAAGCATTCCTCGATCCATTTGTCGAGCGAGGCGAAGTTGTTGGCATAGGTCCGTTCATGGATCCTGAAGGAGGCAATATGGCACTTTTCCGAACCAAAGCAGCTGCCGAGGAATTTGCCAAATCAGATCCATTCTTTTTGGAAGGCGCTGTGAAAGAATATAAGATCAAAGAGTGGGGAGACACAATGCTATCCTAAAAGAAACACCACAAAAATTCATTTTCGAAACCTGACGTTTTTTAATTTGCAATAATCTCTTCATAAATCTTTCCTTCAATAAGGTCAGGATTTAGATTCTGTGAAAGAATAATTATCCAAAGAGATCGATGCGGGAGAATTATAAAATATAACCGTTGTTATATCCGTTATTGTAGCCATTGTTGAAATTATTGTTATAGTTATTGTTAAATCCGTTGTTGTAGTGGTTGTTGTAACCGTTATTAAATCCATTATTGTATCCATTGTTGAAGTTATTATTGTATCCGTTATTACCCTCTATAGGAGTTGGGCTAGGACTTGGAGTATCAATCGGAGTCGGCTCCGGCGTTACGGTAGGAGTAGGTGTCGGAGTATCAGTTGGAGTAGGTGTTGGATATACTATTGTGAAATAGTTATCTGAATCATCAGTAACATTACCGACTCCTAATGCGAATCCTGTGATTTCTAGTTTATATTTAGCATTATTTAAGAACCCTGAATCTACAGTCCAATCATAATATCCATTATTCTTAATGCTATTTGTAACCACGGTTCGCGAACCGTTTTCACCAATTGCTATAATATCGACTGAGTAGATATTACTTGAATTATTCCACGTGATTCTATATGTCTGACCGGTTTCTATTGTTTCTCCTCCATTTGGAGAGGTAACAGTAACAGACATCGGCACTGGTGTTGGAGATTGAGCAGGTAATACGGTAAAAGAAGCATTTGTCTCACTTTGAGTTACCACATAATTATTACTTATACCGTAAATAATAAATTTAGCCTGTCTGGTTAGAACGCTCCCATCATTGAAAAAATAGTCATAGGAACCAGTATTAGGAATTGGAGTCGGGGTAATCGAACTGAGATCTCCAGGACCATAAGAGTACGCAAGCATGACATGATCAATATCAGAAGATGATTGCCATGTTATATGAACTGATTGTCCTTCTTGGATGACTTCATTGCCGGAAGGTGAAGTAATTGTGACATAAGTAGCTGCAACGGTGGGAGTTGGCGTAGCAGCATTATCAGCATAGACTTGGCTTACTGAGGGTGTGGTATTAACAAGTATAATACTTACAATAATAATGAAGAGCAGAAATAATTTAACTAGTTTTTTCATAAATGTGTTTAAAATTGTTACGTGGGGCAGAAGAGCAGAATAATAATTAAGCATTATAGCATAAGTTATAGGTTCTTTCAATGTAATTTTTCTTTACATACTCTTATTGAAGGATAATACTAAAAAAGAGAGGTGAATGTAATGATGTCTGCGAAAACATTTCTAAAACTTGCTGGAACTATTTTTGGAGTTATCGGAATGCTCCATCTGCTGCGTTTGTTTACAGGATGGCAGATAGTGCTCGTTGGATGGGAAGTACCTGTGTGGGTGAGCGGTTTTGGTGTAATAATTGCCTGGTATCTATCTTACACTGCATTTACCCTCGCGGGAAAAACGAAAAACAAAAAGTAATTAAAATTCCGCTTTGTTATAATAAATTTATGAATCCATCTCAAGAGATAGATGAAATAATCAAAAAAACTGATGATTGGCGAGGTAAAAAGTTGTTACAACTCCGCACTATAATTAATGATGCTGATTCCGAGTTGGTAGAAGAAGTAAAATGGAAAAAGCCTTCAAAACCCGAGGGTGTTCCTGTTTGGTCCAACGCGGGAATTCTTTGTATTGCAGATACCCTTAAGAACGCAGTGAGATTAACCTTTCCTAAGGGTGCTCATATAAAGGATCCAAAGAAACTCTTTAACACGCGTCTTGATAGCAAAACTGTTCGCGCGATAGACTTTTTTGAAAATAATCCTGTAGATGAAGCTGCGCTAAAAACACTTATCCAAGAAGCAGTGAAGGTAAATATGCAAAAAACGAAAGTATGAAGCTTTATTCCTGGAATGTAAATGGTATACGAGCCGTCATCAATAAAGGCTTATTTCAAAAATTCATAGATGATCATAAGCCGGATATTTTATGTCTTCAGGAGACGAAGGCAATGCAGGGACAAGCAATAATAGACCGCCCAGAATATCAAGAATTCTGGAGTTCTGCGCAGAGGGCAGGATACAGTGGCACTGCAATTTTCACCAAAATACCACCCCAAAAAGTAACATATGGATTTTCTAAGACAATAGATATCCCAGATATGCGTGACATATATGGTGATCCGACCCATGAGGGAAGACTTATCACTGCGGAGTTTGAAAGCTTTTTCGTCGTTACTGTCTACACACCGAACAGCAAAGACGATCTCAGCCGACTTTCTCTTCGCGCAGATGTATGGGACACGACATTTCTCGCACATGTGAAAGAACTTGAGAAGAAAAAACCAGTACTTTTTTCAGGAGATTTGAATGTCGCCCATACAGAAGATGATCTCGCGAACCCTAAACCAAATCGCGGAAAGCATGGCTTTACTGATGAAGAGCGCGAAGGATTTCAACATTTTATTT
>CAZJVI010000101.1:0-4816 GCA_964549385.1 uncultured Gammaproteobacteria bacterium
ATATTCTTGACGAGACCTTCTACTTCGTAAGTCTGTGCCAGTATAAAGAATATTCAAAACTTTGTCAATAAACCGAATTGTCGCATTTTTAGCCTTAATTTCTTAAGTATAAAAATCCTATAATCATTTGGATGGAACGCCAAAAGATGCTTTGTAACCACTTCTTTTGTTTTATGTCTCTTCATCCATTGCGTCTGTAAGATATACAATGCAGCTTCTGTAAATGAATTTAGAAAAATCCTATAAAAGAGCGCCTCTTTAAATTTTTGTTTTTTTCGAAATGATACTTTTTGCAATACATTAGGAAAAAATTGCCGTATCCAACTATTTGCCTCTAAAAAACGCTGATACATATCATCTCTTTCAAAAAGCGGAACGATTTGAGCAATTTCACGAGCGGTATAAACATCAATTTGCTGACCAAACCATCCAATCGCAGTTTCATCAAAAAGTAAATTAACACAGATTCTATCGGCAGCGTTCTTTTGATTGCGTTTCCTGCGTATTCCCAATCTTTGCAAAATACATAAAACTAAAAAACGGGTTGTAAAAAGAGTATTTTTTTTTGTAATGACAACCAAATCAATATCGTCTTTTTTTTCTGCATCACCAGCTGCCAATCCTCCACTCACACCAATAAACAAAATTGATGGAATCGCTGATAATTTTTTGACAACATCATGTGCTCTTTCCATTTTATATGCCGACTCAGCAATATTTTTTTGCCTACGAACGATAATTCTTTCGCGGTTTTTTAAACAGTAATAACCATCTATGCAAACAACCTGCTGTAATCTTTTTAAACCGGAATCAAATGCTGCTTGCGTAATTTTTCTTTCGCTCAGTAAAAACTTCCACAACTCATCTCTGGTAAGAGGAAAAGAAAAAATATCGCTATAAAGAATTGTTGTGATAATTGCTTTTTCGGCAGGAGTAAAAGGCAAATCTCTCTTACTGTTGACCATATGTCTGCAATACTTGTGCTACTCCGTTATCAAGAGTTGAAACTTCAGTATTAGGTGAACTCCCAGCAACTATATTATTTATTGCCGCTTGCAAATAGGTATTCATTTCAGTATTAATCCCTGTCGCACCGTCATTTGTGTCACTTGCAAAATATGACGATGAGGCGTTATCTAACTGACTCACGAAAGGATACACTAATTGATTCCCTGCAAGGCTTTGTTGTAAATCTTTTCGGGCATAGGGTTCGCCAAAAGAGCGAATTTTTGCTGTATCTGAATAAAATTCCTGTGCAGTAGACTTTTGAGCCAAATATTGCATAAATTCCATTGCCGCTGTTTGATTTGGACTTTTCGAAGAAACGCCGTTCACCCAATAGCTAGCGACGGTTGTCTTTACCCCTTGATTAGAAGGAACCGGATAAATCTTAAATTGCAAATTTGGGCTAAGCTGATGAATTTGAAAAATGTCCCATGAGAATCCGAAATACATCGCGAGATTCCCTTTACTAAACGCTAGCAGCGAATTATCAAGATTGTCGTTCCATATAGCATTTGACCCAGTCCCAAATGATGTATAAAATTGCAATGCGTCAGCCTCATTTTGTGCACCTGCAGTAAAATTATTCATCTGCACACCTTGCTGAAGAAAAAGTAATGAAACAATATCGGACGCGTGATTTATATTATTATAGGTGCCAAGAGCAGCTCCCGATGTTTTAATTTTTCCACTTGTTTGATCTTTAACAGTCACTTGCTGAGCAGCTTTTACAAAATCATCCCATGTTGTTGGGACTTGAACACCTGCATCTTCAAAGAGCTGTGGATTAACAAAGAGTGCTAACGTATCTGCTTCCATCGGGATACCGTAAATCGCACCATTTTGCGTCAAATCCTGCTGCATTACTGGATAAAATGTCTGTTTGAATTCATCAGGAGAGATAACACTTGATGGCAAAGGAGACAAATCTCCAACCAACATTGGCATCCACGTATTGTGATACAAAAAAATATCAGGACCGTTGCCATTTTGAATTCTTGTTGTCAACTGCTGTTCATATTGCCCAGGGGCATCTTTAGTATATGAAACTGTAATATTCGGATGCGTTCTCTCAAATCCTTGAATTAACGGCTGCATAGTACTCGCGTCTTCCCACAAGCCCCACCACTGCAAGGTAACGGGTTTTTGTGACTGACCTCCTTTGGGCAGTAAAAGAACAATAATAATACTGATAATGACAATGACCCCAATCCCGATGAGTAATTTTTTAAATAAGCCGCCTCCCAGAAATCCAGCTGGTGGCGCAGTTTCCTCACCGGTTGATTCTTCAGCTTCAACCCCCTCCGTTTGAGCATCGGTTGGCTGAGCAGTTGTATCAGGTGTACCCGCATCCTGCGGGACAGATCCTTCTTGAGGAGCAGGTTGATCATTTTGTCCAGGCTGATTAAAGAGAACATTTTCACCCATAATATGGTATTATTCTTATAGTATAAATATCAAAGGAGCGCATGGCAATCCTACCTCATTATAGCGTCATTACAAAAAATCTCAAAAAGCTTCTCAAACACAAATGGGGTAAAGCTCATGCCAAATTGGTAGGCAAGACACTTCTGTGGTTTTCGCTTGGCGCGTTTCTCGGGTTACTTTTTTTTGTAAGCTTCCTTTATCTCTTTTATAAAAATACTCATACTGACCGGATCTATGATGGAGTTTTGGTCAATGGCGTTGATTTCAGTGGGAAAAATCCAAAAAACGTACAGGAATATTTTGATAATAAAAATAAATTCATACAAAAAACACTGATCACATTGCATGATGACGATGATAAAGTGGTTGCAACAATTTCGGCAAAAGAGATCGGTTTTGGCTATGACAGCAATCTTCTCGCGACACAAGCAATGACTGTAGGAAGGTCAAGCAACAATACCCTCACGAACATGAGCCTTCTTTTGCAAGCGTATATGAATACTCTTGACTTCCCTGCATCTTACCATTATTCAGAACAGAAGCTCGACAAACTAATTTCATCTCTCGCAAAGCAAATTGATGTCAAACCGACTGAACCGCTTTTCAATTTTCAAAATGGTAGAGCCGTTACTTTCCAACTTGGTGCTAATGGAAAATCACTTGATGAAGAAACGTTGAAAAATGAAATTGTTGATTATCTGAAAAGTTCCGTATTGAGCAACCAATCAGAAAAATTAGCCTTGGCAATGCCGGTAAAAACAATTTACGCCACAAATGCAACTGACGAAGCAAATAAGCTGGGGCTCAAAGAAGAAGTTGCACAGGGAACATCGATTTTCCTCGGTTCTAGTGCAGATAGAATTTATAATATTTCTTTGGCTGCTGAAAAACTCAACGGCGTTATCATAAAACCAGGAGAAGTCTTTTCCTTCGACCAAACAGTCGGAGATATCTCAACACTTACGGGATACAGACAAGCCTATGTTATTGACAACGGTCATACTGTTTTAGGTGACGGCGGCGGGGTATGCCAAGTTTCAACAACGATGTTTCGCGCAGCACTGAATGCCGGTCTGCCAATTATTGAGAGAAATCAACACGCATACCGTGTAGGATATTATGAAGAAGACTCAGGCCCTGGAATTGATGCGGCAATTTATTCACCCACTGTTGACTTGAAATTCAAAAACGACACAGGGCATGCGCTGTTAATCCAAACAGCACTGGATCTTAGCGAAGACAGACTCACATTTTCATTGTATGGCACCAAAGACGGACGAATTTCAAGTATTTCAACACCGGTTGTTACTTCAACAACACCTGCTCCACCGGCTTTATATCAAGATGACCCAACGCTTCCTGCAGGACAAATAAAGCAAGTCGATTTTTCGGCAAATGGCGCTGATGTCTACTTCACAAGGACCGTAACAAAAAATGGCAAAGTACTTTATTATGATAAATTCACTTCAGATTACAAACCCTGGCAGGCAGTATACTTGAGAGGCACTAAAACTTAAAGGCCGAACTATGAATAAAATTCTAACAACTAAAGAAATTGCTCAAATTTCAACCAAACTTCATGAACAGAATAAACAGATAGTTCTTGCTGGCGGTTGTTTTGATCTTCTTCATATCGGACATATTGTCTTTCTTGAATCTGCTAAAAAATATGGCGATACACTGATAATACTTCTTGAGTCAGACGAAACAATCACCGCAATCAAAGGACCAAAACGCCCCATCAACACACAGAATGACCGTGCACAAATACTTGCCGCCCTTGCAGTTGTTGATTATGTCGTACTATTAGATCCGCAGATGAATAATAATGCATACGACAATCTGGTAATTACTCTAAAACCTGCTATAATCGCAACAACAGAAGGTGATGTAAACAGAAAGCATAAAGAACGCCAAGCACAAATGGTAGAAGCGAAAGTTGCTGATGTCACAATGCCAATAACTGATAAATCAACAACCAAACTAATTAAATTATTAAATGAATTGTAGTAAAATAAAAATATAAACTGAACGCTTTTTTGTATGAGTCTTAATAAAATTATCATCGGTTTTATCATAATTCTTCTTATTTTCAGCGGTATTATCGTGTTTCAACTCAATAATACATCTCTGCCGAAATCAAAAGTGACAATTGATAAGCATACCTTTTCTACAGAAACAGCAACAACATCTGCACAACTGCAACAGGGATTATCAGGGAGGGCTTCCCTGCCGCAAAACCAAGGGATGCTTTTTATTTTTAAAACAGCCGAACCGTATCCTTTTTGGATGAATGATATGAAATTCCCTCTTGATATGATTTTTATTAACAATAATAAAATCGTTGATATTTTCCAAAACGTCCCTCAACCCAAAAATAGCAACG
>CAZJVI010000102.1:0-4548 GCA_964549385.1 uncultured Gammaproteobacteria bacterium
CATTTCAAGTTTGGATTTATCACCTGAAAGGGAACCAATATATTGATCTTTATCAACAATCTCAACACCATCAGTCGATTCCAAATCACCTGCTGTTACTTTTTTTGTACCTTTGACAGAAAGTTTGACTGTTGCACTCTCTTTACTATCAAGTAATCGAAGATTGAGATCTTTAATATTTAATAATAAGTCAACAATATTTTCTTTAAGTCCTGGCAATGTTGAGAATTTGTGTTTGACTCCAGTAATTCTTACTGATGTGACAGCGGCACCTTCGATTGAAGTGTAGAGCACTCTTCGCAAAGCGTTTCCGATTGTGTGACCATAACCTGGTTCAAATGGTTCAATAACGAACTCTCCAAAATCTGGAGCTGTTGTAATTTCTTTTACTTTAAAATTAATTTCATCCATAGATTGCTATTATACCATTAACTCAAGCAATATTCAACTATTACCTTGAATAGTACTCAATGATTTGTCTTGTGCTAAATGGTACGTGAATATCTTGCGCAACAGGCATACGAACGAGTTTACCCGCTGGACCTTTCTTTTCAAGAAAACCAAGAACTTCTTTCTTTTCTTCCATTACTTTGATGACGTCAGGATTCTTCTGAATTTTACTATCCAATGTTATAACGTCTCCTTCTTGAACTGTGTAAGAAGGAATTGTCATTTTTTTCCCGTTAACCAACACATGACCGTGAGTTACAAATTGACGGGACATCATACGGGATTTGGAAAGACCCAAACGATAGACAACATTATCAAGCCGTCTTTCAAGAAGTGCAAGCAAGATATCTTCTGTGTCTCCCTTTTGTGATGTTGCCAATTCAACTACTTTTCTAAACTGCCTTTCGAGCAAACCATACATTACCTTTGCTCTTTGTTTTTCTCGAAGCTGCTGACCAAATTCTGATGGTCGTCTTTTCCCTTTTTTACCATGAACCCCTGGGGGAACATTGAGACGGCGCATCAAACTTGCTGAGGTTTTCTCAAGCAAATTGATTCCTTCTCGTCGTGCTAATTTGTGTTTTGGTCCTGTATATCGTGCCATATTTTTTAATCTAAACTCTTCTCTTCTTCTTACTCCTTGGGCCGTTATGCGGCATAGGAGTAATGTCTGAAATAGATGTAATAACCGGTCCTGCACTTTTGATACCTCGTAGTGATGAATCTCTTCCAGAGCCAGGTCCTTTTACAAAAACATCAACTGATTTCATTCCTTTTGCAACAATTTTTTTAACAACATCTTCAACAGCCACACTTGCTGCATAAGGAGTTGATTTACGAGTTCCTTTAAATCCACGAGATCCTGATGAACTCCAACCGAGTGTATCTCCTTTTTCATTGGTCACTGTCACCAAAGTATTATTAAATGTTGCAGTAATATACACCCGTCCATGATCGGTAACGGTTGCTCCTACTTTTTTCTTTGCTTTTGTTGTTGTTACTTGTTTCTTTGCCATAATTCTTTAATCGTTATTCTTTATTCATTAATCTTTAAACTATTTCCCTGTCGTCTTTGCCTTTTGGGCTTGCTCCATCTTTGCCATTACTTCTTTCTTAATAGCTCCAATGGTAACACGCTTACCTCTCTTTGTACGAGCATTTGATCTGGTTCTTTGACCTCTCGCAGGAAGTCCATGTGCATGTCTCATGCCTCTGTAACTACCAATATCCCGCAGACGTCTGATGTTCCCTGCAATTTCCGCTTTGAGATCTCCTTCAATTTTGTAGGCCTCAAGAACTTTGGTAAGTCTTTTAATTTCATCTTCAGTTAATGTCTTTGCCCGCTTACTCTCATCAATTTCTGACTTTTTGAGAACGTCAACAACATTTTTTCTCCCAATGCCATAGATATACGACAATGCGATATCAACTCTCTTTTCATCTGGTACGGTTACTCCTACAATTCTCATAGTTTAGGTACTTGGTAAGAGGTACTAGGTGTCAGGTATAAAAAAACTATTTTCTATTACCTAGCACCTAAAACCTATTACCTTATTCAGCCTTGTCTCTGTTTATGTCGTGGATTATCACACACAACACGTACGATTCCACGGCGCTTAATAATTTTACATTTCAAACATCTTTTTTTTACACTTGCTTGTACTTTCATAAGTTAGGTATTAGATAAGAGGTACTAGGTGTCAGGTATAAAAAATTATTTTCTATTACCTAGCACCTAAAACCTATTACCTATTTATATCTATACATGATCCGACCTTTTGCCAAATCATATGGTGTCATCTCAATTCTCACCCGATCACCTGGTAAAATTTTGATGAAATGCATCCGCATCTTGCCTGAAAGGTGACACAACACTACTGATCCATCCTCAAGCTCCACCCGAAATAATGTATTGGGCAGTGCTTCCGTAACTTTGCCATCCTTCTCAAATGAGCCTTGATGAGCCATTGGAGTATTATAACAAACCAGCCACAAAAGAGCAACAGACTATCCTTAATCTTTTGTTACGCCCTATGAAACAGTCATATATTCTGCCTGCGTAACCTTCTTCGCAACCGCAAATAGTTCTTTCAACATCAAGATAGTCAAGGAATCTTGTGAAGTGAGTCCCCCAGCTTTTGCTTTTCTATTTGCGATAAACGTATCCATTACTCCTTCACGTAGTCGAGAATTCTGCGCTAATGCGTCTTTTACCGCTGCAACTTCCGTTGCTGTCAAATCTTTTGTCAATGCTTCAGCATCAAAAGTATCAGAATCTACCTGTTCCATACCTTTGAGTGACTGTACTGTTAAGTCTGCCTTAGCCTTGGCTTCACTTGCAGCTGTTTGACTAGTCTCTACTTCAGCTAAATTAGTTACAAGTTTTTTGTTCATATCATCTACTACACTCATCAAGTCCTTGGTATCCTTAAGTTGTTGACCTACTACTGAATTATCAGGATCAGCAGATATTTTCCCTGCTAAGTCCGTTAGGACAAATTTCAATTTAGTTTCTACTGTCTTAAAACTAGCTTCTGCCTGAAGTGCTGCATCTTCATCCTTAGCTTGATCTACTGACCCACTTGCTTTTGATTCATCGGCTTTCTTTCGTGCATCAAGGGCTTCTTTCTTTGCAGTTACTATCTCCAATTTCGCCTGTGCTTGTTTCGCTTCCCTCTCTGCATGTTGTAGTTCTATTTGTTTATCTGCTTTTGATTCTAGCTCTTGTCGAAGTGTGGGAGTATCTATGGTTTTTTCAACAATAACTGCATCTATAAAAAGTTTGTCATACGCAGCCTGCCATGACTGCTTCCATTCAGGATCTTCTCGACGGTCGTGCAACGCTTTTTCTTTATCCGCCTTTAATTTTGCTTCCTGTTGTTCTTTCTCTGCTCTCATCTCTTTAATTGCTGCAGCTTGTGCTGTCCTTGCCTCTTCAGATGATGCACTTTGAAGAGTTTTTCCTTGTAGCGCTAGTTTTGCTTTAAGCTTATCTGCAAATTCTGGATCTTTCATAAATGCTTTGTCTTCAGCTTCCCGCACTTTCTCATTTTCTGCCATGATCTCAACTGTTTCTTTGGTCAATTCATTAATTACTTGTTTACGTACTTCGTCCTTTTCCTGCTGAGTTAGCGGACTTTTCTTCTCAGCTTGTTTTTGAACAAGTGCATCATTTAACGCTTCCGTAAATTTTGGATCCTTACTATTGCTTTGTGCTTCAACGCTTTCCCGCGCTTTTTCATGTCTCATTACTTGAAGTTCCATGGCAGCACGGACATTGTTCTCAGCAGCTATTTGAATACGGGCAAAATCTGCACCATCTAATTCGGGCCCTTTACCACTCGCAACTTTGTCTTTAGAGGTCTGCTCAATGAGTCTCGATTGCTCTAAACCGACTGCTTCTTGAAGTGTACTGTTCGTTCTCATTTCATCCAAGCGTGATTTCGCCTGTTCTCTTGATTCTCTTGCTTTGTCCCAACCAGTTGCCGATATTTCACTCTTATACTCTTTTATTTTGTCACGGCCTTCGCTACTAAATCTATCTTTCATCATCCTCGGTCTACCAGCAGATTTTTTTCGCCAAGTTTCTGCTCTTTTTTTTGCCTCATCCCAATCAGGGCCTGATCGTCCTCCCATTCCATCCGGATGTGCAAGAATATCGAGTCCTTTCCATGCCTCTCTGGCACCCTCTGTTGCTGCCCAATCGGCAGCTCTGTCGCCAGCACGTTGTTCACGGCCACGCTTCCGATCTTCAGCAGTCTTACGTCGTTTTTCTCCAGCTTGTTCTGCTGCAGCTTTTGCAGATTCATCCATTTCAGTCATATACTATGCACCCTCCTTCAATGATTTTGCTACTGTGATTGCATGTTCTATATTCCCCTGCCGTATCGCATGTTGCATTTGCGAAAGCGCCTGTTGCTCTCGGACACGCTCATCTTTTGCAAACTCATGCTGATAAACAAGCTTCACCGGCTCATAATGAGTACTTAGCTCTTTCAATTTTTCCAGTAAATCCTGTTGATTTTTCATGGGAAGAGCAGCAAGAAATTCCCGCGAGAGTTTCGATGCTGTTGGAACATCGATTTGATGTTGCCGAAG
>CAZJVI010000103.1:0-4522 GCA_964549385.1 uncultured Gammaproteobacteria bacterium
TGTTGTATCTACCCCTGCCGACTGAGCTGCCGGAATAAATTTATCTTGGACGTCATCAACCGCTCGGTTCCATCCATATTGCCATGCACAAGCAGTTGAGATTGATCCGTCACATGTTCCATCTGGATTTGGAGAAGTATTCCCTTGCGAATCAACATTGTTACTCGGCCATCTACCAGCAGTACCAGGATTGCCGGTATTTACATATAATTGCACTTTCCCTTGATTTTGCGTACCAAGAGACTGCTCTGCCCACAATAATTCTGTGCTCAAACAAGGATTGGTCGTCACCGCAATTCCATCATTAACACCCACTATCCCAAAACCTTGCCCTGTAGGAAGCGTTTGCCCGCATTGAGGATATGAGATGTCATTACCTACTTTAATAGAAGGGTCAGGCGTCGGGGTGATGGTGGCCGTTGGCGTCGCCGAAGGATCAGGAGTATCCGATGGATCAACAGTGGGAGTTGCAGAAGCAGTAGGTGTGGGAGTAAGTATCAGTGTTGGTGTTGGCGATGCCGTCGGCGAAAGAGTAAGAGTGGGCGTTGGAGTCACTGTCGGGGTCGGAGTGGGTGTTGTGGTCGGAATAGGCGTTTCTGTTGGCAATGGACTAATTGACGCTGTCGGTGTAGGGGTAAGCGTTGGAGTTGGTGTCCCAGAGAGCGTTGGGGTGGGAGAAATCACACTCGGAGTAGGCGTTGCTGTCGGAGTAATTGTTACTGTAGGGGTAACCGTTGGGGTGACGGTCGGTTCGCCGCTGATTGCTGATGTTGGAGAGACTGTATCCGTTGGTTCAATCGTAGAAGTTGGAGTGCCACTTACATATATTGGTGGCGTTCCTGATGCAATCGGCGACGGCCACGCGGTCGGTGAAATACTTACGGGAATACTTGGAATCGGTGTGGGTTTATAATGATGAGTTGCTATGTGATGATGAAAGAAGAAAAAAGATAAAAGATGTAAACAACCGAGCAGAATGTTGGACATGTCATTATTAAACCACAAAATATATTGTCATGTCAAACTAATTTTTATTTTCCTCAATTATATTTATTTTGATAGTTTATAGAGGCTAATATTGTCTGATATATTTTGAGTTGTTCCATGAGTAAATGGCAAAAATGTTTTTATTTCCCAAACAGGATTTTTAGTCAACTCTGTGAGAGGTACTTTAGAATAAATATACAGTGTTGAGACCTTTGCATATTCTGTAACTCCCTGAGGAGCAAACCCATGTACTGTTAAAAGATAACGGATCGGTGTCGCCCGATTATCTCTGGTCAACTGATCGACAACATTGAAATTTTTTGGGTTATCTTGCTCTATCTTTTGTGCAATTTTTTCGGCATCGGGATAAGAAAGTGCATATGCATGGGGAGAAAGGACTACAACTAAGGACCAAATTATAAAAACGGTGAAAAAGATATATGGAATTATTTTATTTAGCTTGAAAAACGACACTGAGACGAAATAGAAAAGAAATGGCATTAAGGATATGAGATAAAATGTATTAAAAGTAAAACCTGTTCCTGCAGTTGAAGCATGTGTCATAACAAGAAACAATGTATTGAGGTTATAAAAATGATTTCTCAATTCAAAGAGAATTAATGGCGAAAATCCGACAATAAAACCAACTAGTAATAGCCCTATTTCTCGCAATGCAATTTTTTTGCCCCAATATAACCAAATGCAGCTGACAATAATGGCAAGAATAAATGAATAATGAAACTGCAAACCCAATCCAAACAGAAAACCGATTAATAAAAGAAGGAACAAACTGGATTTCTTCGCTTTACTTTTTACGATAAGAGCAACTAAAAGGAGTGAAACCGGCAACATAAAATAAGGATTCCAATATGACTGAGTATCGGCAACAAGACTGGGAGTAACAGTATACAAAAGCGCGAAATAATAAATAATCGACTTCTTTTGTATGCTTCTATTGAGGATAATTAATGAAATAAACAAGACTGCCAAATTTAAGAAAATTACATAATAAGAAACCGCCAACGGATCCCAATTCCCTATTATGAGAGCCGGCAAAATAAGATAATACGGCGCCGGACCAAAAAAAAACTGCCGCCCATTAAATGCATATTCAGAAGGTGGACCGATGAGCACTGGATGTCTCGTCTCATACATATTCCACGTAACTAAAAAATCCCTCGCCGCATCAGAGCCATAATTTATTGCTGCTGGAAGATCAAAAAGCCGCAAGAAGAGAAAAAATAAAGAAATAATGAGAAAAAAAGTAATCGACCGCAAAAGAAATTTAGGCATATGTCTAAATTTAGTATAGATGAACTTTTCCAGGTCAGCTAGTGGATAATTTATTACAATTTTACGTCATCAAAGTACATTATGAATTTAACAATAATATATAGAGATGTCAATTATAAGGAAGTCCTTTAAGAGTTAAGTGAAAATTATCAATAGAATTAGTACGATTAGAAATTTTAAAATCTTGTTTCAGAGTTCCAATTCCTCCTCCTGATAACAACAAAGTCCCTGAACAACTTCTATGATTTAATTTCAAATTTGACTTTTTAAGATTAGGATCTAAATAACTTTCATTACTGAAACCGTAAAATTCAGAATCACCATCGAATTTAATTGCAACAGCTAGTTGAACTGATTCAGAGTCATCTTTTGCTGGATGAATATCTTCTTTCGAAGGAAGTAATGCCATATTAGGATTAGTTATCTGAGTTACTGTAACTCCTTGCGGAGTATGCATAGCCAAAAGGGACAATGGTTGCGGAGTAGACGCCCATTTGCCGAAAAAGGATAATTTATCTGAGACAGAGCTTAGCGTAACTTTACCTTTAACTGAAAATGCGGAAATAGCATTTAATGGTGATAACCTAAACTTTTTTGGAGAATTTACAATCTTTATATGAATAATTTTCCACTGTGGTGGATTATGCTGATCGGGTGATTCACTACCCACACTAATGACAAGATTTGGTGCTTGAAGCCACTGTACTAAAATTACCAAACCAAATGCGATTAATCCTCCAGCAACTGATGTGATGATAAGTATTGTCCAATCCTTATCATTCAGTTTCATTAACTCTTGGGAAAAAAACTGAAATCTTGAGCCTAAACAATAACTTAAAAAAGTTATAAAAATAAATAGTAATACTTTCCAACTATTTTTCATATAATGAGTAACCTATTATATCATTAGTGGAATTTTATCCCATAGAGGCAGTGTATATATAATTACACCAAAATGCTGCTCGCTATATTTTGGGATAAATATAAATTGTATTACTCAAATTTCAGTAAATCTCCCCATCGTTTTCCCGTCTTCACATCAACCACAAGCGGCACGGATAAGGGATATACATCACACAAAACAGCCTGGATTTCGTTGATAATCTCTTTGAGCTTATCACTATCAGGAATTTCGAAAACTAAATCATCGTGGATTGTTAAGAGTAATGAAACTTCCGGATATTTGGATAAGATTTTTTCTTGCACATCTACCATTCCTTTTTTCATCAGATCAGCAGCAGTTCCTTGGATTGGATAATTCATCAGAACCCGGCGCATTCCGTTGTCGATAAATTTCCTTTTTGGATCTTCAAAAACGTAGCGTCTTCTCCCGAGCATTGTTGTGACAAAGCCGTGAATTTTGGCGTTTTTTAGGTAATTGTCGTAATAGGTTTTTATATTTGGGTAGGATGCGTAGAATGCTTTTATAAATTGTTCTGCATCCTCTTGAGGGATATGCAGGCCTGCGCTCATGCCATAACTGCTCATGCCGTAGATAATTCCAAAGTTGATGGTCTTGCCTACTGACCGCTGTTGTTTGGATACTTCTTCGTAGGGGACGTTAAACAATTTACTCGCGGTTAACGTATGCACGTCTTGTTTTTCTTCAAATGCTTTAATTAACGCTTTTTCACCTGCGAGGTGTGCAAGGACGCGAAGCTCTTGTTGGGAATAATCAAACGATACCAGCACATGACCAGGATCGGCAATAAAGCACGATTTAATTTCTAATCCAATGGTGGAGGTTACCGGAATATTTTGCAGATTGGGATTTAGGGAAGAAAGCCGTCCTGTATTAACACGGATTTGGTCATAAGTGGTATGGATACGACTTTTTTCATCAACCTTTTGAATAAGACTTTCCACATACGTTGAGCGCAATTTCGTGAGTTCTCGGTAGGTTAATAAATGAGCGATTATCGGGAATTGATCTTTAAATTTTGATAATTCTCCCTCATTGGTGGCATATCTTCCTGTTTTTGTTTTACCAAGTGGGATGCCGACTTTCTCTGCCAAAAAGCTGCCAAGCTGTATCGGAGAATTAGTATTGATACCGCCTCCTGTTTCTTTGGCTATCTCTTCTTCAACGGAAACCAACAAATGGTCAATATTTTCGCCGACTTTTGCTAATTGTTGCGTATCCAAAAGAATGCCTTTTTGCTCCATATGCCAGAGAACTTTTGCCAAAGGCAATTCAATAGCATAATAAAGTCTCTCAAGCTGAGGATATTCTTTCAGTTGC
>CAZJVI010000104.1:0-4509 GCA_964549385.1 uncultured Gammaproteobacteria bacterium
GAGTTTCGATTAAGTTTTGTTTTTAATATCTTTGCGAGTGATGCTTAAATAGGCGACAAAGACAATAATCAAAATGGTTAATATTGTAGAAACTTTTTTATCTCCATAACCTAAACCTCCAAGAATTGGTTTGCCAAACCAATCGGCAAATGATGCACCCAGCGGTCGTGTTACGATATAAGCAAACCAAAAAACAAAGATTTCATTCAAGCCCAACCTCCAATATGCAATTGCCGGTAAAATGAAAAGAATCGCAAATAAAATCCCAGATGATAAATAACCGAGATTCAATGTTGATGCAGTTAGATCACCTGCTGCAGTACCGAGTGCAAAAGTTGCAAGGACAGCAGCCCAATAAAAAATTTCCCGACGTCTGTTGGCAATGCTGTGAATAGAAAGTGTTTTTTCTCTTTTATACCAGACAAAAAAGATAATTGTGAGAACAATCATAAAAAAGATAGTTGAGACAATGTAAGGGATGCCCAATCCAACATGCAATACATCAGCCGCCATTGTCCCGAAGATTGCAACCATAGTAACAGTAAGCCAATAAATCCATGCAATATATCTCCGAACCCACAACTGCAGGAGTAAAACAATGACCAAACCTATCGCTCCAAATGCAACCGCAACAACAGGATTTATGGCTTGAACAAGATAATCAGATGTGGATTCTCCCATTGCCGTTGTCAAAAGTTTAATAATCCAGAAATAGATAGTAATTTCAGGAACTTTTCTCAATGTTTGTTTAGATAGTAAAGAGAGTATTTTTTTCATTAAATTTACAGATCAAATTATAGTATCTAGTATGGTCAAAAATGTCAAACAATATATGCTACAATACTGTAGAGCCAAATTATTTAAAATAAGTGTGGTTTTAAGAAATTCATGAAAAGACAATTACTTCTTTTGGTGATTATTGTTATTCTTGGATTTTTTTTGCGTTTTATTGATGTATCTAACGACCCTCCAGGACTTTATATCGACGAAGCATCTATTGGTTATAATGCGTACACTATTCTAACAACTGGCAAGGATCAATATGGGATTCCCTATCCGTTTTGGTTTAGATCCTTCGGTGATTATAAAATGCCGGTTTATATCTATTTGGTTGCTGGCACAATGGCAATGGTTGGCAAAACAGAACTTGCTGTTCGTCTTCCCTCTGTTATTGCTGGAACGCTTACCATTCCTGTCTTTTACTTTTTTTTACAAGAACTTCTTGAGTTAGAGACTAACATAGCGATAAAGAAAAAATTACGGTATCTTCCAGTCCTTGCATCATTTTTATTAGCAATATCGACATGGCATTTGCAATTCTCACGAGGTGGATTTGAAGTCACTGTTGGAACGTTATTTTATCTATTGGGTTGTTATTTTTTTCTGGTATTTAAAAAGAATCACACCATTAAATCAATCATCTTTTGCATTTTGTCCTTTATTATTACCTTATATACTTATGATACGTTTCGCGTTCTTTCTCCGCTTTCACTTCTTTTTATTGCCTGGGAAGAGAAGGTTTATAGAAACAAGAAATCTCTTTATATTATTATCCCAGCAATTATCCTAAGCCTGCCATATATTTTATTTTCACTCACGTCGGAGGGTAATCAACGATTTCTCGCGACTTCAGCATTTAGTGATCACGGTATAAATAATATTTTTTCCCAAATTCTTGTCTTTCCACTTCAATATATTAGCAATTATCTATCATTTTTTTCTCTTGATTTTCTTTTTAGTTTCGGCGATGGAATCGGCAGACATCAGGTTCAGAGTTTTGGCGAATTATATCATTGGCAATTGCCGTTTTTCCTTTCAGGTATATATTTTTTATTACGAGAACGAAAGTCTTTTTTGAAGTACACAACTTTTTTATTATTTATTGCTATACCACTTGTTGGAGCTGTTGCTGTCCCTAGTCCTCACTCACTTCGTTCCTTACCCCTTGTTATCCCTTGTATTATTTTTGTCTCAGTTGGGATTTTATTTTTATTGCATAAAATAAAAAAGTATCAATATAAGCTAGCTGTCATAACAGTTATTAGTTTGCTTACAATTTTTGAATTTTTTCTTTATCTGCAGTTTTATTACGTCAATTATCCACAGAATAATGTCATTGATTGGGGAAGTGGTTTTAAACAGTTAGTAGTGACTGTTGAGCAAATGCAAAAGCATTACAAACATATTGTTATCGATTCGACATTACAGTTTGCGCCAATTTATTTCCAATTTTATGACAGCTCCCTGCAATTTACGGTAGTTCCACCGAGTTGGAATAAACCAAATTCTTGGGGAAAAGATTCAGTGCTTTATGTCCGTCCCTATTTCGGACGAGTGCCAAAGGATCTTTTGAAAAATGTTTATTTACCCGTTACGTATCCAACGATTTTTGCGCAGTTATTGGATATAAATAAATGAAAAAAATTATTCTTGTCATTGCAGCGATTATTGAAATCTTTACACTTAAGGCATGGTTCGCATGTGAAAGTTTTACCGATATTTTTCATTTTTCCTCAGTTAATTTACTGTATCAGATGGAAGCATATATAAATCCTTTCAAAGGAACGCCAATTTGGTTTGTTCGATTATTCCATAATAAATTTGTTGAAATTTCTATCGATTTTCTTAGGTTTTATCTGCAGTTTTGGGATGTTCGTTTTGGAAGTGTGTGGTTTTCATTTATCGGCTACTTCGGAATACTTGCAGGATTTTATTATATTATCTTGAATAAAAAGAAAAAAAATTATCATTGGTTAACGCTTTTTATTCTTATGATACTGCCGTGTTTTGAAATTATTTTTGAACCGGTTATATCAATTCCATTAAAAAGTTTGTATCTCTGGTTTCCATTTATTCTTTTTTCTTTATATGGAATTTATCAATTTCTCACTCATGGTAGTGAAAAAAAACGCTTGGTAATAGTACTAATATTGCTTATTTTGAGTTTTGTTTCAATTTTTTTCATCTCTTCAGAATTTTCCCGTTATTGCGTTATTTTCCCAGCGATTTGGAAAAAAATGATTCAACAGTGATGAGATTTTGCGTTATACAATAATAATAAAATGTGGGATACTATGCTAATGTTTTTCCACCGCAATCGTTCTCGACTCCTTTTTTGTTTCGTCCTTCTTTTTATAGCTGTTGGTATTTTTTTATTTCAAAAATATCAACAAGCAAAAGAAGTTGCTGCTGAAAAAAAAGTGCTGACAAAAATAATAAAAAGTTATGCTCCAATTCAAATTTCTGTTTCTGTTATTAATTTATCGACAGGGCAATCATTTTCAGTTGGTAGTTCCCAAAAGTTTATTGCCGCAAGCACGAGTAAAATTATTCTTGCAGCATGCCTTCTACATGAAGTAGAGATTGGTAAAAAAAGTTTGTCCACACAACTCGGTTCATACTCGGTTGGTTTTCAATTGCAACAAATGGTACAAGAAAGTAATAATGATTCATGGCATGCAATAACAAATTATGTTGGTTTGCAAACTCTTTCATACTGTGCACAATCGATTGGTGTTCATTATTTTGTTTCAAACAATTCAATTACCACACAAGATGAGGCTTTATTTCTTCAAAAATTATATACAGGTGCATTATTAGATTCTCAGGATACACAATTGCTTCTTTCCTATATGCAAAATACCAATGAAAATACGCTTATTCCTTCTGCTGTTTCTCCTGATGTGACGATATATCATAAATACGGATGGCTTGATAGTTACGTCCATGATGCTGCAATCCTAATTTATCACAATACGCCAGTTATTCTAGTGATTTATACAAAAGGCAGTACTACAACAGCAAACAAGCAAATTCAATTATTTAAGCCAATCACAAAAACTGTATTGCAATATGTTTATTAAATCGGTTTCAAAAAATTAGCGTATACGAACAATTGTTATTTCGCTATTACTAAAAAACGTCTTGAAACCATATTTATTAAATAATTTTTTCTTTTTTGAATACTGGTTTGTAGGTAAGTATAAATAGTTTACAGAACTTGGTATCAATCCAAGTTTGTTATGTCCAAATATATCATTTACTTTTTTGCTGCGATTAGCAGTTAATACCCCACGATCACCTGGCGCACCATCAAGACAAAGAAATGTTTGTCTTTGAGAAATAAAAGTAACGTATATACAGTCGGTAACATTATTCTGCAATACTATTGAGTTTTGCTGTGAATGAGAACGTAAGTAATTAAGAGCGGCTAATTGTTTGTTATCTATCGTAAATCCAATTTCATTTTTAATATGACTTATTGTTACAATATTTTCATATATTACTCTTGGTGCGGTAAAACCAATTATTGCAACAGAGATTATTATTACCAGTACTTTGTTATTCTTAACCTTTTGTAGCCAGTAGTACGCTGCAAAGGCAGCATAAACTGACATGACAATCATATCTGTTATTAGAAATTGTGAAGAATTTGCAGTTCCGGTTGTTTGAATAAAGAAGGAGCCACAGATAAAGCATATAATAAACCCTGCAATAAGAAAAATATGT
>CAZJVI010000105.1:0-4428 GCA_964549385.1 uncultured Gammaproteobacteria bacterium
GAAGCCGGCGGCGGCGCGGCTGAAGATTGTTCTTCAGTTCCCTGTCCCTCTGCTTGGGTATTTGCTCCTTCGACCGCTTCCTGATTTTGCGGTGATTCACTTGGAAGAGTAAATTTAAGAGCATCTGCCGCGGTATTTGAAAGTTGCCCATTACCGAATCGAGGCGCGAGATACAGTATTCCTCCGAGAGTTCCAATTGCAAACAACACAATTATAGCAATAGTTACTTTAGGGTAACGAGTAAAAGGATTTATTATCTCATTAAAAAAATTCCCTTCATTTTTTTTCTCCATATCTCTACTCTACACGTTATTATAAAGAGAATAAAGTCATAAAAATCTTAAACTTGAAGCAAAATTTGAGACTATCTATTTGGGATGCGCAATAACAAGCATCATGCCATGATAACCTTCTCTGATCTTCTTATTATTATGATCAACAGTTAACATCGATATAATATTCATATTTGCATCAAAATATGCAGCTTTAATTTGTTCCACGGATAAATTAACTGCTGGAAAATGTGTCCCTTCACCTGCAAGCCAGCCTTCAGAACCGACCATATGTGCAACTATGAGAATGCCATTTTCTTTTAATGCATTTCCTAAAGACTTAATAGCTTCTCTAAATGGTAGTTGTGAATCGACAATCGACTCAGCTACAAAGTAGGAAGAAATAAGATCATATTCATTTTTTGGTAAATCAAATATATCACCATATTGAATTTTAGCCTGTTTTTTGGCAGCATCTTCACAACCAAGATATAGCTCTCCACCAACTTCTACCATATATTGCTCGAATTTATGCCAAATCGAGGCATGTTTTGGCTCAATTGTTCCTCCAATAACTTTAGCTAAATATGCCCTGTTCGGTGAAAATTCCAGTGCGTCAATCTTACTACCTGCCTTAACATAGGGACTTAAAAGCATAACCGGATAAAGATTTGGACCAGTACCGACATCAGCAACTCTTTCTAAACTCTTTGGCGCAATCCCGATTTGTTTTAATGACTTAATAACATGACTAATTAAAGCTTTATCTTCCTGAAGTATTTCTCCGTTATTATCATAATTGCGTTCAACATACTCATACGAATCAAATTCAGACCAATCATTATAAAATGAACGAGTAAGTAATAATTCATGAATATGTTTTTGTAGTGTTTTTCCAATACCATAAACAACGAGATCTGCTGATAGGATTTGAGAATCGAAGGATATATTATGATATCTTTCAGCTTGCACAATATTCATTGCACGCAGCAAAATATAAGCTTGGGTTTGCATAGGTCTCATTTTTTTATCTAAAATAAAAAGAAAATTAATATAAGCATTTAAAGGATCTAAAAATGATGAGGTAAAAAGTGCATGTTTCGTTGGAAAACCTTGTGCATCTTTTAACAGTATGCCTTTTGACAACATTTCTTTAACTCTTGCTTTAGGTTGAATATTTGACATGGTTACTAAATGTATATCTGGATGAAAATAAACATTTCCTTCATCATCTATGCTTACTCTCCCTTTATTTGATTTTCTTAATCTTTCAATAAGCAAATCAACACGTTTCAGATAATTGCTATATCGATGAAAAAGATAATCTTTTACATTAATATCTCCTGGGGTAATAATACCTTTTTGTTCAGTAAAATGAACCAATGACAAAAAATAAGGATCACTTTCTTGTTGGGGTAACAAAGT
Organism: uncultured Gammaproteobacteria bacterium; assembly: GCA_964549385.1. Classification (GTDB taxonomy): domain Bacteria; phylum Patescibacteriota; class Microgenomatia; order Levybacterales; family UBA12049; genus JACDET01. Next base: position 1,698 of record CAZJVI010000105.1, read on the forward strand.
CCTTTTTGTAGAATCAATTGAATCATCAATATCAATCACAATTCTTATATTTTGGGCAATCACGCTCAATCTTTTAAAAAATGCACTTAATTCAAAACCAATAACATCTTCTGGTTGAAAAGAGAAAGGGTTAAGTATAGCCTTCCTCGATTTGATATCAAATTGGGAATAAATACTTGTTAAAATTGTGTCTACCTCAAGCGGGGTTTTACCCTCAATAATAACTGTTAAAAGATCTTTAAACCAAACATAGTAAAAAATAAAACCGTACTCTTGTAAAAGAGTCTCATCTCCTTCTTCTATAGCAGAAAGAATTGCCTCAATACGATCTTTCTCTTCGCGGCTCTGTTTTGCCAATGTATCAGAAATTTGTCTCCGAACAATAGTCATTTCACGTTCTAAAAATCTGTTGATTTTTTCAGCCACTATTCTCTTTGCTTCTTTGCTTTCAGTATTTTTATGGTGAAGTGTATTAACAAATGCTGTTTTTGGGGTATCAATAAGCGCAGTAGTAAGCTCTGCGAATTTTTTACTAATCATGACAGACGATCTTTTCATATTTTAAAACTCTAGGATTATAACATATCAGATGCTAAATGCAATTCTTCTAATATAGCATTGAACAATTTAGTCTTATTTGAAAAGTGATTAATCTCAACGACGTTCCCGTCAGTCGAAAAATAAATAACTATTATAGATGGTTCTTTATTAAGGAGTAGAAAAAGATTTTTTACTTTTTCCTGTTGTGCTTTATAACTTATAGGTAAAATAGTAATAGTAACATCTGACAAAAATAATTTTTCTTGATACACACATAGGTCAAGCAATTCACAACTAGGATAATCCAAATTATCATTTTTCCCAAACAATTTAATTTTCTTTCCAGTAATTTTTTCTATGAGTATTCTTTGTTCTTCAACAATTTCAAACTGTTCACTTTTAGAAGCTAAATGTAATAAATCAATGGCTAAATTTTTCGCTGGATGTTCAAAATGACTTTCGATAAAATCAAAGGTGGGGATATAACCTTCATTAACAATCGCTTGTCTAACACCATTAATAGATTTTGATTCAAGATGTATCTTTCTTTTTTCCCCCTTCCATATGTCTGCCCATTCAGTATCATCAATAAAAAGAGAACGTTCGATAAAAAATCCTTTTTTTTCTAAAATAGTAATTGAGTTTTTCGCAATTTTTATACTTTCTTGTAGTTCTAAAAGCAATTCCTTTTGAGAGATATCATCTCCTGCATAAAAATGAGCTGCCTCAATAATAATATGATTTGTATCTTCAATCATTGAACCATTCACAATTAATAGGATTTCATTTATGTTTGATGAGGTTGAGATATACTTACAAACCAGCTCACTTGTGCAGTCACGTCGTATTAAACAAAAAAATTACTTTTGTGGGCGCACTTGGGATCGAACCAAGGACCTCGTTCTTATCAGGAACGCGCTCTACCACTGAGCCATGCGCCCGGGCACGTTGTCATGAACAACGTATCTGATATTTTATCATAAGTGGTGCGTATTTGTCAGTCCGCAATTAATTTCTACTGAAGTTTATAGAATTTGACCTTAAGCAGCTAATAACAATGATTTCTGAGAAAGCGGTACCTGCACTGATCTGCGCAAAAGCGGACGATGCATTTTCCTTTTTCGAAGAGCTAACCGAGCAATCATCTGATCCTTTATAACCGCCAAAGCACCTTCAGGCGCACCCGTTTGGGGATCTCTCTGATTGAACTTTCTCAATGCTCTTTCTGCAGACTCACCTACTGCTCTTGCCGAAGCGCCAAATGTTCCTGTTATTTCAGGTAAAGCTTTTTTATCTAAAAATGTTCCTGGATAGAATTCTTGAAAAAATGTTCCTGCTAATACCATAGTACCTCCTTATAAACAATCTATGCTGCCCAAATCATGCTTCTCTCCAGTTGAGCATGTCGATATTCTGCTGCATCAAAGATAACTGCGCTTCTCGCGAGCCTCATGGTATCACCGGTTTCATGATGACCAGTAAAAAAATGTGCAACTGCATGTAAAATATGTGAAACTTTTCCTTGCATAATAAAACCTCTTTATAGCGTAATTATACAATGATATAGAAAAAGAGCTTTATTTCAACCTTATAAAACCATTACAAAACGGAGTTCAGAGGTATTTCTAATCCCTAGTACCTAATCTGGAGGCGTACCCCAAGGGCACTTGCTCCTCAAAGAGGACTTGCCACTTCGAGGCGTCGCATTTCATCATGGAGGCGCGAACGGGGATCGAACCCGTGCATGGAGGTTTTGCAGACCCCTGCGTTACCGCTTCGCCACCGCGCCGTATTCACAATCTTACCACAGCCTCAATGTCCGGGCAAGATACGTTCATGCATCTGAACGTACAAAAAAACCCCGATAATCGGGGTTCTTATGCAATTAAATTAACAATATCAAACCAAGACGTGGTAGGAAGGCGAGATTAGATTTGCTCATCTCTAAGTGTTCCTCATTTTGAAAACAAAATTTTGGAATTCCGTTTGCACGGATTTGCGAGATTCGCCAGGAGCTAATCACTTCCCCTGTTGTCTATACATTCCTCTTGCAGACCCAGTTTAGAACTGTTCCAACAAGTTTCCTGTCTTCCCCTTTTCCTTTTACGATTTGCCATAAATGACATAAAAATAAAAAGAAAGGAGGTGATCCATCCCCAGCTTCGGCTAGGGATACCTTGTTACGACTTAA
>CAZJVI010000106.1:0-4423 GCA_964549385.1 uncultured Gammaproteobacteria bacterium
CAGAAAAGAAGACTTTTAGAACAGCTGACGTTCTTGAGGCATTAGATCATAAGTATACTAAACAACATATTAGCTCATTAATTAGTGGGTTAGTTAAAAGTGGATTGTTAGTTAAATCAGGATCAACTGCGAAAGCTGCGTATGCTTTGCCAGATAATGCTTACGAGTTAGGTACAGTAATAAAGAAACATTTGGTTAGAGAAGATATAAAGGAACATGAGGTGTTAGATGATATAAATCATCAAGCGCCGTTCTTAGTGAAGTTGAATGAAAACATACGAAGCCTCTTCGATTATGCTCTTTCTGAAATGTTAAATAATGCAATAGAACACTCACAATCAAAATATGTAGATATTGAAGTGGGTATTGAGAATGGTAATTTAAATTTTACCGTAAGTGATGGCGGTATAGGAGCCTTTAGAAACGTAATGCAACAAAGAGGGTTGGCGTCTGAGTTTGAGTCTATGCAGGATTTGTTAAAAGGTAAAACCACAACTGCGCCTCATGCTAATTCAGGAGAAGGAATCTTTTTTACATCTAAGGTTGCCGACTTATTTGTATTAGAGAGTTTTGGGTATGCTTTGAGAGTGGATAATAATATAGATGATGTTTTCTTTCAAGAAATTAAACCTGAAAAAAAGGGAACAAAGGTTTCCTTTTCCTTATCGATAAACACAACTAAACACCTAAAGGATATTTTTAGTCAGTATGAAACTGATCACGATGATCCAGATTTTGATAAAACAGAAATTCATATCAAATTATATTCCATAGGGACTATTTACGTTTCTCGTTCTCAAGCTAGAAGAGTACTTGCAGGTTTAGAGAGATTTAAAACAATAATTCTTAACTTCGAGAGCGTGCCAACTGTTGGACAAGCATTTGCAGACGAGGTATTTAGAGTCTTTCAACAGAAAAATCCTCAGATAAAAATCGTTCCAATAAATATGAATGAGGCTGTAAAATATATGGTAGATCGAGTAGAAAAACCTACACAAATGAAACTAGTTTAGCCATATAGAAAGTCTAAACGAGTGCTTTCATAAAAGAACTTTATAATGTCCAATCTTATATCAATTTGAATTTCTTTGTTTCTGAACATGTCAACCAGAGGGAGCAAGTATTTTTAGCCTCAAATAGCCTCAAGGGGTGTGCGTAGGTACTGAATTAAATTCAGAACCTGATATACTACGTTTATGAAAAGAAAACCTATCGTTTATATAATTTGTGGATTTATTGGTGCTGGTAAAACTACTTTTGCGAAGAAGCTAGAGGAAAAAACTGGTGCAGTGAAAATCACAAAAGATGAATGGTCAATTCGTTTAATTGGAAACGATCCCACGATCAATGGATATGAGGACTGGGATCATAAAATCATCGGGTTATCACGGGACTTTGCATTTTATCTTGCTGAAAAAGGCATTGATGTCATTATGGACGAGGGATTTTGGGCAAAAGAAGAACGAGAAGAGCTGAAACGAAGAATACATGCAATCGGTGCAGAAGCAATAATGTATTATGTTGATACTCCTATAGAAACAATACGGGAAAGGGTTGTTGGAAGAAACAGTAATATCACGAAAGAATCATTTAAGATAAGCAGAGAGATGTTGGATAATTATCTGAAATATTGGCAAGCTCCTAGTGAAGATGAAGATTATATTCTCGCCAGTGAGGTAAAATAAAATACTAATTCCTAATAGCCTCATTCCCTAAGACTAATTTTGTAATGTTAAATTGAATATTGAATAAATCGATTGAATGTTTTCTAAACCGACGTCTAACTGGAGTTTCTTATTCCTGAACATGTCTACCAGAGGGAGCTTCGATTTTTAGCCTCAAAAAGGTAAATTTTTCACAGCCTCAATTTAAAGATAACCTCAATAGGATTCGAACTTTTGATATACTCATATAATGAAAAGGATAATCATTTTTGATTTCGATGGGACAATTGCTGATACATTTCTTATTGGAGCTAATATCCTTAATGATCTTTCTCCGAAGTATGGTTATAAAAGATTAACAGATGCAGAGATTCAAACGATGAGGGACTATACCGTTCAAGAAATGTTTAAAACCATGCATGTTCCTTTCTATAAACTTCCATTTATGGTTTCAGATGTCAAAAAAGAACTTAACAAACAAATAGATTCTTTTAAACCAATAAAAGGAATGGATGCTCTTATTAACGAACTAAAGAAGAAAGGATATCAATTAGGTCTTATAACATCCAATAATAAAAATACCGTTGAGGTTTTTTTGCGAAAGAATAAGCTTGATTTATTTGACTATATTTATACAGGTACTACAATATTTGGAAAAGCTAGGGTAATTTTAGGATTTTTACAAAAGCATTCATTCAACAAAGAGGAAGCAGTTTATATCGGTGATGAAATACGAGATATAGAAGCAACAAAGAAAGTAGGCATATCAATTATTGCGGTAACGTGGGGTTTCAATTCTAGAAAAGGACTACAACGATTTCAGCCAGAGTTTCTTATAGATAAACCCAGTGAAATACTGTCAGTCTTGGACAGAATGTAACTACTTTCAAAATAGTTCACTACAGAGTCACCAGAGGGAGCAACGAAAGTTAGCCTCAAATTTTGACCCTAGCAGTTCATAAAAAGAAAGCTTTTTATTGGGGTAAGATTTTATTATTGTAGATAAAATCTCCAATTTTATGAGAGATGAAATCAATTCCTGAGAATGAGGGATGGATATCGTCAGTCGGATTAATATATATCATATTTCCATCTCCATTTTGCGTTAGTGAATCCTGGTAAATATTAATCACCGGTATATTATGGCTTTTTGCATAGGCAATATGATTTTTAATATATGCTATCCGTTCCGCTGCTAATTTTGCTCTATCTGCAGCTGTGTAATTCGGCTGTGTTATTTTTGCATAATTTTCTATATTTGGGGCGATAGTTGCGACAAAAACAATATCTGCATGGGGAAGTGCTGTAATCAGTGTTTTCATAAGTCTATCTAATGCGAGGTTTTGCTGTTTTAGCCCTTCATCTATTCCGAATTGTGATAATGGATTATACCCATAAGATTCAACCAAAATCAGATCGTAATTTCCGGAAAGCAGTGGGCCAAACGTATATTCACTAATTGTCGTTTTTTGCGTAAGCTCATTATTTACTGCAATGATATTGCTTGATTTGGCATAATTATCAATAATAATCCGTTGAGGATCTTGAGCGCTTTTTTTATATAACGAATTCATATAATCATCTAAGCTTCCTCCGTGAGGCCCCAAAGCAGCTGTCATTGAGTCTCCTACCATGGCGATTTTATAGACCTGTTTTTTTTCAACAGGTGGAGCAGTATACGATTTGAAAATAAATGGTGTTGGAGTAGGAATTGATGTTGGGATAACGGTGCGTGTTTTTTTAACAGCGGTAATTCTTGAAAAGTGATAGGTAAGGAAAACTGCAAAGAGCAAAACTATAAGTAGCAGAAAGAAAGCTAAAAAATTCCATTTTTTCATTAACTAAATTATAACATTTTCATAAAATATATGTTACAAATTTGCAACAAATATGATATTCTCAATGTATACCTTGCAAAAGGGGGTGAAAAAATATGAGTGATGATAATCAAAAAAAACAAGATGATCAAAAGGATGGAGTAAATCCTGTAGCAGCTGTGGTGACGGGAGCAGTTGTTGGAGCAGCTGCAGTTGGGATTGCAGGAGCAGCAGTTATGGCAAACGATGATAATAGAAAAAAAGTAGAAGAAGCTATTGATGAAGCTAAAGATAACGTTAATGATATGAAAAAAGACGTTGACGAAAAAATTGTTGAAGGACAAGAAAAAGTTAACGAAGTAGTAACTGCTGTTAAAAACTCCACGCAAGATGAGGTAAAAGATACAAAATAAGGTTTGTGTCTTTCAGATATATAATTTAGTTTAAAAGAAAGGGAGAGAGGGGAATTATTAAATCATAGCGGTTTGTTAATTCCTCTCTTCTCATCTTCTGCAAAAGAAGTGTTTTATCGAGCATAAAAGTTTCGATCACTGTCCATGAGCATTACACTTTTGCATAAAAAGTCCCCACATAGTTAATCAGAAGGAGCGAGTGAGTAGGCTTTAGTGCTACAATAAAGAAGACGTGACAAAGAATCCTTTTATCAACGCCCTTGCTGCAACCCTTTATATTACACTGGTTGCAACGATTCCATTTTTTGGAAAACAATTATTTGGCGATGGGAAATCATTTCTCATACCGATTGCCATGCTTTCTCTTTTTACTTTATCTGCCGCGGTAATGGGGTACTTGTTCCTCTATCAACCACTTCTTCTTCTCCTCGATGGGCATAAAAAAGATGCGGTAAAGCTTTTTCTTCAAACGATTGCAACATTTGCAGGAATTACTGCGGTACTCTTTGTTTTGCTTCATTTTGGAGTC
>CAZJVI010000107.1:0-4190 GCA_964549385.1 uncultured Gammaproteobacteria bacterium
TTACGCAGCAGTTTATTGGAATGCGTTTTGGGTATCTTCTCCCAAATAAAAATCGTCAGGATTATATGGAATAGAGGTATAATTTTTCTTGAGATAAAAAGCACCTTCTTTATATTTTGTTTCACTCAAAGGTACAGCAAATTTGCCATTTTTATTCTGTAATAAAACCGTTGAAACTTCCGGTGATTGTAATTGGGATGGAAGCCCAAAGTCTATTACCTTGGCATATTTTGCATCATCGATAAAAACTGTTTTTTTTATGAGTTGACTTACAAATGTCATACAACAACCTCCTTTATATTTTTTGTTGGAATACACTACGGGGAGAACTACTTTTAAAAGAAGTCTTAGTTAACTAAAACTAAAAAGAAGACACCCCTTCTCGTTGAGTTTTGACGTGTAAAAGGCTTATGATCGATTTATATCAAGCAGCTTGGGATGAATCCTTAATCCGGAAGCATCTGTCCTGATCTGGGGTGTCTTTCGACAGAGAAGATCAGCTGCATTTTTCCTTTGTACGCCTCACCTAACGAGGTGTATTACTATAAGTGAATTATACCTTTCCAATTTTTACTTTGTCAACCCATCAGTTCGTAAAGTCCTGGGTAAACATTTCTCCGTAAATTCCACCATCAATGACACCGATTCCGACTTTATGGAAATTGGGACTTAAGATATTGGCCCGATGCCCGGGGCTGTTCATTAAACCCTGCATCGCAAGTTGTGTACTGGGAGCAAGCGCTAAATTCTCGCCAGCGTACTGATACGTAATTCCTGCCTTTACAATACGATCAAATGGTGACAAACCTTCTAGTGTGTAATGAGAAAAATATCCGCGCTTGAACATATCATTAGAATGTGCTCGAGCAATTCCACGAAGTGCATTATCAAATACTAACGGCCCAAGTCCCGCTGATATACGCTGTTGATTCACCATTTGAAACATCTGATGCTCTGCTGTGGCATCAACCGTACCATTGGCAACTTTGAAATGCAGCTGAATTGTTTCATTACTTTTCGGCTCAACAGTAAGAAAATCCAGTGTCTCATTGAGAGCGCCACCAAAAACTCCATTAAGCGCACTTTCAAATTGTGAGGTATCGGCAACCAATTTTGACCCGATAAAAGAATTGTTCACTGCCTGCTTTATAAAAGGAGACGATGGAAATGTCACAATAATACTTAAAATAAATGAAAGAATAATAAAGGCCGATAAAAGACCAGGAAGAATACCCAACCAATGATTGATTGAAACATATACTTTTGTGTACCACGTCCCAGGAGGCAAGCTTGGAATATAATCAGTCAGACGTCTTGCCATAACAGAGAGGATAATCTCACTGATAAAAGCAACAAGAAAAAATCCTAACGCATTCGCAACCCCAATAGGCATCCCAAAAAACGTGGTAAAAAAAGCAGCAACAAAGGCATAAAACTTCAAAGCAGCAATAAACGCGATAACAAAACTTGCCAAATCCAAAAAAGCAAGATTGAATCCCAAAGTATACCCTTCTCGAATATAAAAGAAGAAAATCAGAATAATAACAAGGTCAAGAAAATTAAACGTTGCAAAAAAATGAGTAATACGAGAAGAAATCGTGACCAAAATATAATTGATAATGTCCATCATTATCTATTATACGCATTTTTCTATGCTATTGTGAAGAAAATCTGATAAAATAATATAAGTGCAATGATTAAGCGTTACAAAAAAACTATTAAAAAAATGCCTAAACTCTCAGTCAAAAAAAAGACGCTTATTTTTCTTGCTTTGGCCATTGTTATCTTAGCAGGCCTATCTGTTTTATTCTATTTCTCCGTTATTAGAGACCTGCCATCCCCCACAAAATTGAGCAATAATACTGGATCATACTCAACACAAATTTACGACAGGAATGGCAAACTCCTTTATACATTTTATGGCAACCGCAATCAGACCTTTGTCCCAATTTCAAAAATTCCTCTGGATATGCAAGAAGCAACTATCGCTATTGAGGATAAAGATTTTTATAACCATGGCGCTGTGGATTTTCGAGGAATAGCTCGTGCGTTATATTCAATTGTTGTCCATAAAGAAATTCAAGGAGGATCAACGCTTACACAGCAATTAGTGAAGAATAGCCTCCTGACTCCCCAGCAGACAATTCAACGAAAGATCAGAGAAGTTATTCTTGCATACGCAACGGAGTTCATGTATACCAAAAAACAAATTCTTGAGATGTATCTCAATCAAGTCCCTTACGGCGGCACTGCCTATGGCGTTGAAGCAGCATCACAAACATACTTTGGCAAAGATGTCAGCAAATTATCTCTTGCTCAAATGGCATTCGTTGCAGCAATGCCTGAGGCTCCGAGTGAATTATCGCCGTATGGATCTCATCCGGAACTCGGAATTTCCCGACAGCAAGAGGTATTGCAAAATATGCAGCAACAAGGATATATCTCAAAACAACAATTGAATCAGGCAATGAATGAAAAGCTCACCTTTGTAAAAAATTCTAGTCCGATCAAGGCTCCTCATTTCGTCTTTTATATCCGTGATCTTCTTGAGCAAAAATATGGAGCGAATGCTGTCGAGGAAGGTGGATTTAAAGTTATCACAAGTCTTGATCTAAATGTCCAAAATATGGCACAACAAGCTGTTACAAAAGAAGTTGCTGCAGTTGCGCTATATCATGTTGGTAACGGCGCTGCACTTGTCACTGATCCGGCAACTGGTGAAATTCTTGCCATGGTAGGAAGTAAAAATTATTATGATCCTGATGGCGGAAATGTAAACGCAACAATTGCAATGCTTCAGCCAGGCTCATCTATCAAACCGCTTAACTACAGTTTGGGGCTTCTCAATGGCTACGGCGCGTCTACTCCTTTTATTGATGAACCTGTTTGTTTCCCCGATCCACCAAGCAAACCGTACTGTCCGCATAATTATGATTTGAGATATCACGGTGTTGTACAAATGCGTTACGCGTTGGCAAATTCTTATAATATCCCAGCTGTTGAGATGCTGGATTTGAATGGCCTTGTTCCTTTTATTAATTTGGCGACAAAAATGGGAATCACCACATTTACCAACCCATCTGATTATGGTTTATCACTTACCTTGGGCGGTGGAGATGTGAGAATGACTGACATGGCTACTGCATATGGGGTTCTTGCCAATCAAGGATACCGAATAGACTTACATCCTATTCTTAAGATTACCGACCGCAAAGGAGACATCATTGAACAATATACACCGCCAGCAAGTCCGATTTTCGGTACAAAAATCCTGCCGTCTTCTGTAACATTCGTTATGTCCAATATTCTTGCAGACAATAAAGCACGTGAAGCTGAATTTGGCCCGAATTCAGGATTATACATACCTGGTCAGTATGTCTCCGCCAAAACAGGAACTACCAATGACTACGATGATAACTGGACATTCGGATACACACCTTCTTATCTTGTTGCTGCATGGGTTGGCAACAACGACCACACACCGATGAATGGTGTTGTCACTGGTATCACTGGAGCCGCACCTATCTTTCATGATATTATGACGAACTTGCTTAAAGGCAAACAGCCAGAAATTCCTCAAAAGCCACCAGATGTTTTCGGCGAATATGTCTGTACAACAACGGGACTTATCGCATCAAAAAGTGCAGGAGGTTGTCCCACACGATTCGAATATTTGATTGACGGCAAAAATCCAAAAACCCCAAAAATCACTACTGCAAAAGTCTGGATTGATAAAACAACAAATGCACAGGCTCCCGCGGGAGATACAACAAATGTTGCTCAACAAGATGAAACGGTAATGACTGATAATTTGGGGCATGAATTCTGTCTCAGTTGTGCAGTCATTACGGCAACACCAACACCATAAATAAATTTAAAAGTTAAAAAATTGTAATTAATATGAAGCAAGCAAAAAAAATAGACATTCTTAATCAGAAACGAAGTAAATACAATCAGGAAGCTGGTAAAAAAACGCTTATATTGGTTGGCATGCTTATTTTCTTCGTCGTTCTTCTCTCCTTCGCAGCAATTCTGATGGTCTAATGTAAATTTCCCACACCAATGATTATTCTGCAATCGTAAGTTCTTTCAATTTTTGTTCAAGAATTTTGTATTGCTGCTCTGGGGTATTCAAACCAAAAAGAAAACCTGTCGTTACAAATCTTGTCACACCCGCTGCAGCCGCAATC
>CAZJVI010000108.1:0-4081 GCA_964549385.1 uncultured Gammaproteobacteria bacterium
TTAGTATCGGAACTGATGCCGTCGATTTTATCTTCCATCAAAAACAAAAATTTGCGTTTTCTCCAGGACAATATATGGAGTGGACCCTTCCTCATAAAAAAGCTGATAGTCGAGGCAACAGAAGATATTTTACTATTGCGTCCTCACCTACCGAAGAAGATCTCAGACTCGGAATAAAATTTTATGCCAATGGCAGCAGTTACAAAAAAACCATGATTGCTATGACTGATCGTACACCGATAGTAGGAGCTCAAGTGAGAGGAGATTTTACCTTGCCAAAAGATCCAAGTAAAAAATTAGTATTTATTGCGGGCGGCATTGGGATTACACCATTTCGGAGTATGATCAAATATCTCATCGATACAAATCAGAAAAGACCAATTATTCTTTTATATGCAAATAAAACAGTTGATGAAATTGTCTATTATGATATTTTTAATCAAGCGCAACAGCAATTAGGGATAGAGACTATCTATACATTGACTGATAAAACAAAACTTCCAGCAAATTGGCAAGGCTATGTCGGGAGGATTGATGCATCATTGATACATAGTGTTGTGCCGGATTTTACGGAAAGAACCTTTTATTTATCAGGACCTCGTGCAATGGTCAGCGCGTATGAGAATACGCTTAAATCTCTCGGTGTACCGCAACAACAAATCAAGACTGATTTTTTCCCGGGTTTTGTGTAATCAATGGAAATGAAAGTGTGATCGTAGTCCCCTTTCCTACACGTGACGCAAGATGAATACTTCCATGATGGAACTCAACGATTTGTTTTGCAATGGCAAGTCCTAACCCGTATCCTTTTTGAGATCGTGCAGTATCTATTCGAAAAAATCTTTCAAAAACTTTTTCTTGATTCTCTTGAGAAATACCGATTCCTGTGTCACTTATTTTAGTAACAATTACAGTATTCTTTTGAGCTAATGTTACCGATATTTTGCCTTTTGCCGTTGTATATTGTAAAGCATTATCTAATAAATTGGTAAAAAGTCTTTTCAGTAATTGTGCATTTCCTTTAATAACGACACTTTGTTTTGGAAAAATAAATTCTAACTGTATCTTTTTTTGTTTTGCAGCTTTTTGAAATATCGCTATTCGTTCAGTCAGAATATCTGTCAAATCAACTTGTTCTTTTTGTGAGCTTTTATATTGCACCTCTTCACGCGATAAAAATAACATATTTTCGACAAGTGCGATCAAATTAGTTACTTCTTCTTTATTACTCGCTATTATCTTCTTATATTCTTCTTTTGTAGTATCTTTTTGTAAAGCAAATTCTAATTCACCGCTTAAAATAGATAACGGAGTTCTTAAATCATGAGAAGCATCGGCAAGGAAACGTTTCTCTCTTTCATACGACTGTTGAACTGGCGAAAGTGTTCTTCCCTTAAAAACCAGGCTAAAGTCGGAACAATAAAAAATAATAGAGCATCAATAATGACTAACGTATCCCGTAATTCATCAAGGATAATATCGCTCGGCGGCTCATTTCTCTCTTCTTTGCGACCGTTAAAAAATCGCTCACTATTTGTATGAATATATCTATCAATTCCTGTATCTCCAAAATATTTATTCATCCAAAGATAAACTCCCGCACTAAGACTCCAAAAAAGAAAAAGAAAAATGAGCGAGTATAAAAATGTTAATTTTAGACGAGCGCGTTGAAACATATGTTTATGTTCTTAAACTATACCCTGTGCCCCGCACAGTATGGATAACTTCCTTTGCGTGAGGATATACTTTTAATTTTTTTCTAAGATATTTTATATACGTTTCAACAATATTGGATAACCCTTCATAATGATAATCCCAAACATGTTCAAGTATTTGTGTTTTTGTCAAAACAATATTTTGATTTCTCATGAAATATTCAAGAAGCGCAAATTCCCGTGCTGTAAGTGAAATAATATTTTTCGCTCTTGTAACAATTTTTGTTGCAGGATTAAGTGTTATATCAGCAATAGTTAGGATAACCGGATCTGCTTTATTTCCACGTCTGAGAAGTGCTCTGATTCGTGCAGAGATTTCTGCATAAGAGAAAGGTTTGGTGACATAATCATCTGCCCCTGCATCAAGACCCGCGATCTTATCAGTTACATCATCCTTTGCCGTAAGCATTAATATGGGTAGTCCAGTATTCTTTTTGCGAATCTCGCGGCAAACAGTTAATCCATCAATCTTCGGAAGCATAACATCAAGAATGACAAAATCATATGAGTTATAACTTACCTTTTCTAAAGCTTCTTCTCCATCTGCTGCAATATCAACAGTGTAAAGATCCGCCTGTAAGCCTTTTCGCAAAATATTGGCAATTTTCCCTTCATCTTCAACGACAAGAATTTGCATGTGCTCATTATATGAAAAACTAATGAGAATTTCATGAGGAATTTACTCCGTATTATTGTTTTTCTATGAGGATATACTTGTTTTCTATTTTTCTTGCCTTTACAATATAGTTAAGCTTTACTAGTTAATCTATGTTATTAGAAAAAACACTACCACTTCTGTTTCTATTTTTACTCGGATATTTCTTGAAAAAGAAGGGTATCCTACACAGACAGAACGGAAAAATTTTGGGCAGTATTTTGTTATATATTGTGATACCTGCGATAGTTATCAATGCGCTTTCAAATGTCCCTATCAATAATTCGTTACTTATTTTGCCTGCAATCGCTTTTATTTTAGTTTCGTTGTTATTATGTATTGGCTATTTACTTAGTAAGGTACTAAAACTAAGCGGAAAAAGAAAATCTTCTTTCATAGTTTGCTTCCCTACTCTTGAAGGAGGTTCTATAGGTTATTCTTTTATGCTTATCGCTTTTGGTGCCATTGGCTTAAGTAAAATAGTTGTTTTCGATTTAGGAAATAGTATTTTTCTCTACACAATTATATTCCCCTTGGCTTCTTTTTTAGGTGAAAGTAAAAAAGATAATCTCCAACAACATCTTGCAAGATTTATACAAAATCCAATAATTTGGGCTCTTGTAATAGGTATTCTTCTAGACACATTACATATCCATTTCACTTTGCTATCAAATTTTCTTTCTGTAGCAGGATCTGCCTTACTGCTTTTGGTCGCGGTTTTATTAGGACTTGAATTTGAATTTTCGTTAGACTCATTTAAACTTCCACTACTAAATATTATTTTAAAGACATGTATTGGGCTCTGTTTAGGATTATTGTTGTCATTTTTATTCAATCTTCACGGGATAGATAAGGTGACAGTCCTTGTTGCCTCAACCCTACCTCCAAGTATTCTAAATATTGTTCTTGCGGCAGATTATGAACTTGATGTTAAATACACAGCAAATTTGCTTCCTCTAGGTATCTTAATCGGAATTCTTTTTACCTCTCTATTTATCCCGTTTGTTAAATAAATATTTTTTGTTGTCCTTCGATCCTCAGGATCTTTGACTTAACCCTTGCTGTCAACACAAAGTTTGCAAAGCTGAGTTATTGGAGTATAATTATTTCTATCCAGTTATGGCAAAACACCCAGGCCGTAAAAAACTAAAATTACCGTCAACGTCACATTTACACTTACGCAAAGAAGCCGCACGAAGTAAAATAGGAGGAAAAATTCAAGCACATCCTGAAAGAAGTTCACTATATACACGCGGACGGGTTTTTGATTCAGGAATTTCCCATCTATTTTCAGATGAACATCGTTGGCAACGCTGGCTGGATGTATGGGCAGCATTAGCAATTGCTCAGGCAGAATTTGATATGATCCCAATGGAAGCGGCGAAAAGAATTGTGGAATATGCCGATATCAAATTGCTTGATGTTGATAGAATACGATCAATCAACGACAAAAAAAGTCATAAAATCATGGGGCATTTAGAAGTGTTGAGTGAAGCAGTGGGCGAACCGTATGGAGGTATGATACATAAAGGAGCAACAGCGGAAAATATTCATAAAACGGGAGACACGCTGGTACTCCGTGACGCGAGTGAAATAATTTTGGGTTTAATCGGAGACACCTTTGATGCCTTGGAAGTTCTTGCCTTAGAGGGTAAAGACATGGTCTGCGCAGGAAGAACACATGGACAACAAGGTATTCCAATAACATTCG
>CAZJVI010000109.1:0-3844 GCA_964549385.1 uncultured Gammaproteobacteria bacterium
TGTTTATGAAGAACAGACAACAAACCTTCATAGTAACAGCTTAAAGCTTTGAGAAAAGCTCTTCTTTTGTTCGAAATTTTATGGCAACATCACAACAAGATTTATTAGATTTAGAGAAAAAACTTATTGAACGGCAGGAAAAATTGGAAGCCAAGCAAGAAAGTCTTGAAAAAGAAAAAGTTGAGATTGAGAAGCATCGACTCGAGTATATTAAAAAACTCGAAGGAGTAACACATCTTACAACTGATGAAGCAAAAGCTCAACTCATCAAAGAAACTGAAAAAGATGCTGCAGCAATGATGGCAAAAATCATTCGCGAAAAAGAAGATGAAGCAAAAGCGACAGCGGACGTAAAGGCACAAGAGATTGTACTTGATAGTCTCAAGCATGGAGCACTTCAGTTTGTCCCCGAATATACTGTTTCAGTTGTCAAAGTTGCTGATGAAGAAATGAAAGGGCGCATCATTGGGAAAGAGGGGCGCAATATACGGGCATTTGAGCAAGCAACTGGTGTTGATGTTGATTTGGATGAGGAAGGGATTATTCGTTTGTCGTCTTTTGACCAAGTTCGCCGTGAAATAGCTCGAAGGTCCCTTGAGAAATTACTTAAGGATACTCGCGTTCAGCCGTTCCGCATTGAAGAAATTATCAACCAAACCCGTGAAGAAGTGGATAAAATTATGTTCCAAGAAGGCGAAAAACTTGCCAATGAAGTAAATGTCTACAGTTTGCCTGCCGATTTATATCCGCTTCTTGGAAGGATGAAATTCCGCACGTCGTATGGCCAGAATTTGCTCGTGCACACGCTTGAAGAGACGAAAATTGGTGTGCATATCGCACAGGAAATTGGCGCAAATGTCGATATTGTCAGGATTGGCTGTCTTTTTCATGACATTGGTAAAATTTTGGAAGGCGACGGAAGTCATGTGAAGTTGGGCGTTGAACTTTTGAAACGGTACAATTTTCCCGAACCGGTTGTTAATGCAGTCTGGGAACATCATGAAGACAAGCCGTTCTCAAGTGTTGAATCAGTTATCGTTCATATCGCCGATGCAATTTCTGCGTCACGGCCAGGTGCTCGTTATGAAGACCTTGAAAAATATGGCAAGCGTCTGACAGAGATGGAGCAAATAGCAAAAAATTATGAAGGAGTAGAAGATGCATACGCATTTGAAGCAGGAAGAGAACTTCGGGTCATTATTAATCCTGGTAAATTGGATGATGCACAAACAATTTTGTTATCTAAAAAAATTCAAGAAGAAGTGAGTAAATCAATGGCAATCCCGGGTGAGGTAAAAGTCACAGCAATTCGTGAATTCCGCGCAGTGTACCCTGAAACATCAGTTGTATAAATACCTCGATTTTTTTCGTTTTATTTTCCAATTTTGCACCTAAATGACATAGAAAGATTACTTGACAACGTGTTGTTTTCCTTGTATTGTTAATCTAATCGCATGATTTACTTTGTTCAATTTTTGCAAAGGGAGGTGATTTTTTTTGACTAAAAAAGATCTCATTGAAATTGTTGCAAAAAAAGCAAATCTCACCAATAAGGCGTCCCGCGATGCTGTCCAAATAACTCTCAATACTATCCGTGATTCACTCAAACGCGGAGAAAAAGTTGTATTGACAGGTTTTGGAACATTCAGCGTCAGAAGCAGACAACAGCGCGTCGGGCGTAATCCCAAGACAGGAGCAGCAATCACATTAGCGGCCCGCAAAGCACCTGGATTTACTGCCGGCAAAACTTTGAAAAAGGCAATTAGATAATTACTGCGTATAAAAGAAGAAAAAATTCCAATAGCTTACACCATTTATGATGTAGCTATTGGATAGTGACATTGACGCAACCTATACCACGATTTACATCTCCATCAAAGATAAGAAATTCTACCTGATATGTTCCGGCAGGTAATTTTAAATCTGACACATTCCAGATGTATTCTGCAGTCTGTGGTGTTTGTCCGTTACGGAGTTGAGGATCTTGTGCTGTTCCCGTGATTTGATCAACCGTTGGGCCAGTTTGTATATCTTGAGGAGGTATATTCGGTTGATAGTATGGCTGTGGAGCATTATTCATGACTCCTTTAAACAAATCAGGAAAATACGCAGCACCCCCTGCTTCCGCAGTATATGGAGCAACATACAGTGCAGGTTCGTAAAGGTAATTGTCCGGTGCTAAAGCGAGTTGGTTTCCCTTATTCACAATTTTTCCATTAGAATCAATCGTTTCTCCAGGAGCAATATAAGGAGGGTTTTCATCGGTTACCCATACTTTTATTTGTCCTGTTTGACCAACCGTTTGTCCTTGGGCAGGGTAATAACTTGTAAGAATGTATGGCTCTTCATTGATTCCTCCTGCGGTACAAAGAGAACTTTTTACGGGTGCTATTGTAGGGGTAACATACCCAAATGTTTGCAATTGAAGTGTATTATGGGTAGGATTTGGTGTTGGAGTGATGATATTAACTGTTGGCTCTGTTTGTGGAGGATTCGTTGACGGTATTCCGCCAACTGCGACATATCCAAGTACCATTAACAGCCCCACAACACCATAAACAAAAAAATTGCCAATAGATCCTTTTTGTATTTTTTTTGACGACAGCTTTTTCTTTTTACGAATTACGGCCATATATCCATATAAGATGATTTTTTTCTGCTTGTCAATGAGGATTACATATTGACAAGTATACCCAAAGCAATTAGGCTTAAATAAGTTGCTATGAAAAATAAGAATAAGAAGTATATTCTTTTATTTGCAGGTGTAGTCATCTTTGTTATTATTTTTGCAATTGTTGTGTTCTTTACTTCGGGCGGTAAAACAAACACAATCACTCCTTCTTCAGAATCAACGGGACAAAGCACACCAGCCAATAATATGCAGAATGGGACTTCTTCTTCTGTCACTCTGCCTCCTTTGGCATCAAATGCGTCTGATGCTGCGAAGCAATTCTACACCTACTATTTTTCTTCATCAACGAATCCTTTGGCAAATGGTGCCTATAAGAGCAATCCGTATATCTCTCAGATCTTTAAGAATATTATTGCAACGGCTTATGATAACGGCAATGTGCCTATCTTTTGTTCACAAGATAAAACGGCAAATGTCAGCATTAGTAGTGAACAACAGGTTCCTTATGGTAATGAAACTTTGACGGAAGTAATAATTAGTGAAGTATCTCCCCAGAAGAAAGATCTTGATGATGTTTTGTTAGAAAATACGACTGGTAAATGGCAGATTGTGGATATCAATTGTATCCCGTAAGTAATAGTTCCGGGAAGAGAGTAAGCCAGATTTTGTTCGTGACCACAATTTATCTCATTGATGATATTTCCGTCATCATGCCCGCCTTTTTGGCGAGGTGCCCGCAAACTTTAGAACTTCGGTATGCACTTATTCGTTCTTCGACCCTTTGACAAGCTCAGGGTTCAGAACGAGCGTTCTGCTCGGCGGTTGCAGCAGGTAGGATTGCCCGTTTCATACTCATTCGTCTCTGTTGCTCTCATATAGTGTTACTTCACTACATGCTCCAAACTTCGTTTAATGAGATAAAAGCTTGGATACTGGCTATCACTAGCCGGAGATTTCCCTCCGTTCCTTGCATACTGCTGTCTGGACTTTCCTCTCCACTTCGTTAAAGCTTTGCGGAGTAGTGGTCCTTCTTCCCGGAATAGAAATAGTATACCCTATAGCAAATTTTAATGCAATATTAGAGCCATGTCCAAAAATAACTTGACCAAACTGACTAGTCTTTTTTGCAAGCTGCTGCGTTGCTGATTTCCTCAAGTATACGCCGTATACTATTGTCGATCAGCGCCTTGCATCTTACAAAAATCCTAAGTG
>CAZJVI010000110.1:0-3756 GCA_964549385.1 uncultured Gammaproteobacteria bacterium
CAGTCGGCATGCCAATTCGAACCGGCATCGCAAGAGTCCTACGAGCTGCTTCACGAAGACCAACGGTTAATGCCCCCCCGCCGGTAAATACTACCCCTGCAGGAGTTTGAGCTGCAAAACCGCTCTTTTTAATCTCAAGTGCAATCATCGTACAAATTTCATTCAGACGAGGACGGATAATGCCATCTACCAATGTCTTTTGAGAAACTTTGCGGATATCTTCAGATAAATTCAATGAAGATAAATCGATTTCATCAGAGGGTTTTTGTTCTTTTTCGCCTTCATCAGAACGGACAATTCGTTTGCTTTGCGTCTGTGAGAAGTACAATTTAATTTTTTCAGCGCTTTCCAAAGAAATACGAAGACCAATCGCCAAATCATTTGTCACATGACGGGCACCGATTGCAAGAACTGATGAATATGCCATCGAACCTTCCGTGTAAATCGCGATATCTGTTGTGCCTGCTCCGATGTCGACCAATACAACTCCCAATTCTTTCTCGGTATCAGATAAAACAGAAAGCGAGCTTGCATAACCACTGAATGCAAAACTATCTACATCGACACCTACTTCTGAGAATGCTTTTTCGAGATTGCGTAATGAAACGGTATTTGCCGTAACAATATGTGTATCAACTTCAAGACGAGTCCCAGCCATCCCAACAGGATCTTTGATGCCTTCTTGTCCGTCAACGATATAATTTCGAGGCAGAACATGAATAATATCACGAGTTGAAGGGATAGAGATTGCCTTTGCAGCATCAATCACTCGTTGAAGATCATTTTCAGTTATCTCGCCGTTTGGCGTGGCAACTGCGACAACACCACGAGAATTTTGACAGCTTATCTGACTGCCACCAAGAGAAACAATGACATGAGAAGCAGAATATCCAGCCATTCGTTCCGCTGATTCAAGAGAACTATTAACAGCATGAACAGCTTCTTCAATATCAACAACCTGTCCTTTACGGATACCCTGAGATTTTACTTCAGAGACTCCTAAGACACTAATGACATTTTCAACAACTTTTGCAATAACAGTGACAATTTTATAGGTGCCAACATCAATTGCGACAATAATTCTACCTTCCATAATTTTAAACGCGGAAACAAGCCAAACTTAACGCAAAATAAAACAGAACACCCCGCGTCTTTCCGCGTACAGTTTCGCGTAGTTCTGTGCAATTCAATTAAAATTTAAGGTTTTAAGACAATAACCGGCTGATCAAACCTTAAATCTAATGTACTAAACTGTCTCCCTTCCATTGTAAGATGAGAAAGGATGTATTGTAAAGAGGCTATTTGTATCATTATATCTTTTTGCGAAGAAAATGTCACTTTGCCCCCATTCTGCAGTGTAATAACGTAAGAACCATTTCCATTTTGTATCGACGTGTATGCTATTTGATCTTTATTAAGACTATTTTGTAAATTAATGTATGTTTTATCCTGTTGATTCGATTGACTTGGGTGAGTTACTTTTGTAATTGAAGGGTAAAGCTTTTGCATCTTTGCTTCAAAATAGTAAAAAGAAATGCCACCCGCGATGATAATAACGATTATCAAAACAAGTGAAAGAAAGACAATCTTTTTTACAAATCGTTTGCGTTTACGCGGAAATTCTTGTTTCTTTCGCATACTCTACCTCCTTTATAATTTTTTCTGCTGCATCAAGATGGATCAGTTTTTTTGCTTCTTCCTTATGATTTTTGTAAGATTCTAAACTGATGAACATCTGTGTAACTTTCTGTAATAATTGTTCCGATGTCGTCTCTAATTGATCAACAATTTCTGCCAAACCGATCTTCTGCACAAATTGAGCATTGGACAATTGTTCATTGTGCTGACCATACGGAAGAGGTATGAGAAGACTTGGCTTGCCAAGATACAAAAGTTCTGTAACGGTATTGATACCGGAACGTGAGATTACTAAATCTGCCTGCAAAAGATTGTTAAGAACTTCATCAGCAGTAAGAAATTTTTTGAGAATATATTTCTTTTGTAATGATGCAGGTAGTTTCATTTTTTGTTTTTCCAAACGGGCAAAATCACCGAATTCTTTGGCATCTCCCGTCTGATGAATGATAGTATACTTTTCTAAAAGTTCGGTTAAGCACCCTTCAATCAGTACATTGATACCATGCGCTCCCCCACTCCCCCCAGTGATGTAGATGAGAGAAGAATCTTTTTTACTAGTCCCTGATCCCTGTTCCCTAGTCCCTAGAATAAACTCCTTCCGCAACGGATTACCCGTCAAAACAGTTTTATTTTGGGGGAAATAAGGTAGTGACTCTTCCCAGGAAACACATATTTTTGTCGCAAATCGCGAAGCAAATTTATTAGAAAGTCCTGCATGAAGTGTCTGCTCATGGATGACAGTTGGCACACGCTTCATTGCTGCTGCCAGAACAATGGGTATCGCGACATATCCTCCAAAAGATAACACGACATCTGGTTGATAGGTATTGAGTATTTTTTGCGCTTGGGTAAAACCAACTGGTAGTTTCAAAAGAGATGAAAAGGTATGTTTAGTAAATTTTCGTTGTAATCGTCCTGTTGTTATTGTTTCAAAAGGTAAGTTAAGGCGTTGTGCTGTCTGATATTCCAATGAAAGTGCGCTGTCGCCTTCGAAGGTGTGCTTGCGTCCAACAAGGAGAACTTCCCACTCCTTTGGCATTTGCTCAATAACGGCAAGTGCTGGTGAAAAATGCCCGCCTCCACCCACGGCTATCAAAACCTTCATACATTAAGTATATCATTCTTGTGAAAAATTAAAACTGAAGAATGTTACATTTTATTTCGATGCCTGCTTGGAGATATTGAGAAGAATTCCGATTGACGCCAGATCAATGACCAATGCTGATCCACCATAGGAAATAAAAGGCAGAGGTACTCCTGTCAATGGCAGAAGAGCAGTCATAGCCGAAAGATTAACAACAACTTGCATCCCGATAAATGCGATAATTCCCCCTGCAAGTAATTTGCCAAACGTATCTTTTGCGCGTCCGGCAATAAAAATACCCCGCCAAATAAGACTCGCAAAAACAAGAATAAGAATCACAGATCCGACAAAACCTAATTCTTCTGCAATAATTGGAAAAATTGAATCAGTAACATTTTCCGGAAGATATGCATATTTCTCAATCGAATTTCCAATACCAAGTCCAAAAAGTCCTCCGGAACCAAGTGCGATAAGAATTTGTTTGACTTGATATGACGTTCCACTTATAGAGCTACTTAAATTAAGAAAACTTGTCAGTCTGTGCAATCGATACGGTTCAAGCATGATATAAAAAAATCCAATCACACCGACGACTGGAGCAGCAACGAAAAATTGGAAGATATTTCCACCTGAAAGAAAATAAACAATTGCTGATTCACAAAGGATAATTGATGCAGTCCCGAGATCAGGCTCAAGCATAACAAGAAATAATATCGCACCCATTAATAAAAGAAAAGCAAAAAATCTCCCCTTTTCTTTTTGAGAGAACCAGGCGGCGAGATAAATTGCCAGACCTAGTTTCACAAATTCCGCTGGCTGAAGCGTGAAAAAACCGAAATTCACCCAGCGATTTGCTCCTTTTGCGCCAGATCCAATATGCGGAACGAAAACTAAAACTAACAATACGAGCGCAATGACGAGAAGTGGCAACGCGAGATTGTATAACTTGTGATAATCAATTCGATAAAAAATAAATAACGCAAAAAATCCTAATCCAGCCCATACAAGCTGACTTTTGATATAGGCATATTTAT
>CAZJVI010000111.1:0-3648 GCA_964549385.1 uncultured Gammaproteobacteria bacterium
GTCAAGCACCTGACAAGTATCTGACAATTCCTCTTGACAATGAAGACTTTCGATATATAATATAGAATCTGTCTACGAAAAATGACAACGCTATGCAAAATAAAGATACAATTTTGACCATTAATGTAGTTGAAAAAGAACTCGTACGTGCTGTGAAACTGCTTAGTAAAGAAACAAAGCAACCACTGCAAGGACTCGTCTTAATCAATAAAAGCTATGCTGTACAGCCTGATCGTCCAATTGATACAACTGGTTTATTTAAAGAAATCATTTGTGATTTTGACAACCCTGACGAATTACAGACAGTACTCAAACCGTATACAGAACGACTCTTAGCTGCAACCTGTCGTTATGAGGAAGCAGTACAAGATTTTGGGAAAGTTATTCCCTTTTTACCACCGCATCTTCATACCCCTTCCCCAACTTCTCTTCTATGGGCGACAGAAAAGCCTCTAATGCGTGACCGTTTGAAGAATTATGACATCAATCTTGTGCCTCGCTATCAGTATATGGAGGAAGAAGATTTATCAAAACTCACTGAATTGGTAAAAGATTTTCAGTTTCCTGTAATTGTTAAGCCAAGTGGTCTCGCAAGAGCAGTCCTCGTTAGCCGTTGTAATACGCTCCAAGAACTTAAGAATCGTCTCAAATACACGTTCAGAATTATCAATCATGCTTATGCTCGTGCGCAATATCCGGGTAAGCCCGGAGTTTTAGTCGAAGAGATGATCCAAGGTGATATGTATTCAGTTGATGCCTATGTCTCTCGTGATGGTGAAATCTTTTGTCTCCCCCCGGTGAAAGTGATTACTGCGCATGCAATGGGTCTTCCCGGCTTTTATGGGGTTCAACGCCTCACCAAAACTGATCTTGACGAAAAAGACATACAAGCTGCCTTTGCGGCCTCACAAGCTGCTGTTAAAGCACTGAATTTAAGCTCAACAACAAGCCATATCGAACTCTTCCATACATCACAAGGTTGGAAAATCATTGAACTTGCAGCTCGGATTGGCGGCCTCCGAGACGACTTATATAGAGAAGCATATGGAATTGAACATTTTTATAATGATTTAACAGTCCGTATGGGCAAAAAGCCTCAAATGCCGGGAAAACCGATTAGTCATGCTGCAGCAGTATGTATCTATGCAGAAGATGAAGGATACATTACTTCCATCGTTGGGATAGAAGAAGCGAAAAAAATTCCCAGTGTTATCTCCCTCTCTGTTGATGCAGAAGAAGGTGATATTGCCCTTTTCTCACAAAACGGTGGATATGCTCTTATTTCAATTATTTTAAATAATCAAGACCCACAAAAACTACAGAAAGACATTGCAGCAGTACGTAATCTTATCAAAATTAACGTTAGAAAAACAAAGAAAGACCAAGCTAAAGAAAATACTTTTACATTAATAGCATAATTATCCCTGCTCTGGTAAATTAAGCATAAGCTTATACTGAGGAATTTTAGTAAAATGGAAAGAAGATTTCCATCCATTATCGTTTTTTCCAACATCAAGCAATTTAAAACCACGTTCTTGTGCCCGCTCGATACGCAAATAGACGAGACTCTTTAAAATATCGCGAATAGTATTATCGTAGCCAAGATTTAACATGGTGTAAATATTGTTATAAATTAAACCAAATGTTACTGCTTTTATCTCGCCATCTAGCTCAAATACCAAAAGATCTGTCTGACATCTATCCATTAATTTCTGAAAAATAGCTTGTCTATCGGGTCTATTGAATGATGACTGTTCTCCAAAACGTTTAATACTAAATTCAAACAATAATTCGAGATCATGCTTATCTCCATTTTTTATCGTGACAGAGTAAGTATTTAGTAGTTTTTTCATTCTTCCCTTAAGCCTTCTTCTTCCTTTCCCATCAAATGCTTGTTGCAAATAAGTATCTATATCAGGATTCTTTACTAAATCTAATTCAAATCGATCAAGATAATATTCTGCTTTTGTTCCATCAATTTCATATGGTTCTTTTAGAGAACCAAGAACAGCGGGCATTTTAATCTGACGGAAAAAGTCCCTTTTATATTGTTCATAGCCAGGAAGGACCCAGACGTCATTATCGTCCGTATCAACACCGGCAAAAAATTCGAGATAGGGGATACTCATCTGGAGTAATTTTGGTCCAAGTCCTTTGAGGGTATTATATTGTAAAGGTAGTAAACCAATAGGTTTTTCCTCATCATAGCCGACAATAAAATGAAAAGGAAAGTTATAGTCTTCCGTCCATGCGTTACGAAATTCCCAATCGTCATCGATTCTTTCATGGGGAGAAAACAATTCCCATAATCTTTTTGCCTCTTTTGGATCTTCAATAATGCTAAAGGTTATCATAATATTTTTGGTGAATTTGGTTCATTCATTATGAAAAAAACACTAAATCCCTAAAACGGAAATTTTATTATACAAAAAATTTAAAACATTGTCTATAATGCTATAAGATATATACAAGTTATTGTTTTCAAGCAGTACTTATTGCTTGAAAAGTATTCTCATCTATGAAATGATTAAATAAAGCATTAAGATGGCAAAAAAAATAACTGAAACCCACAAATCGAACCGTGTCATCAAAATTTTTCTTCTCATAATAGCTATTTTGTTTATTGGCTATTTTGGTGTTTCTCTTTATATCGCAAATAATTTAATAAAATCTGCACCCAATCCTTCTGATGACTCCCCCACATTTGTCGCACCACAAGTCGCAAATGTCACTTTTCTTGCTACTGATGGGATCAATCTGCATGGATGGTTTTTCCAGAATACAAGACCAAATACCAATAATAGGATTATCATTTTTGTATCCGGCATTGGACAAAACAAGGCAGATAGCGACTATTACGCTCTTTTTATCGCGCATAATCTTTACCAAGAAGGATATAGCATCTTGTTGTATGATCCCCGAGAAATCGAACCACAAGTGTTAATTAATGATTTGGGACAAACTCGAGGCAATGATGTTCTCGGTGCAGTGCAATTTGCAGAACAAAAAGGATATGAACCCAAAAATATTGGCATTATTGCTGATTCACTCGGTACTGCGGCAGTTTTAATGGTTGTTGAAAAATTAAACACTGTCGGGCCAATTGTTATCGACAGCGGGATAGCGAGGATGCAGCCTGTTGTTGAACATCTTATGGCGAGTGAACACGGTATTCCTTCATTTCTTTATCCAGGCGTCCTTTTCTTAGGAAAAGTTATTTATCACATCGATATTGGAAATATCAATCCTGTTAATCATGTGAAAAAGGTTCCCAATCGCGCTTTTCTTTTTCTTATTGGGACAAATGACAATGTGGTACCAATTGAGAATAGTACAGAATTACTGAAGGCAGCAAATCCTGCAAGCAAGTTGGTAACTTTTTCTGGCGCTACGCATGTTAATACGTATCGATCTAACCCAACTTTGTATCTTAACTCTGTTAATACATTTTTCAATCAGCAATTTCCAAATCAATAAGCCAAATAAATAAAATTTTTAAAACTTATTGACAATAGCAGTAATAATCACATAAGCTAAAGTATGGTGTCTATGAAATCTGTTTGGGTTTTGGTAATCAGTAGCTTATTCTTTTCTGTTGTTACTCCTCTTTCAGCTACAGCTGCAACCCATGATTTTGCAGTTCCTTCT
>CAZJVI010000112.1:0-3598 GCA_964549385.1 uncultured Gammaproteobacteria bacterium
TAAGTTTTTCAAATATTCTTCTAAGGTATACAAAAGAACCTACCCCTATGCCATGAGCTTTTAGTCCAATTGCTTTTGTAAATTCTTGATACATTTGTTTGCCAAGAACGTCTCTATATTTTTGTGCTTGTGGTATTTGAAAATCTGCTATTGAAGGAAATTGTCCAATTTTTTGAAAAGTTTTCTCAGTTTTACGATAATAGATAATATATTCATGGCTTGAGTTCCGACTACAGTAGTAGCTGTTTGTCTTAATCCCATTATCCGCATATTTCCAAGTACTAAGCGTAGATCTATAACAGCGGTTTGTATTAAAAACGCTTTCTTTGTCACACCAAATGCAATACGCATCTATGGTTCCAGAATATGTCATTAGTTCGTAAACTTGTTCGGAAATGTTCATGTTCTCAATATCTATTACTAGATATAAAGGCATTTCTAAGTGGAATTCTTTTGGCGAATTCAAATATTTATTATTTTGCATATATAAGGACTTTTTCTTATTGTTACCGAATCGGAGGGGCAGCGGTTTGGAACACTTTTATTATAACATATCGTTTGAAATGGCAGGCTGTTTTAGTGTATGATAGATTTATGGATCCTGCTCAAAATCCGCCGTCTGATACACCACCACAACCATCAATACCTTCAACAGGCGGCGGGCAGAATGGCGATAATTCTACAATTAATGGAGACAAGCCGATTGTAAATTTACCCAGTAACCAAATCCTTGCACAGAAAGAAAGTGCTGATAGCCTGAATATTCAAGCTACCAATGCTGCATCCCAAGCTTCTGGCTCAGTCGTTCAACCAAATGCCAAAGATAGCCAAGGAGAATCATATGATCAAATCCGCAAACTCGGAGAAGTCGTTGAAAAAGCGTCATTGCCGGCAGAACTGCGCAAAACACTTGATGACCGTATCGCGCGTCTCGCACTTATTCGTTCAGGCGCAGGTTTTATGAGCTCCACATATATCATGGAATATGAATCAACCCAAAGATATATCAATTGGATAGTCGGACTGCCATGGAATAAAAGAAGCAAAGATATTTTGGATCTGAAAAAAGCGCGCGAAATTTTGGATAGAGATCATTATGGTTTGGAAATGCTCAAACAACGTATGATTGAATATATCGCATCTATAATGCTGAACTTACAAAATAACGGCCCTGAGGCGGCAGCGCAATCACCAATTTTGTGTTTTGTTGGACTCGCGGGTACAGGAAAAACAACCTTCGCAAAATCAATGGCCCTGGCGCTCAATCGTTCTTTTGAACGTATTCCTTTTGGAGGAATGGCTGATTCCCGTGTTCTTCGTGGACAGTCGCGTTATTTTCCTGATGCTGAGCCTGGACAGGTTATCAAGCGTTTGGTGCATGCAGGTGCTAAAAATCCAGTACTTCTTCTTGATGAGTTGGATCGCGTGACTGAGACGGCACGTGCTGATATCATGGGTGTGTTGATTGAGCTTCTCGATCCTGAGCAGAATAGTGCCTTTACTGATCATTATATTGATTATCCGTTTGATCTTTCCAATTCTTTATTTGTCGCTACTGCAAATAATACGACTGCTATCTCAACAGCTGTGATGGATCGTTTGGAAATTATTCAGATGCCTTCCTACAACGATGAAGAAAAAATAGCTATTGGAAAGGATTTTGTGCTGCCTAAAATAAGGAAACTTATCGGTCTTAAGCCTGATCAATTGACGATAGATGATGCTATCTGGGCAGATGTTGTCCGTCCGCTTGGCTATGATCCTGGAATCCGTGGTCTTGAGAGGCTTATCAATATGATGTGTCGAAGAGTAGCAAGAATAATCGTCTCAGGGGAAGCAAAAAATGTTATGATTACCCCTGAAAATGTGAAAGACTTTATCAGTGAAATATAGATGGGATGTCTGGAAATGAGATGTGAGAAATTTTTGAATTTGATTATTTGATGTTTAGAAATTTTGAATTCAAGAAATCAAATGATCTAATTTCAAGATCAACAATATCTCATTTCCCACATCAAAAGTTCCAATATGGTATACTATACAAAATGCCTAACGAGAATACTGTAAATGCTTCAAATAATGCCTCAATTTCCTTCATGTCCCTTGGTGGGCTAGAAGATGTCACCCGGAATATGTATCTGTATGAATACAACAATCAGATTTTGATTGTTGATTGTGGACTCGGATTTCCTGATGAATCAATGCTCGGGGTAGACCTGTTGCTTCCTGATATATCTCCTTTATTGGAGCGTCTCAAAAACAGCAATAAGAAAATCGTCGGCATGGTGCTAACGCATGGACACGAAGATCATATCGGCGGATTGCCTTTCATTCTACCGCAACTCCTGTCTGCGACCAGCCAGGAACAATTTCCTATTTATGCCTCACCACTGACAGCAGCACTTGCCAATGAAAAATTGCAGGATTACAAAGTACCAACAAATATCCAAACAGTGGAATTTAGTGATAAAGAAATACAGCTCGGTGACTTTACCGTTTCATTTGTGAGAGTAACACATTCGATTTTGGATAGTTCGAATATTATTATTAAGACGCCTGTGGGGAATTTGTATCATGGGAGTGATTATAAATTTGATCTAACTCCTGCAGATGGCCAGCGTACTGATTTTCTCAAAATAACCCAAGTTGCACGGGAAGGATTTCTTGCGCTGCTGTCGGATTGTTTGGGATCAGAGCGGGATGGTTTTACTCCCTCTGAGCAAATGCTTGGATCACATTTTGAGAGGGAAATGCGTAATTGTCCGGGCAAATTTATTATCACCACCTATTCATCAAATGTTTCTCGTCTGAATCAAGCAATCAAAGCAGCAGAAACGACGGGGCGGAAGGTGTGTTTTGTCGGACGATCAATTGTCAAAGTCAAACAAATCGCAGACCGTCTCGGCTATCTTCATATGCGTGATGGGACTGAGGTACAAATTGCGGACTTGCCCAAATATAAAAGCAAGCAAATTCTTCTCATAGTTGCGGGTAGTCAAGGACAAGAAAATTCAGCTTTGACAAGGATTGCTGAAGGCGATCATCGGGATATACGGCTTGATGCTGTTGATACAGTTCTTTTTTCTTCTGATACTATTCCGGGTAATGAAATTTCTGTCAGTGAGTTAGGGGATTCAATTGCCAAAAGAGGCGCTCGCGTTTTGTATTCCAATGGCACCGGCATGTATCATGTCTCAGGACATGGTTCTTCAGGCGATCATATGCTTCTTATTGCCTTGACGCAGCCGCGATTTCTTCTTCCGATCAGCGGAACGTATCGTCATATGGTAGATTACCGGACCACAGCGCAGCAAATGGGGTATAAAAGAAATGATATTTTTCTCGTTGAGAATGGACAGGAAGTTTTATTCTCAAAGAACAGTGCGCGGTTTGGCAGGAAAGTTGAGATAAAGCATGTCTATGTCGATGAAGTTTCAGGTGAGGAGCTTGAGAATTTTGTTATACGAGATAGGGAGCGACTTGCCCGTGAAGGTGTTGTTCTTGTGATGGCAGAAATTAAAGCATCGGATGGGCAATTGGCAGAGCAGCCAGAAGTGATTGCTCGTGGGTCCTATCTGACGGATACAAAAGAAGTTTC
>CAZJVI010000113.1:0-3598 GCA_964549385.1 uncultured Gammaproteobacteria bacterium
TTTTCAATAATACTTATCCTATGTTCGAGGTCTTCTATGTCAGTCATAAATATATTATAGCAAATCCGTTTGCTGAGCGTACCGGTCGAGACCATGTTAGTCGTTATATTCATTGCCTCACATCATGGCCAAATGAGACAAATAAGACACTATAAAAAGAGTTATACTTATATAATAAGCAAAGGAGGTGAGAAACATGACAGGGTATGTACTAAACATTGAAGAAAAAACACTTCAGAATGAAAATTTCCGAGAGGTTCTTTATACTGCTCAGCATAGTCAACTTGTTTTGATGAGTCTTTTACCAAATGAGGAAATTGGAATGGAAGTTCATGAAATTGTAGACCAGTTTATTCGAATTGAGTCAGGTACTGGAAAAGCAATTCTCAACGGAGAAGAACATGAACTTTCAGATGGTGTTGCTGTAATTGTCCCTGCTGGAACAAAACATAATATAATTAATACCTCATCCGATAAAAAGATGAAATTATATACAGTTTATAGCCCAGCACATCATAAGGATGGCACAATTCATAAAACAAAAGCAGAAGCTGAGGAAGACTCACAAGACCATATTTAATGATTGAGTAGAACAATAAAAAAATTAAGAAGGGTTGCAAAACTTACCCAGAGAAGGTATAGGATTAAAAGGTATGATGCTGCTTTGGAAATTTTATAGAAAATTATAATTGTTAGGATAATGCTGATAAGTAATAAACCAATATCTAGTAACCCCAATAAAGGATTATGTAATCCGAAAAAGAGTAAAGACCAGAGAAAATTTAAAAAAAGCTGGATAGAAAAATAGGTTAATGCTCTTTTGATCTTTTTATTTTTTAAACCTTTCTTCCATACAAGGAAAGCTGCAACTCCCATTAAGAAATAGAGCGTTGTCCAGACTGGACCAAATAACCAGGATGGCGGGTTAAAAAAAGGCTTGTTTAGAGTCATGTACCAGATGTTAACTGAATTAAATGTAAAAATGGATCCAATTAGACCCACTCCTTCACAGATAATTATCGCCAAAAACAATTTTATAAATGTATTCATTTCTTATATCATGTCAGACAGATAAATCCCGGTCAATAAAGATAAATAAACTCTTTTCACTTTTATAGTACGTCTACTAACCTACTGTGATTATCTACAGTAGGTTAGTAGATGGTTGCCTACTATGGCATAAGTACCGTATCAATAACATGAATGACTCCATTTGAGCATTCAATGTCGGCTTTGATAACTTTTGCGTTATTTACCATAACACCGTTTGTTGTATCAATAGCGACGTCTTCACCCTGAACAGTTTTCGCGCTTTTCATAGTAGCAACATCTTTTGACATTACTTTTCCCGAAACGACATGATAGGTAAGGATTTTGGCTAAACCATCCTTATCTTTCAATAAGTCTTCCACTGTTCCTGCAGGCAATTTCGCAAATGCATCATCATTAGGTGCAAAGACGGTAAAAGGACCAGCTCCATTAAGCGTGTCAACAAGTTCAGCTGCTGTAAGTGCTGCAACAAGTGTCTTAAAATTTCCAGCATCACCTGCTGTCTGTATAATTGTCTTCATCTATTCTCACCCCCTTTCGAATAAATATACGTGAGGTATTCTCCATGAAATGATAATTATTTCATCTTTTTTGGTAACACAACTACTGCAACGTATACTGCAGAAAGACCCACTAAGAAGTAGATTATATTTGAGAGCAGTGATGCTGTACCAAATATCGCTGCCACCAAATCAAACTGGAATAAACCAACGAGTCCCCAATTGAGACCTCCAACAATCAAAAGAATCATTGCTAAAAGAGTTAATGATTTCATATTTTTCACCTCCTCTCAATGGATAAATAAAATAATTTATGTTACAATTGGGTAACATTATTAGCGTAGAGAATTTTATTTTTAATGTCAAGATATGAAAAAAAGAATAGTTGTTGCTGGAGCAACAGGGTTAGTAGGTAAAACACTTTGTCATGAATTGATAATGCGAGGATATGAGCTGATTGTTGTAACGAGAGACATTGTATCAGCAAAACACTCTCTTCCGGAAGCAAGTAATTATATAGAATGGTCTGATACAAAAGGCTTGGAAGAATCAGTTGGAAAAGCATACGGAATTATTAATCTCGCAGGGTCTCCAATTGTCGGAAAACGCTGGACAAAAGAGTATAAAAAGGTTCTTCTTGATAGTCGTACTACAACTACCAAAAGTATCGTTAATGCAATTAAAAAGGCAACCATAAAACCACATGTGTTGATTAACGGATCTGCTGTTGGATACTACGGAATTATACCGGCCGCTGATACATGTAGTGAAACTGCATCCCCCGGTTCTGATTTTCTTGCGAAGATTTGTGTTGCATGGGAAAAAGAAGCAATAGAGGCAGAACAATTCGGCACAAGAGTTGTTTGTATCCGAACCGCAATAGTTCTTGATAAGAATGAGGGAGCGCTTCCACGCATGCTCACTCCTTTCTATTTCTCTGTTGGTGGTCCGATTGGATCGGGCAAACAATGGTTCCCTTGGGTTCATGTGAAAGATGAAGTTGGCATTATTTGCTTTGCACTAGAGAATGCTAACGTAAAAGGACCGGTAAACTCGGTCTCGCCTGATGCCGTAACGAATAAAACGTTTGCTACAATGATTGGAAAAGTACTGCATAAGCCGAGTTTTATTCCTGTTCCACCTTTTGTGTTACAATTTATGTTTGGTGAAGCTGCTGTTGTTATCACAACAGGGGTAAAAGTATCTTCACAAAAAATTACTGATTTAGGTTACACATTTCAATATTCCAAACTTCAGCAAGCACTTGAAAGTATATTGAAATAGTCATCTAACTTAAAAGAAATAACTATCAAACAAATCATCTCTCATAGCTTGTTGCAGCTCAAAAAACAATATTATAGATTCTTGCTATATAACTATTTCCTTTATTTTATCGATAAGATCATCAAGTCTCATAACGCTCTTGATATAGTAATAGACGGGTTGATTTTTAATTATCTGGGAAATGATTTTATCATCAGGTTCAAGATTCGTAAGTATAATCACTTTTATTTTTTTCATTCGGTCTTCTTTTCTCAACAGAGAAAGCATAGTCATTCCATTCATTTTTGGCATTTTAATATCGAGCAAAATCAAATCTGGCTTTTCTTTTTTTGCCATCTCGAACCCTTTTTTTCCGTCTTCTGCATCGACTACCATGAAACCATTTTCAGTTAGTTTCTCATGAAGCAACTTTATACATGCAAATTCATCTTCTACAAGAAGTATCTTTTTCGTAAATAACACCTCCCTCTCATCGCAAAATCATTTCTACTTCCTCAATAACAGAGCTGAGCGTCGAATCACTCTTAATAAGATATCGTGATAATTTTTCATTTAATGCATTCGAGATATTTACCGAATCATCTAAATTAGTTAAGATAATTACATTGGCATCTTTTCCCCAAGGATCCTCTCGAAATTTTTTAAGCATAGTCATTCCATCCATAACAGGCATTTTAATATCAAGAATAATAAGATCTGGTCTTTCTCTTATTGCCATCTCAAATCCTGTCTTCCCATTATATGCTTCAATAATTTCATACCCA
>CAZJVI010000114.1:0-3510 GCA_964549385.1 uncultured Gammaproteobacteria bacterium
TTTTTAACGTTGTAAAATACAGCAAGAAGAGTATAATTGAGAAAATTATTGATGAAACAGTTCCTCTTCACATCAGAATCAGTCTGCGCAGGCCACCCCGACAAAATTTGTGATCAAATAAGTGATGCAATTCTTGACGCTGCACTTTCTCAAGATCCTTATTCACACACTGCTGTTGAAACAGTTGCGTGCGGTAATCAACTCTGTCTATTTGGTGAGGTTAAATCAAAAGCCAAAATTAATTATGAAAAAATTTCGCGTTCAATTATTCGAGAATTAGGCTATACCGTTCCTCAATGGGGGTTTAGTGACACGTCAGAGTTTCATAATGCAGTTCATGAACAGTCACCCGAAATTGCAATGGGTGTTGATAATGACGGTGCAGGTGATCAAGGAATGATGTTTGGCTTTGCCTGTAAAGAGACGCCTGAATTCATGCCTTTGCCGATTATGATGGCTCATTCATTGACCAAACGTATTGACGAGGTTCGTGAAAAGGGACTCCTTTCTTGGCTGAGGCCAGATGGAAAAGCACAGGTAACCATCCGGTATGAGAAAGGTAGACCTGTCGCAATTGAGAAACTCGTTGCAGCAGTTGCCCATGATGAATCCGTGACACATGAGGATGTGATAGAAGGTGTTATCAAAAAGGTTTTTAAACCAGTGTTGAAAAGATACAAGCTAGAGATGCCACAAGAAAAGGATATTATCGTTAACGGAACAGGGTTGTGGTATATTCCAGGGCCACAATCTGATGCCGGACTTACGGGTCGGAAAATTGTGGTTGACACGTATGGTGGTTATGCCAGGGTTGGGGGAGGTGCTTTTAGTGGGAAAGAACCGAGCAAAGTTGATAGAGGTGGCGCATATGCAGCCCGCTACATTGCAAAAAATATTGTTGCGGCAGGTTTGGCTGAAAAATGTGAAGTTGGGCTTGCCTATGTCATTGGGCAGCCGCGTCCACTGATGCAAACTATTGAAACGTTCGGAACTGCAACCGTAAGCGATAAAGCATTGCATGCTTTTAAAGATAAGCTTTTGGATACTTCGGTTAAAGGAATTATTTCAACACTTGATTTACTCCGCCCAATATATAAAAAAACAGCTTCTTACGGACATTTTGGCCGTAATGAATTTCCATGGGAGAAAATTATATCAATTTGAGCTTTGTTGTTTTTTCTCGGACTGATAATGACTTTTATCAAGGAGTTCTGCGGCAAAATTATATCCCCAGTAAAGTGAAAGTTTGACGTAATCCCAGAATTTGCGTTTGTTCAAACGATGTCCTCGAATGCTGAATTCATTTAAATCCATTTGGGTGGTGATATTTTCAATAATGATCGCGATGATGTTGTCAGCAAGTGGGGTTGAAAGAAGATCTCCTTTCGCGGTTCGTGAGAGTGTATCTTTTTGTGCCTTTTTTACGATTTTTTTATCGTAAGGAAGTGTATATGGCTGAGAGTTTGTTTTGAGTGATCGTTCTTTGAGATAAATATTAAACCCATATGTCATAAGTGCATAAAGAAATGACAGCATCGTCGCATCAACCGTTATCTTTGGGGTAAGATTTGGTGTGTAAATAACAGAGGTAAATCCCGCAGTTAAGCTATAGCATGAAGATGCGATCTCGTCCGTCAGAAAAAATTTAGAAACATAACTGTCATTGGTGTATTCATTAATAAGATTGAAAATTTCATTGGCAATCAACAATGCCTGGTCTTCAAGATGGGTTGAATCTTTTGTGGGAAGTTGTGCCATTGGAGTATCATTATACACGATCAAATTCGAATATCGAAGCACGAAATCCGGATTTCGAGTTTATTTCTTATATACCCATACTGTCTTTGTCGTTCCGCTTTGAAGAATGCCAGTGCTTATTAACTGCTCTCTCAGCCAGTCCAAGTAGGCGATTGGCACGTAAGAATACGAGAGAAAGGAAACATTTGGATCAACAAATCGATCAACAATTAGAGCAAGTTCTGAAGTCATCAGAAGAAAATTGCCCGGATATCCGCCATAGTAATACATAAATGCAAGTGCTTCTTCAAGATCTACTTTTTGTACGGGGAAGAGGATATTTGCCCGTTCTTCTTGTTTGCCTTTATCTGCATCTGAGAAACGAAGTCCCTGCATTAATACAAGTCCGAGATTCCTTCCTGTGCTAATTCTGACAATGGTATTGTGATCGCTCTCCTCAAGCTCCCATTGATGTGCAAGTTTTTTCAGTGTGTAGAGTTGTTTGCCATTCAGTTCGTAGGAATAGCTTTCTTCTGTGCCATTTTTAATATGACTGTTGGGAATGCGGTCGCAAAAAGCGATTACCTCCGGAAATTGTTCCGTTGAGAAGTGTTCTTTATTAGAGAATTTAGGCTTGTTGTTCATTAAGCTCTTTTCGATTATAGCAAAAAATTTAGGAAGAATTTGCAAAATATTTTTTTTGTGTTATAGTGGGTAAATACTATGACGATGAAGTATTTAGCAAGTCTTTTCAGTCTAATTGCTATTTTAACTCTCTCTCCTCAAGCAGCATTTGCAGATTCGACAACAACGATTAATCTTTCCAATAATGGCGAAAATTCCCAAAATGATGTAACGGTGAATAGCAACACAGGAGGGATGAATTGTGTTAATGGTAATTGTACAACCCCTTCAAGTACTGATCAGGTGACTAGCTGTATCAATGGACAATGTCAAACATCTGATAATGGCAATCTTCATATGCAGTCAAGTGATGGAAATGATCAAGTGACTGTTAATGACGCAGCGCCAACAATTTCCGTAACTATGGTTCCCTCACCAACACAAGCTGGAATCACTATTTCTCCAAGTGCATCAGTTGCAATAAGTGTATCTCCTGTTGTGTCAACAACTCCATCTGCACAAATACATCATCTCAAGAAGCAAATAAGAAAGCAGATAGAAGAGTTAAAAGAGCATATGAAGGATCAGAATGCAACACTTTCTTCATTGATGCAGTCGCTTCAGGATTTGTTGAATGGGTTGTTTAAATAATTTTTTTAGTACTTTGTGCCGACAAAGTACCAAAGCTCTCGGCATGGCTGTACTCGCTAAAAATCTTCTTCATTCCGCTAAAAATTTTGCAATTTTTTTAACGCTTCATTACGAAGATTTTTTTAACGCTCCGTGCAGTAATGCCGATAATAATAGAAGTTTTAGTTTTTGATGATATACAGGTCTTGGTTGTAGCCGCCTACTCCGACAAATTCTGCTTCTTTTTTGATAATTCTTTCAAATGGACGGCAGGCAAAACATCCTCCTTTTGGACAGAGATATTCTCCTTTGAGACGGGCAGTTTTTACCAGCATTGCTGTTTCAAAAACTTTTTTATTCGCATCTTCTATATTTGGCAGCTTTATTGCAACCGGTTCATTGTCTCGATCAAGATACCAATAACTTGCCTTGCTGACTTTTCTTTTCTGCAAGTTGTGTACCAAAAGAAGATAAATTGGTAATTGTAGTGAACCTGCTGCTTCGTCATTCCGCCCTGTT
>CAZJVI010000115.1:0-3443 GCA_964549385.1 uncultured Gammaproteobacteria bacterium
GAGAAAGCAAGCAAAGATGGAAATCAACTTGCCACAGCGATTCTTTCCGTAAATGAAAAGACTTCAGCTACTGAGATCGAAGCGCTACAACAACGAATTCAAGAGGCAAAAGATAAAGGAGATTCAGTTGCCTCGGAAGTTACTGAGACCGCAAAAACTACTAATACTACAACTCTTCCGACAGTGAATAGAGTACAAAATGTCAGTAAGGAAGACTATCAAGCAGTAAAAGATATGTGGAAACAGAATTATCAAAAGCTTGAAGTTCCACAAGGAATGGCAGGGAGCCGAGCTGATTGGGTAAAGGATGATATTGCGAGTATTGATGAAACAATCGGTTTACTTTCTTCACCAGATGCTGATAAAGTACAGCAAGGAATGGATCAAGTCTCAAATCTTCTGCCATTCTTGCTTGTAGGAGGATTTTCACAGACACAAATTGTCGAATATTTGAAGGCAAAACAAGATGCGGCGAAAGAAGTCTCCAAGATTGTTGCAGTTGAGGATGAAGAAAAAATTGCTGTCGGCGTAGCGAAAAAGACGGCAACTGCACAGCAGACAATGTCAGCTTCTGTGGAAACAAACGATGAATCTGATGAAGGTGAAGAGTCTCCTTTGACCGCCGTTACTAGAAACACAACTCCATCTGAATCCTCCACTTCATTGCAATCAAATAATATGTTTTCATTGGCGAATTTGGAGAAGCCAAAGATAACTGATATCGCGAAATTTGAAGTTAGCCATTTAACAAAAGATAAAGAGGAAGCGAAGAGATTAGAGCAAACGCGTGGAACACTTGAAAAACTTGCAAATCCAGCAAACTTTATCAGCGATCCAGAACATGCACAAATAGAACAGCTTCGACAAAAGCTTTCTGAAGAAAGTCAAAAAGGAGATCAAGCGGCTGCAAGTATTCTCTCTGCTGCTAATAGTACAACGGCAGTTCAGGATATTTCACAGTTATCTCAAGGAAAAGCACTCAGTGATGAACAGCTTGAAGAAGTAAAGAAATTGTGGAAGGAAAATTACAAAACCCTTCCAGTCCCACAAGAATTTCCCAACAACGTGAATGGGCGAGTGGAATGGATCAAAAAAGATAGTGAAGATATTGTTCAAACACTTGCGTTGCTGCAGGCACCGGAAACTGAAAAGAAAAATGAAGGACTGAAGAAAATTTCTACTATTTTGCCTTTCCTTCTCCTTGGCGGATTTTCTCTGCAGGAAATGATAGGATATCTCAACGCAAAACATGAAGCTGCTGAGGAGTCGGTAAAAGAACTTGATGAAGAAGAATCAAACAAAGTTTCCGTTTCCAGTGGCAGCACAACTGAGGAAAAACCAGCAAATCTGACTACAGAAGAAGAGAATAAATAAAAGAGAATTGTTGAGATAGTTCATGCTCTTGCTCTTTTTTTGCAATTAGTATTTAATAGAAAGAGTATTATGTTTGGAAACCTGTTTAATCAAAAGAAAGATGAAAATGGAAATCCTGTGCCGGCGGGGGACACTCCTGTGGCGGCAACAACAGATCAAACAGCAAATGCCTCAGCACCTATGTCTGCGCAACCTGTAACATCTGAACCGGCGTCATCCACGCCTGCACCGTCCGCTTTTAGCACTCCTTCTGTTTTTTCATCATCACCACAATCTGCAGCACCTGCTGATCCGCCAATTCCTTCTTCTGATCCGACACCGACATCTCCGGATAATCTTTCCTCAACACAGCCTTCTATACCAGATGCAAATTCTTCGGACTCTAATACCAATCCAGTTTCTGCACCTGTTGATACTTCTGCTCCCGCGGGTTCTCCTCAGAACGACTTAACTGCCTTGAGTCATTTGGATCCGCGTACTGCTCAGGCATTAACGCATGCTCAGGAGGAAACACGAAGGATAAAGCAACAGAATATAGAGCCCGAGCAATTGCTTCTTGGATTATTGTATGATGAACAGCTTTATAACATGCTGAGCGATCAAGGAGCTGATGGTGGTCAGATCTCAAAGGAGATCCAGACTGAAGAGAAAATGGGCACCTATCAAGGCCAGCCAACACTTAGTAAAATTTCTCAGGAAGTTTTTGATCAGGCATATCGTGATGCAAAGATGCGCGGTGCAAATTTCGTTGCTCCTGAGGATGTCTTAATTGTTTTATTTTCGCCAAATTATAAAACGGCGCAATATTTGCAGAATCATAGCCTTAAAAAAGAGACAATGGTTGAAAAGTTTTCCAAAAATCCAACAACAGCATATGGGAAACGGACAGTCCTGGAGAAATACGGAATAGATCTGACTGAAGAAGCACGTGCAGGCAAGCTTGATCCGATTGCGGGACGAGATAAAGAGATTGACCGTATGGTTCATGTGCTTTTGAGAAGAACAAAGAATAATCCGATTATTATCGGAGAACCAGGAGTCGGTAAGACAGCAATTGTAGAAGGACTTGCTCAAAAAATTGTCCAAGGTGCAGTCCCGAAAGAGTTACAGGATAAGAGAATTTTCCAGCTTGATGTTGCCTCACTGATTGCAGGTGCGAGTCATCGGGGAGAGTTTGAAGAACGTCTGCGCGGTGTAATTAATGAGGTGCTGGGTTCGAATAACAGAATTATTTTGTTTGTTGATGAAATTCATGCGCTTATGGGAACAGGTGATGACGGCGGGATGAATGCGGCAAATATTATTAAGCCTCATCTTGCTCGTGGGCACTTTCAATTGATTGGTGCGACAACGACAACTGAGTACCGCAAAAATTTTGAAAAAGATAAAGCATTCGAACGGCGCTTCCAACCTGTCACCTGTGAAGAACCGAGCGAAGAAGTTGCCGTTGAAATGCTTAAAATTGTCCGTCCCAAATACGAGAAATTTCATCATATTACCATTTCTGATGATTCCTTAAAGGAATGTGTAAAATTATCCAAGAAATATATTGGTGAGCGTTATCTTCCTGATAAAGCAGTTGATTTACTCGATGAAGCATCAGCTGAAGTAAAATTGCAAATTGACGCAGGTAATCGTCCAAACGGTGATGCATCAGTTAAAAAAGCTGACATTGAGAAAGTTGTCAGTGCGTGGACTGGTATTCCGATTACAAAGTTAACAGAAGATGAGAGTGCCAAACTTCTTAAACTTGAAGATAGGATTCATCAACGGCTTGTGGATCAGGAAGAAGCTGTTGTGGCAGTTTCAGAAGCAGTACGCCGTGGAAGAATCGGACTTGCCGCTGCAAATCGTCCGATTGCTTCATTTATTTTCCTTGGCACAACTGGTGTGGGTAAGACAGAGCTTGCCAAAGTGCTGGCCAACGAAATGTTTGCAAGCGATGACGCCATCATCAAGATCGACATGTCGGAGTTCATGGAGCGCCATACCACCGCTCGCTTGGTGGGTGCTCCGGCTGGCTATGTTGGTTACGATGACGGCGGCCAGCTAACCGAGTTAGTGCGCCG
>CAZJVI010000116.1:0-3402 GCA_964549385.1 uncultured Gammaproteobacteria bacterium
AGAGCGCACCTGTTCCACTTGTATCGCCAAACATCGCTTTAATTTGCTGTTGTTTATAATCAGCAAGAAATGTATTCACCGTTGCGGATAGCTGTGAGCTATGCTGAAAATGAAATAAATTAAGCGTAACCAAACTTAACAGCAAAGCAACGAATGCACCAACAAGCGTAATCTCAACAAGTGAGTAACCTGCTTGCAAAGATACGTTGAAACTGAAAGGTTCTATCTCTCTAAAAAACTTTCCCACATATTCATTATTACTATTAGTAACACAACTTTCAACTCTCAACTGCAATCAATTACTATAAGTTGCTATTTAGCCTCGATTTTACTATACTATAGCTATGGTTGAATACTCTTCTTTCGTACCTAGTGAAGCCGACAGGGAAGCAGCTTTACAAGCTGTGCTCGATGTTGCCAAGCTAATTGATTATAGTTCACTCCCTGGATCTAATCCAGAAGAACAAAGATTTTTATATCTATCTAATCCTCATAGTACTATCCCAAATATTGATCCATTAGCAACGGAAGACGGTGAAATCATTATAAAAGTTGATAATCCTGATGACATTGTTCTCGGGAAAAAGAAAAATACTGATGTAGTGCCAATACTTCTTGGTGAACCCCAGCGTCATGTTAATAATTCGCCTGACATACAATCAGAACTAATTCAATCTGGAATATGGGCTCTTCCTAGAGGTAGGAGTGTTCTCGGTGTACATATTGTAGGTGGAGGAAATGATACTAATAGCACTGTTCACTTCTTCGAAAAACCGATTCCTGATTTATCACAAGATGAAAAAGAAGAAATTGCAGGTCTATATGAAACACGAGAAAGAGAGCCAAGTCTTTTTGATAGACAATTGGTACATAATCCTTATGTTCACTCACTTTATCCCAGACGCACAGCAGCAACGCAAGAAGGTTTTGTTCCTATGGGAAAAATAGATCATGTAGGTATACCTGGAGCTAAAATACGTGGTGATTTAAAAGATTTTTTTGGAAGACCTGCTGATAATCAAGAAATTCGTTTGCCCCGACTTGACAGTCTTTACTCTTACTATCGATTATTGCAAGCTGGTTTTGATACTCGTATAGTTGAAGCAGAAAATCCACTTCCTTTTAAAAACTATCTACCAAACCCTAATGCTTTTGCTATTATGGCAAGACCTCAAGCGGCAAACGGGTAAGCATTTAATTCGTACTGCCAATCTGTCCGATCATTTGATAAATTGGTCCGATAATTGCCATCATCATTCCGCCGACAAGAATAGCAACGCCCACCACCATCAAGGGCTCGATAAGTGCTGTTAATGTTTTGAGCGTATTGGTTACTTGATAATCGAGAAATTCTGACACATCAAGCATTGATTTATCAAGCGATCCACTCCTTTCTCCCGCTTCAATAATCTTGATCATAATCGGCGGAATAACATTTTTGCTGTCACGTAGTCCTTCGGAAAGTTTTTTGCCGCTGAATACATAATTTTTGGCGTGTTTTATCGAAAGTTCAACGTTTTTTTTAATCACCACATCCTGTGTTAACTCCAACGCATTCGTGATAGGAATGCCAGCAGAAAGTAATAAATACAAACTTCTCGTAAATCTTGTCAGATCAATCTGTTGTGTCAAAAGAGAAACCAGCGGCAATGAGGTAAAGATACGAACAAAAAAAGCTTTGTTCGTCTTAAAGAAATAAAATATTACTGCAGCAATCAGAATAAATGCACCGATAATCTGAAACGTATAGGTCAGCAGTGCATTGGACATAAAAATCAGTATTTTTGTCGGCAATGGCAAAGCAACATTTAATTGAGAAAAAACCGTTGCGATTTTCGGAATAACAACGACCAAAATTACCACCATGACAACAACGAAAACAACAAGAATAAAAACAGGATAAATAAGTGCAGAACGGATACGATCATTAAATTCAATTTCTTTTTTTATATTCACCTGCAAATCATTAAGTGAAGTATCCAATGTACCCGATTCTTCCGCGGATTTGATAATACTGATTGTCACTTTATCAAAAATTTTGGGAAATTTTGCGAAGGTAACATACATATGCTGACCTTGACCGAGATCTTGCCGCAAAGTTTGGAGAAGTTTTTTTTGCGCTCCTTTTGAATCCTGAAGCAGTGAATCAACGGTCTCAAGAATAGGAATTCCCGCTGCAAGCATCGTGTGAAGATTACTGACAAGAGCAATTTTATCACCATTTGATAATGTGTTACTAAATGTTTCTTTTCCTTTCATAATTTAAAAACTAAATTTTAAATTCATTAATCATTAATCTTTACTCTTTAATCTTCTTACAGCGATTCGACTTTGGTCACTCTGAGTACTTCTTCAATCGTCGTTACGCCTTTTATTACCTTAAGAAGTCCATCATCAAGCATTGTATTCATTCCATCGGCGACTGCTTGTTTGATAATTGCATCGGAATCATTATTTGCGGATATCAGTTTTTTGATATTATTAGTCACTTCCAAAACTTCAAAAATTCCCAATCGTCCCGAATAACCGGTAAAATGACAAACCTCGCATCCTTTGCCTATATACACTCTCGTTTCTTTCTTTGTTCCAAAATGTTTTTTTATCGTTTCTCCGGGGAGATTTTGCAAAAGTTGATCGACAGTAATATCTTGAGATGTCTTACACATCTCACAGATCTGTCTCACCAAACGCTGAGCGATAATGACATTCACCGTGGATGCCACAAGAAATGGCTCGACATTCATATCAGTCAGACGAGGTAACGCACCGGCAGCATCATTTGTATGAAGTGTCGAAAGCACCAAATGTCCTGTCAATGCAGCATTAACCGCAATACCCGCTGTCTCGGAATCTCTGATTTCTCCAACGAGGATAACATTTGGATCTTGCCGAAGAATAGAACGCAATCCGCTGGCAAATGTCAGATCGGTTTTGGCATTTGTCTGAATTTGATTCACTCCTTTCAAACGATACTCCACAGGATCTTCAATGGTCGTGATATTTTTCTCCCGTGTATTAATAATTTTCAAAACAGAATAGATTGATGTTGATTTTCCTGAGCCTGTTGGACCCGTTGATAAGATCATGCCAAACGACTTTTTAAAAGCATTGGTGACTTTTTTCAGATCATCTTCATTCATTCCTAAATCTGCCAATGAAAATTGTCTGAAATGTGAAGCTAGAAGACGGAGAACGATTTTTTCGCCATAAATTACTGGCAAAATTGAAACACGGATATCCAAATTTTCCTCATCAAGCTGAATTCTCATTTTACCGTCCTGAGGAGACATATGCTCATCTGTACGAAGGCTTGAAAGCACTTTTATTCTCGTTGCGATCTGTTCATGAAATTTATTCGGAAGGAACAACACGTCATGCAAAATACCATCGACTCTAAAACGA
>CAZJVI010000117.1:0-3352 GCA_964549385.1 uncultured Gammaproteobacteria bacterium
TTTAAAAATTTGCCTGAGATTATCGCGAATTTATGACGGTAGTGTTGAAGCAAGTTTTTTAATTTTTGCGATAAAAAATCCTTCCATTGTTTCACTTGGGAAAACGCGCATACAATTTGCTGTATAGGTAAATTTCTTTTTTCTCCATGATGTCAAACTTTTTTGCAATGGCACGTTTGGCATAGTTATTGGTTCAACTGATAGAGCGGAGGGTGTTTTTTTAATGACCCATTCAACAACTTCTTCATTTTCTTCAGGAGAAAGTGTGCAGGTGGAATAAACAATTGTTCCGCCAAC
This sequence comes from uncultured Gammaproteobacteria bacterium, assembly GCA_964549385.1. GTDB lineage: Bacteria > Patescibacteriota > Microgenomatia > Levybacterales > UBA12049 > JACDET01. The sequence continues at coordinate 298 of CAZJVI010000117.1, forward strand.
TTTTGTTGCAGAAATTGCCGAACGCAGCAAATATTTTTGCAGTTTGGAGAGTTGTTTTATTTTTTTTGTTGACCAATCGGTATATGTTTTTGGATCGTCTATTTTTATTCTTCCTTCCATTGAGCAGGGGACATCAACAAGGGTTCTATCAAAATATTCAGGGAGATTTTTCCAGAACGATTCACCTGGCAAATTGAGGACTTTTGTATTCGTTACTCCCATCTGATTGAGGTTTTCTTTGAGTTTGAAAAGCCTTTTGTAACTCAAATCATTTGCTGTTAATTCTCCGGTATTCTTCATAAGTGTCGCGATTTGTGTTGTTTTGCTTCCAGGAGCAGCTGCAATATCAAGAATTTTTTCATCAGGTTGCGGATTAAGTACGAGTGCAGGAATCATACTTGAAAGATTTTGAATATATAAAAAGCCTTTTTTATATTCGTCAGTTTCCGTTAGTTCGCGGATCGATTTATTTTTCAGAACAAATGCGTCACGATACCAATTTACTTTTTCAAGAATAAAATCTTTTTCCTCCAAAAGTTTTTTTAATTCTTCCGGGGATATTTTTAGTGTATTAGTTCGCAAAGTTGGAAGATATTTTTTTGATAAAGCATTTAATAGTTGATTTAATTCCTTTTGGGAATATAATTCTTTCCATCGATCAATAAGTTGTATAGGTAAATTATTGCTATTGGTCATATGAGCAATTATACAAGAAATGCTTCCTTTCTGCTTTGCTGAGGTAAAAAAAAATGGTACAATACAGGTTATGAAGAAGAGAATTTTGACCGGATTTACGCCAACAGGGAAGTTACATCTTGGGCATTATGTCGGTAATATTGAGAATTTGCTTAAGTTGAAAAATGAATATGAAACATTTCTTTTGTTGGCAGATACACACGCGCTCACAACGTTGCATAACAAAAATGAATTGGTCCGTCAGCATACACTCGATGTTCTTTTGGATCTTCTTGCTGTTGGTCTTTCAGAAGATGAGGTAGTCTATCATATAGAATCAGAGATACCTGAGATTTATGAAATGTCTGCGCTTTTTTCCATGTATGTTTCTCATAATAGAGCACTTCGTAATCCAACCATTAAAGATGAAATAACGATGAAAGGTTTGGGAGACCAATTTAGTCTCGGTTTTGTGAATTATCCGATGTTTCAAGCTGCAGATATCCTTTGTGTACGAGGGGATTTGGTTCCTGTCGGCATTGATCAGGAAGCACATCTTGAACAATCACGCGAAATTGCCAGGGTCTTTAACACGCTTGCATTAAAACAAGGGTATAAAGAGATTTTTCCTGAGCCAAAAGCATTGATTGGACGAGTCGGCAAACTTATCGGAACAGATGGTAATTCAAAGATGAGTAAAAGTCTTGGAAACACAATTTATCTTTCTGCAACCCTAGAAGAGGTTAAGGAAAAAGTGATGAGTATGTATACTGACCCCAATAGAATTCACGCAACTGATCCGGGCAAAGTCGAAGGTAATCCTCTCTTTATTTATCTTGACGCGTTTGGGACAAAAGAACATAAAGAACAAATTGAAGAATATAAAGAACGCTACACAAAAGGAACAGTAGGGGATGTGGAAGTAAAAAAATATCTGCTTACTGTTCTTGAAGCATTTCTTGCTCCAATTCGCGAAAGGCGAGCACAATATAATGACGAGAAAAAACTTCTTGAAATTCTGCAATCCGGAACACAGAAGACAAGAAAAGAAGCACAAAATGTTTTAATGGAAGTGAAAAAAGCGCTTAATTTTATCTATTAAACCTCATCAATTTTTAGTTGATCTTGAAGAGCTTTTGCTGAAGATTCAAAATATTGTTTTAAGGTATCTTTTTGAGTTTTATCAAGGGTCGGAAGAAGTTTTTGCATCATCTCACCGAAAGATTTTTTTGTTTCATTGTAGGAAGCATCAGTTATCTGTTCTTCAGAAAATTGCGCATGTAATACGTTCTTTTTTTCTTCAGGTGTTGCTGCTGTATCTAATTTCTGTTCCAATACAGTTTTTTCTTCTTCTGATAAATTTTCTAACAAAGCAAGGAGAGTATTTTGTTCGCAGAGTGCAAGATATTTTGTTATGAATGCGTCTTTGTCTCCCTCGTAGTTAACGATTGTTAATATCTGTTGAAGTGTTTCTTTTGGGTTAATAATCGGTTGCGCCATAGATTCCTTTGCTGATAGTTAAAATCAATTCTTCTTTCCGTCTCTTCTTAGCCTACGATCTCTAATAAGTCCATAAATCGCTACTCCTGTTGCTGCTAAAAGTCCGACTCCACCAATATCCCACAGTGCTGAACCGATACCGTCTACAATACCCCCACTATTTGTAAAGAAAAAATGTCTTGAACTTCCTGAAACTGATGTCTGCGATGCAACAAGTCCTCTCCCAAGCGCATCAGTTCCCAAAGCAATTAGAGCTCCTATGCCAGTCCTTTTCCAAAAAGGATCTTTTTCTTTTCTTTGTTCCAAATCCCCAACTTGTTTGGCTAATTCTTTATCTAAGGCAGCTTTCGGCGTTGCGGCTTCTTTTGTGTTTGGAGCTTCTGTATGTGCTGCTGTTTCAATTGTCATATGTATAAGTATAATTTACAAAAATATTTTTGCAAGCATGAAATTGATATGAAGTGTCAATATTCATTTGAGCCATACCCATTTTTGTTAATAAATAACGTTAACTTTTTTCCTTTTGTTCTGTTTATGGTTTCTAAAAAGTTCAACACCAAGTATTGCAGCTGTCGCTGCAAGTCCAATGAGGCCCACATCACCTAATACTGTACCGAGACCATTTAACCATCCACCACCACTAGTTGTAGTTGAATAATGCACAGGGGCAGGATATACAGTATCTATTGATGATGTTGTTGATTGAGATTGCGTTGATTTTATGGTATCGCCTACTATTACTGCAGCTGTGGATAATCCGAGTGCCCATGCAGCCTTACGTAGAAAATCTCCAAATGGTCTTTTTCTCTGTTCTGAAGTGTAAGCTTGATGAGCGTAAGCTCCCTCTAATGCATTGGTAGCAGGATTTACTTCAGTATGT
>CAZJVI010000118.1:0-3343 GCA_964549385.1 uncultured Gammaproteobacteria bacterium
GCCTTAGAGTAGCATCCCTATTAACATGACGAGCGAGTAAATCAAAACGACCTGCTGTTTCTAAATCAAGAGTACTCATTTGTGAAAGCAATTATACCATGCCCTTGCTTTTGCGTAACATAGGTGGCTACTCCTTTTTATAATAATATTTGTTTTTTTTCAGGTCGCACTCTGAGAGGTTTCTAGTTTTTCAACCCTGTCCTTGCTCCAAGTACTCTTCCTTCAGGGAAATTTGGATCTAACTGTAATGCTTTTTTTACGTATTCTTGTGACGCTGCTGTATTGCCTAATTTATATTCTATTGAACCGATACGATAAAAAATATCTCTGTCACCCTGATATTTATTTGCAATTTGTTCCCAATAATTAACTTCATTTTGTAGTTGTTGCCGGTTCTGTAATAATAATTCTTGCTGTTTATAATTATCCCACAAAGCAACACTTTGTAAAAAAATTAATGCTAGAAGAAAAACGGAAACAATACTAACCAGAATAATTTTTATACTATGACTCTGAGCTTCAGAGAATGTGTAATCGGGAATAAATCGGATATTCTTCGGGAAAAGAGCAATTACCTCAGCGTGGGGTTGTGACAGCTTTTGTTTCATGGAATGTAGTTAGAATGTACCACACTTCGAATTCTTTTGTCCAGATTAAACTGTAGGCCAAGCCGCTATCATAATTGATTTACTATGCCCAGGCATTTGCTGATAAATTGCCTCTGTGATAAAAGGCATAAAAGGATGCAGAAGTTTTAAGCTTGTGATAAATACATGTAATAAAACTACCAACGCAATATCCTTATCCTCACGCAATTTCACTTGCTCAATATACTTATCAGCAAGGGTATGCCACATAAATTGATAAATAGCGTTAGCTGCGTCTGCAAATCGGAATTTTTCTAATTCTTTATCAACTTCTTTTATAAGAACGTTCATTTCTTTCAAAACTGCCTTATCTTCTTTTGTGAGCTTCTTTGAATCCAACTTGTCAAAATTTGAGAGCTCTTTTCCCCATTGCTCTCGCATCATAAGAATGAATCTTCCCATATTCCAAATTTTATTCCCAAAGTGCTTAAAAGCAATCACACGGTCTCTTGGGAAATTAAAGTCTTTCCCATTTGCAGTTCCGGCAATAAGCCCCATTCTAAGAGCATCTACACCATACTGATCAACATACTCTTCAGGATTTACGACATTGCCTAAACTCTTACTCATCTTACGTCCGTCAATTGCACGAACCATTCCATGCAAATAGACATATTCGAATGGTGGTTCACCAGTTAGATAATATCCAAACATCATCATGCGAGAAACCCAAAGTCTAATAATCTCCCACCCTGTTTCCATAACACTTGTTGGATAAAACGTTTTGAAATCCTCAGAATCTGGATAGCCAAGGGTAACCAAAGGCCACTGGCCGGATGAGAACCAGGTATCAAATGTATCAGTTTCCTGAAGATAATGCTCTTTTGGAGACGACGGTTTAAATTCAGGAGTACATTCTATTGGAGCAATTAGCTTTTGTAGTCCTTTTTGGGCTTCTTCAAACTCAGCAGTCTCTAATACTCCTTCTCCACTGCGAATAACTCTTTGCCCATCGCTTTTTATATAGGAAACTTGCAGTGTTGGATTTTTTTCTAAAGAATACCAAACAGGAATTTGGATTCCCCATACATTTTGACGAGAGATTGGCCAATCATGCATTTCTTCCATCCAACGAAGATACGTAATCTCACGCCATTTTGGAAAAATCTTAACCTCGCCCTTCTTTACTGCTTCATATGCTGGTCTTTTAAATGATTTATGTTGAGCATCAACTTTAATAAACCAATTCGGTAAAACCATTGGTTCAATCATATGCCCTGCCTTACATAAAACAACGGTGTGAAGATATTTCAAATCAATCTTTTCCATCTGACCTTTCTCTTCAAGATCCGCTACAACTTTTTTTCTGGCATCAACAACACTTAAACCAGCGTACTTACCTGTTTTGTCATTTAATTTACCCGTGAGATCAATTACTGGTTTCACTTCAAGATTATGACGTAAGCCAGCTTCGTAATCATTTTTGTCGTGAGCGGGCGTAACCTTGACAACTCCTGTTCCAAATTTCTGATCCACAAAATCATCCGCAATCACCTTGAGTTTAAATTTACCAATCAATCCTTCAACTTCAATTTCTGTTCCGATAAATTCCTTATATCGTTTATCTTTGGGATTGACAGCAACTGCAGTATCTCCAAATTTTGTCTCAGGTCGGACAGTTGCAACAACAAAGGGACCATACTTCATGTAATAAAGCGGGTCGGTACGCTCTTCATGTTTTAATTCAACATCAGAATATGTGGTTCCACACTTTGGACAATAATTAACCATATAATTACCGCGATAAACCAAATCATCCTTTACCATCTTAGAAAAAGTATTGTGGACAGTCTGAATAACTTTTTTATCAAGAGTAAAGGTGTATCTACTCCAGTCTACACTTGCACCCATCTCTCGCATCTGTCCTTCTATTTGACCTTTATTATTTTGAACAAACTTCCAAATTTCGTTATAAAGTTCTTCCCTACTATACTGAAAACGAGATTTCCCTTCTTTCTTTAACTGTTTCTCAAAGGTAATTTGTGTTTCAGTGCCTGCGTGATCTGTACCCGGAACCCACAACGTAGGATCACCTTTCATCCTATGCCAACGAATCAAAAGATCTTCAATTGCGATCATAAGAACATTCCCCGTATGCATTTTGCCACTCGCATTTGGCGGAGGGATAAGAATTGTAAAAGGTTTCTTTTTTGAATTTTTAGTAGGCTTAAAAAAACCACTTTCTTCCCACATTTTATAAAGATTCTTCTCTTCAGTTTTGTGATTATATATCTTGTCCATGAGGCTCATTATAGCACGCTGTGTATATTTCCAAAATAGTTGAAGCTGATTGAAATGCGAAGTCCGGTTTTAACCTGTCTGCGACGGCAGGTTAAAATTTTATTCCGAGCGACAAAAAAAGAATTACTCTTTCAATGGGGTCAATTTGTATCCGCGGGTTCTTATTGTTTGAATTTCATATGGATTTTCCTGCTCGCGCAATTTTACTCTGACACGTGCAATAAGTCGATCAATTGCCCAATCTGAAACGCCAAATTCCTGCGATTCCGGCCAAACAATTTCAATAATATTGTCACGTTCACATATTTCTCCAAGCTGCGCCTTTAGCAACGTGAATAAAAGATTTTCTTTTCTTGTCAAATGCGCTGATTTTCTTTTCTGTTGCTCTTGATGTTGCATTTGCTTGACATATTGCCCAAACAAAGGACTAAAAATCGTACTTTTACCTTTCTTAT
>CAZJVI010000119.1:0-3215 GCA_964549385.1 uncultured Gammaproteobacteria bacterium
GTGGTACTGTCCCATGATTGAGAATTGCGTGCACAAGATCTTCAAGAGAGAGAAAATGATAGTGTTGACTGGAAAGATAGCTGATGTGTTCTTCAAAAATTTGACTATCCTCAGTTAATTGCACATGTCCAAGCTGTGTTGCAATATCAAGAGGTTCAATATGATGATACATAACGACAGGGACGTTAAGACAATAATCTTGCGCTGATCCCGATGCGTCAATATCTGGTGTCGGGCTGGCTGATATATCTGCGCTTGGACTTGCAGGTACAGAATTTGTTGGCGTTGCTGCAACTGTTGCAACTGACGATGTTGAAGCATCTATCGTAGTCAGTTGATCTATTTGTTGGAGAATACTAAATGACACACTTTGTGTTGGCTGAGGAGTAAGAGTAGGGAAGAGAGTGGGCAAAATTGTGAGGGTTGGGGTTGCTGCGGAGTTTGAGGCTGTAACAGTTTGCGCATAGGCATGATCTAAAAATGTATTAGATGAAAAAGTGGCAAGTAATAATAATAAGAGAAACAGAAGGATTCGTTTCATGTTGAATTAACAGTCATATTGTAAATCCAAAGACGCAAAATAACAATGAGGGAAAATCAATTATTTATTGTTTCTTAAGAATTTTTATACTATACTTCTTTGCATGTTTTCGAAAAGAATACAAAATTTATCGGCATCTCTAACAATAGCAATTGACGTAAAAGCAAAAGAGTTTATCCGTCGAGGCATTCCCGTTATTAATTTAAGCGTGGGGGAACCGGATTTTCAGACACCTGAGAATATTAAAAAGGCTGCAATAAGTGCAATAAATGAAGGACATACTTTTTATCCTTCGCCGGATGGAATTGTCGAATTAAGAGATGCAATTGTAAAAAAATTTAAAAGAGATAATACATTAGATTATGATCCTTCAGATATTGTTGTTGGTGTAGGAGCAAAAGAAATTCTCTATAACACATTTCAAGTGCTTTGCGGGAAAGGAGACGAGGTTATTATTGCGGCACCTACATATAATAGCTTTGTCGAACAAGTAAAGCTTGCTGATGCTCACCCAATAACGATTAGATTAAAACCACCATTTAAACTTACAGCAAATGATATAAAAAAGGCATTAACTCCTAAAACAAAAATTATTCTTCTTAACTCTCCATCAAATCCAACAGGTGCAATGATTGATGAAGAAGAATTAAAAAAAATAGCAGATCTGGCAGTAAAGAAAAATATATTTATCATTTCAGATGAGATTTATGAAAAATTAACGTACACACAAAAACATATTTCAATAGCCTCTCTAAATGAAAAAATTAAGGAACAAACAATAACGGTTAACGGAGTTTCAAAATCTTACGCAATGACAGGATGGCGAGTTGGTTATGCTGCCGGACCAAAAAAAATAATAAAAAAAATGAAAGCACTACAAAGTCAACTTGTGGTCAATACTTCTTCAATCTCTCAATATGCAGCAGTTGAGGCACTAACTGGTGATCAGAAATCAGTAGAAATAATGAAAAAAGCTTTTGCCAAAAGAAGAGAATTTTGTATAAAAGAATTATCATCAGTAAAAGAAATTTCATTTGAAGAACCAGAAGGAGCCTTTTATTTATTTATTTCTATAGAGAAATTACTGAATAAAAAATATCCAACATCTTCTTTTTGGGCAGAAGCACTTCTTGAAAAAGAAAAAGTCGCAGTTGTTCCAGGTGAATCATTTTTTTATCCTGGTTGGATTCGAATAAGCTATGCAGCATCAGATGATAATCTCAAAGAAGCAATGAAAAGAATTAAGAGATTTATTGAAAAGGGTTAAGCGCAAGCGTAAAGGGTGAAATGTAGAATTTAATTTTCAAATGCTTTTTTGCTTGCGAACTTTGCCTTGTCTCCCAATTCCTCTTCAATCCTCAATAATTCATTATATTTTGCAACGCGGTCTGTTCTTGAAAGAGAGCCTGTTTTTATTTGTCCGGTTGCAAGTCCTACTGCAAGATGAGCAATTGTTGTATCTTCAGTTTCACCGGAACGGTGAGACACAATAGTATTCCAGTTTGCTTTTTTTGCCATAAGAATTGTTTCTATGGTCTCAGTGAGTGTTCCGATTTGGTTTAATTTAATCAAAATCGCATTACCCGCTTTTTGTTCAATTGCTTTTTTTAAATAAACTTCATTTGTTACCAACAAGTCATCTCCCACAAGCTGAATTTTTTCTCCAAGAATTTTTGTTATATATTTCCATCCCTCCCAATCATCTTCACCGAGTCCATCCTCAACAGAAATAATCGGATAATTTTCAACAAGTTGCGCAATCCAATCCACCATTTGGCTGTTTGAAAAGGATTCTTTTTCAGCTTTTAGGACATACTTGTCTTCATGAATAAGTTCTGACGCAGCGACATCAAGAGCAAGTGCTATATCATCGCCTGGATCATAGCCTGCATTCATAATTGCCTGAATAATCATCTCTAGTGCTTCGGCATTCCCATTTTTTACCTGGGGAGCATAGCCGCCTTCATCGCCAACTGTTGTTGGATAACCTCGTTGTTTCAAAACATTTGCAAGATGATGAAAGACTTCTGATCCCATTCGGAGTGCGTCGGCAAAGGTTTTTGCACCAATCGGCAAAATCATAAATTCTTGAATATCAGTTGCAAAATTTGCATGTGCGCCTCCATTGATAATGTTCATGAGTGGAAGAGGAAGAATTGGAGTTGAGAATTCAGAGTTGAGAGTTGAGAAATAGTGATATAGTGGGATTTTTTTGCTTTGTGCCATTGCCTTTGCAACAGCGAGTGAAACTGAAAGAATCGCATTCGCACCAAATTTTTCTTTATTTGGTGTACCGTCAAGAGCAATCATCGCTTCATCAATTTCTTTCTGTTCTTGCGCATTCATACCAATAATTTTTTTTGCAATAACTTCATTTACATTGGAAACTGCTTTGAGGACTCCTTTTCCAAGGTATTTTGTTTTATCATTATCTCGCAATTCTACTGCTTCACGAGTTCCTGTTGAGGCACCTGATGGAACAGCTGCTCGTCCAAAGGATCCATCTGCAAGGAGAGCATCACATTCAACTGTGGGATTTCCACGGGAATCAAGGATTTGTCTAGCGTGTAAGGATTTGATCGTCATAGAAGCTATTCTACACTAAAGAAAAAATAACGACAATGATAAATATGAATAGAATGATATTTGTCAGCCCGCCAATTAATAAAAAGCC
>CAZJVI010000120.1:0-3214 GCA_964549385.1 uncultured Gammaproteobacteria bacterium
AAAGTTCTCGCTGGTATTGAAGAATTGGTGAAAAAAGCAGGACAAGAAAAACTTCCGGTTCCTCAAGATGAATCGCTTGCAGAAGCGGTACATGTTTTTGAAAAATCATACAAGGCTGATATCGCTGAACTTATTGAAATTAGGGTGAAAAAAGAAGGTGGCGGAGATGAAACAGGTGCGCTTGTCGATCGTGTTTATGATGAGCTTAAGATGAAAGATCCACAAGCAGAAGTTGATAAAAAATCACTTTCCAAAGCACTTGAACAGGTTATGTTCAAAATGATTCGTTCAGACGTTGTTAAGAAACAAAAAAGAGTTGACGGAAGAAAAATCGATGAAATTCGAGAAATCAGTACACGAGTAGGTGTTCTTCCAAGAACACATGGATCAGCATTGTTTAATCGTGGCATCACCCAAGCACTTAGTATTGCAACACTTGGATCTCCTCGTCTTGAGCTGTTAATCGAATCAGCAGAAGGAGAAGTAAACAAGCGCTATATTCATCATTATTCAGGACTTCCCTATTCATTTGGCCAAGCTGGACGAGTCGGTTTTGTTTCACGACGGGAAATCGGACACGGAGCTCTTGCAGAACGAGCACTCAAAGCAGTTATTCCTGATCAATCAGTCTTTCCATACACAATTCGTGTTGTGTCAGAAGTCTTATCACAAAACGGATCAAGTTCTATGGCATCGACATGTGGTTCAACACTTGCTCTTATGGATGCTGGTGTGCCTATTATTGCTCCAGTTGCTGGTATCTCAATTGGCATGATGTCCGAAGAAGACAAATATGTTTTGTTGACAGACATTATCGGTCTTGAAGATTTTTCAGGTGATATGGATTTCAAAGTTGCAGGAACAGAAAAGGGAATTACTGCAATTCAACTTGATGTAAAAATTGAAGGACTTACCGATCAGCAAGTTGTTTAGATCTTTGCTCGAGCGCGAACAGCTCGCATGAAGATTCTTGAGATGATGCTCGCTACACTTCCACAATCACGAGAAACAGTGTCAGAATATGCTCCAAAGATAGAACAAATTCATATCCCTGTTGATAAAATTGGTGAAGTAATCGGACCAGGCGGTAAGAATATCAAAGCAATTATCGCAACAACTGGTGCAGATGTCGATATTGATGATGATGGTATGGTAAGTATCACAGCTGTTTCTGAGGATGCTGTTAAAAAAGCAGTTGATTGGATTGAAGGTATGACTCGAGAAGTGACTCCTGGAGAAGAATTTGAAGGAGAAGTGAAGCGAATTTTGCCATTTGGTGCCTTTGTTGAATACCTTCCTGGTCGTGAGGGAATGGTGCATGTAAGTAAGATGCGACGTGGATTTGTCAAAGATCCATCTGAAGTTGTCTCAATTGGTGATAAGGTAAAAGTAAAAGTTGAAGAGCGTGATTCACAAGGTCGCATTAATTTAACAATGCTTCTTGATGATGACAATGACCAACCACATCAGCCACGCGGTGATCAAGGTCCATCTGAAGGAGAAGACGGGCAGCAACCACAACCACGTTTTGATCGTCCGCAAGGTGGATACAATAGGGATTCTCGCGGTAGTCGTCCGCCATTTGAAAGACGTAATGATCGTTCTTCAGGGTTTAGTCGAGGCAATGATAGTCGAGGTAGTGGGGGAGGATTTGGTCGCAATAATGACCGTCCTGCAGCTCCAATACACCCATTGGCACAACAATTACGAAGAGAAAGTGAAGAAAAAACTCGCGGTCCCCGCAAATTCGGCCCCAGGAAGAGATTTAGTAGATAAGATTTCTATTGGGAATACTTTTCAATAAAAGGCTGTTTCAACTCTCTGTAAATTTTTCCGTCTTGTCCGCTTTGTTTGATTGCTCCAATTTTAATTTTTTTATATTCTTCAATCGCTTGAGAATTGTTTCTTAAATAATCTCTAAACGTTACTGTTTCTTTCCAATCCTTACTATTAATATAAGTTACATGGATATGGTATCTTCTTATTTTTTCAATTTCATCTAAACGATCGATTCTAAAGAAAATACGCTCAAATGAATCCGCCTGTTCACGATGTTCATATCCAGCCTTTTCAAGTTTTTTAATCATTTCGGGAAATGAGATTTTGCCTTTCGGAATGCCAATCATAATATCAATGATTCCTTTTCCGCCAAGTCCTGAAACAGCAGTGCTACCGATGTGTTCGATAAGAACATTTTCCCCAAGATGATCTTTCAATTTTATTTTTTCTAACTCGAAAAGTTTTGGGAAGAGTGGATTGTATGGTTTAAAAACATATTTATTCATTTGGTGATTATAGCAAAGTCAGGAGCGAAAAGTTTTTTACAGGAGTTAATTGTTAGAAACAGCTTGTTTATCTTCGAGTTTTTTAATCCGTTTTACTAATTGATTTCTCATCTCATCAAAAAATATCCCTGCTTCGTTGAAAAAATCGGACCAATCTTTTCTGTCTTGCTCCATTTGGTTTTCTAATTTTGCGAAATGTTTATCAACAGCGTTAAAACGAAATTCCATTTTTAAATCCGTTTCTTGCGCACGTTTATCAACCTCTTCACGAATTACTTTGCGAAGTTTTGTCTCAAGATTACCAACTTCTGCACGGATTTTTATTTCGGAATTGCCTATTTCTTCACTAATTACACCACGTAACTTTGTTTCAGAACCATTGATTTCTTGTTTCAACTTGGTCTCAGAAGTACCAATTTCTTCACGCATTACTCCTTGTATTTTCTTTAGATCATCAGTAGTTAGCATAGGGAATACAGAGTAGCATTTTTTTTTGGGAAAGACAAGTAAGAAAGCTCATCCATTGAAAATTATCATATAAGCTTTATTTTTTTGAAGAAACTTTTTCGGATACGCCCTGAATAGCATCTCTGGCAGCTTTTGCTTTTTTCAGCTTTTCAGCTTTTTCAATTTTTTCATCAAGTATTTGTTCTATTCCTATTTTTACTGGTTCAAAATATTCTAAACATTCTTCTTCGCTTAATTCATGCAGCCCTTTACTCAAGATTGAGTATATTTTTCTATTTTCTACAAGAAACGGAGGCAAAAGCTCTTCAAGAATTTTAATTTTTTCATCCATACGTGATTTGATATAGTTTTCATTGTCGAATCCATTTTTTGATTTCGTTTGTTCGTATGCCTCAGCTATAAGTTTTTCAAATATTCTTCTAAGGTATACAAAAGAACCTACCCCTATGCCATTAGCTTTT
>CAZJVI010000121.1:0-3173 GCA_964549385.1 uncultured Gammaproteobacteria bacterium
CAGGAAATGAAACTGAAAAATTTGATCCTTTGTTTAATTTACTTTTTACAGAAATAGTTCCTCCAAAATCGTCTTGTATGATTCCTTTGATTAAATAAAGACCAAGACCCATATGTTGTGAATTTTGTTTTGTGGTATAAAGTGGATCAAAAATTTTTTCTATTTCTTTTTTCTGCATGCCCTCGCCATTATCAGAGATGACAAATGTTATCTGTTTATTTTTTTTATATAGTGCGATAGTAATACGTTTATTTTTTATTTCGTTTGCATTTGTATATGAATCGAGTGCGTTACTTAATAAATTTGTAATGATTTGACTAAATTTGTGCTGATTGCCATGGTATCTTATACTCTGACTGTATTTAAAATGTATTGCAATTTTCGACAATTTAGCTTTATAAGTAAAGAGATTAATTATCTGTTCTGTTTCTTTCGTAAGAGAAAATGTTTGTGAGGTATGATCATCGTGTAATTGCTTGCGTGCAACTGAGATAAATTTTTCCAATCGTTTTGTTCCATACAGAGCATGTCGGAGATATTTTTGAATATTTACAACTTTGTCTTTGTAGGGTTCTTTGCTTTCTTCTTTTATATTTTCCAAATTAAGAGAAACGAGATTAAGAGGGGTCATAAAATCATGGAAAAGTCCTGCAGCTAGTTTCCCAAATTCTATAAATCTATATAATTGAGACATTTTTTCAACTTGAGTTTGTTGCAATTGTGCAGTTCGTCGCTCAACCATTTCTTCCAGTTTGTCTCTTTCTCGTTGTAACGCTGCTTCAGATTCTTTTACTCTTTGTAGAGATTTCTCGATCTCTCGGTTTGATAACCAAGAAACCACAGCAATAAAGACAAGTGTTGCGTTAAAAACGAGTGTTGTACCTGTACTGGGTAATGTACGAGTCCACGAAAGATCAATTGGAATTAATAAATGTTGATGTAAATAATTTACTAGACTTATACAAAGCACAATTAATAAAGTCTCAAATAAAGCGAACCTTGTTCCTATCAAAATCCCTGATAATACAATTACTAGCGCATAAATTAGAAGACCCTCTCCTGAATCAACTCCCCATTGATAACTCGTGTATGTTGCTGCACAAAATAAAAATAATACGAGTAGGATTGATGAAATTTTAGAATAATTCTTCTTAGATAAAAAAAGGAGAAAAATAAAAAAAATAAAAAAAATAAAAATGACTAAGGGAGATACACCGTCATATGAGAAATTAAAGATATATTGAATAAGTCTTACAATAAATGCCAATAAAGCTAAAAGAATAGAACTTATAAGAAGGACTGTAAGTATATATTGTTTATTTGCGTATTCGGTCTTATCAAATTGATTTTTTATAAGTCCAGAAATAGTATGTAAAACCTTATTTTTTATCATCAATTTTAATAAAACATATGCGTTGAAAATGATCAAATTCCCAATAAATAAAATTTCTGATTACAATAAGAAAATTATAAGTACCCAAAATAATTTTTTTTTGTGAAATATTCCACGTCTCAAAGTAATAGAATAAAAATCTTACTCACTATAGATATAACTATTATATCTATAGTGAGTATTTTACATAAAATTAAACCAGTTAAAGATACTTCCTCTTTGTTACCAATTCAGAAGATCCTCTGTAATGTCCAATGCAATATAGTCTAGCGAAGCGGCGGTTCGCATTTTTTTATTTGTCAATATTTGCTCCATTAGTAATTTCATATTCTCACCCCCTCTCAGATATCTAATTTATACCCAGTTCCGTGAATTGTTTTTATTAAATGCTTTTGAAACGGCTTGTCAATTTTTTTCCTCAAATAATTAACATGGACATCAACAACATTGGTAAAGGAGTCGTAAGAGCTATCCCAAATATGATCTAAAATCATACTTCTTGTAAGTACCTTGCCAGCATTTCTTACGAAGTACTCTAGAAGATCAAATTCTTTTCTTTGTAAAAAGATTTTTTTATCTTCCCGAGACACTGTTCGACTAGTAATATCAACAAACAGATCTCCCGTTGACAATATATTTGAAGAGAGCTGATTGCACTGTCTGCGGAGTAATAATCTAATACGTGCTTTTAATTCACGCATGTGTACTGGTTTCACAAGATAATCATCACTACCGCTATCAAGTGTTAGGACCTTTACATCAATTGCGTCTATACCGGTCAGCATTAATTTGGGAGTTGCTAGCTTTCTTTTTCTGAGTTCTTCTATTACTTCAAGCCCGTTTATTCCAGGAAGCATATAGTCAAGAATAATAAGATCATATTCGTTTATTGAAAGCTGAGAAAGACCATCTTCTCCTGAATAAACCAAATCAAGAAGATAGTCATTTTTCAACGATGACTTAAGGGCTCGTGCCATGTCTTTGTCATCTTCAATGATAAGCAACTTCATAAACGACGGGATTTTATTTGTAATTACTTTATTGTAACTTTATTTAGTATTCACTGTAAATATTAAAAAAACATTAAAAAAACATATGATTTAACAATTTTTTAATTCCTCCATGGTTAAGTAATAGAATATCATGAAAAAATGGCTTCTTATCCCACTAGCGATTTAACTATGGGATTGTCAATAAAGTATACTAAAAACTTTAGTTCTTCATAATCTGAAGCATTCCTCTATAAGTTGTTAATATGAAATCAACTTATCATTAAGATATACCTTCATATTCGTTTGAATATAAAGAGTATTTCCTTCTTTTTTACCTTGTAGTGAGGAGGAACCGTAGTATTTACAACAAATCTATAGTTAGCTTGCACATATCCTTTGGTAATATAGGTAAAAATAATTAAAAAAAGAAGAATGTAAATTACTCTAAGGCTCTTTTTTGCATAAATATAGAATAACGCCCATTTATTAGATCTTTATTAAATACCATGCCAAAGAAACTAAATGAGGAAGCAAGTTCAAAAAGTGTTTCAGCGGAACGGGTAAAAAAGAATTTCCACGTAAGTAAAGCTATTTTCTATAAAAATATTTAGCCCACAATTTTTTGAAGAATGGAAGAGTTAAAGTCGATAATAAAAAGCCCACAGATGGTACAACTGCATTTATCCAGGGGTTAATACCTACAACAAATTTTAAATAAAGAGCAATTGCAAGATAAGTAAAAAGAATAAGTAATCCTCTGCGAGTGGAACTTGTTTCCCACGTTTTAT
>CAZJVI010000122.1:0-3061 GCA_964549385.1 uncultured Gammaproteobacteria bacterium
GGTTTCTGCCTTTTCCCAAACAGCATCATCTCCTAAATACTTTTCTTTGTGTTCAGGGTCTCTCAGAGATAATCGAATCCAGTAGGTAAATCCATATGCTTTTAGTGCTTCATCTACAACACCGAGCACCTTTTGAAATTCTTCACCAATTTGTTCTTCAGTACAAAAGCAATGTCCATCATCTTGCGTAAAAGCACGAGATCTAAAAAGACCATTAATTTCTCCTGGTTTTTCATCACGGTACAATACCGAAAAGTCTGAAAATCTCAAGGGCAGTTCTCTGTATGATCTCCCTCGACTTCCAAAAATGACACAATGTTGAGGACAATTCATCGGTTTAAGGAAAAATTCTTCTTTCGAGTAATGAGATCTTACTTCAAACATATCGTCTTTATATTTGTCATAATGTCCCGAAACTTTAAACAATTCGGCACGGTTAACACTTGGCATAGCCGTTTCTTGATAATCTATCTTTTTATTTAATTTCCGACTGAAGTTATAAACTTCATTCCTAAGAATGGCTCCTTTCGGGGTATATAATGGTAAACCTGATCCTACTAAATCTGAAAAAACAATAAGATCTAATTCTTGAGCCAGCTTCCTGTGATCGCGCTTTTTTGCCTCTTCAAGCATTTCGAGATAGTCATCCAATTCTTTTTTTGTTGGGAATGCAGTTCCGTAAATTCTTGTCAGCATCTTATTTTTTTCATCTCCGCGCCAATATGCGCCTGCAATAGAGAGAAGTTTAAAAGCTCCAATATCTTTTTTTGGCTCTTCGCTATGCCCTCCACGACAAAGATCTTCAAAATCCCCTACTTTGTAAAGGGTAATTTTTTCTCCTCTTTCCACAATACCGTCAATAAGATCAAGCTTATATGGATTATTTTTGTAGATTTTTTTTGCTTCTGTCTCAGTTACTTCTCGATGAGAAAATGTACTCCATGTTTTCAAAATCTCGGCCATTTTTTTCTCAATTTTCGGGAAATCCGCATCTGTTATTTTTTGTTCACCCAGGTCAAAATCATAGTAGAAACCAGTTTCGATAGCTGGTCCAATGGTAAGTTTGGTTTCAGGATATAATTCTAGCATTGCTGCTGCCAAAAGATGGGCTGTTGAATGGCGAAGGCTAGAAAGTTTATCGTTATTGCTCATGTAGGCATTATAGTAAAAAAAAGGCTAAATGGCTATACGTTTAATTGTTGACTTATTAATGTTGCAAATTGTGATTGGTTGCCAAGATATAATTTAGAATTTGTGACGCGAATGATCCTACAAGAGGCACAATGTTGATCTCTTTGGCCAAAATGCCAATGATCAAGAAAAATAAAGCAAGACCAACTGTCGCACCCAGGCCCCAGGAGATACCGCCAATAAAATTATTTATAATAATTTCTTTTCGTGAAAGTTTGCTTGATCGTTCAAAAGGTTGTGGATCAACCATAATTCAATAGTAGCACACGTTAAGACGAGTAACCACTTTAGAGGCCTAATTGGTCACTGATATCCTGCATTGCTTTGAGAGTTATTTCGATGAAATTTTTCAGTGGAATGTTAAGTTTGCTTTCACAAAGCATTATTGAGTTGCGGTCTGCACCTGCAGCAAAGGCTTTTTGACCAAACTTCTTTTCTACAGATTCAAGTGTTACTGATGCCAATTTTTTATCAGGGCGGACAAGCGCACATGCTGTGATGAGTCCTGTGAGTTGATCACATGCAGTTATGGCCCAGTCCATTAGGCTTTCAGGATCGGTTCCTGTAATTGTGTAATTATGTGATCTGATTGCGTGCTCAATATCTTCGGGGAGTTTTACTTCTCCGTTTTCAAATAAGAGTTTGCCATGTTTGTTTAGTTCATTAGTTTCTTGTGCGATTTCATAGTCTATATCGT
This sequence comes from uncultured Gammaproteobacteria bacterium, assembly GCA_964549385.1. Classification (GTDB taxonomy): domain Bacteria; phylum Patescibacteriota; class Microgenomatia; order Levybacterales; family UBA12049; genus JACDET01. The sequence goes on from CAZJVI010000122.1 coordinate 1,889, forward strand.
GCAGAAGCCCCGTAATCCCCCATTTTTCTTCATCGACTGCATTTTGTTCATCTTTTGGCGTAAGATGCCTATAAATGCCTCTCATAGCCGCCTCAGCAGCCAGAGAGTGTTTGATAAGGTTTTTGTTTTTAAGATATTTTGTAAGGAGCTGATAAGCTTCGTCTCGTGACATACTTTTATTATATCATTTAGTGAGTTGTTTAGTTTATTAACCCTTTGGAGATATTCTCCATACAGTTTCTTTCATATTATCATGAGACATCTCTTATTTGGAGCTACTATTGTGGATCTTGTCTCATTCCGCCAAGAATTCCATAACCATGACCATGCTTTGTTTCTAAAAATGAAGGTGTATTACCCTTATCAGGTCCGTCAATTTTATTACGAAGGAAGGCTACTAAATTAATCACATATGTTGGTTTTCTGTAATCGGAACTGCCAGGCTCCAAAGCTTCAAGTACTTGGCTCTTACTTATAACTCTCCCACTATGTCCCATGAATACATTCAATAAACCAAATTCAGTGGGAGTTAAATTAATTGGCCCTTCTCTATCACTTCTTCTTACCTCATGGGCACCTTGATCTAAAGTAAGAGTATACTCGGGGTATCTAATAGTTATAACCTCTCTGGGAGTATCGCCGTTTTCTTCTCTAGATGTACTAGCCCTTAATTTAACCGGACAATCAGGTGCTAGGTTTGGGTTACTTTCAAATATAGTGCAACTATTTCCAACGAGTGCAGTACAACCCTCAAAAATCATTTGGCCTTTAGGACCAAAAGCCAGATTGATCTGGCCAACTTTAGCTGTGCCTGGTATGTCAGGCGTAGAACCAGTTTCTGGTGGACGACCAATACAGATTGCAGTGCCTCTAGCCATTTCATTTCCCAATTCAGCAGTCATATCATGTGTATTATACAGATTTATATGAATAAATCAATACTATAAGCTTTTTAGAAAAAAAAGTTATCTATAAAAATAAAGCAATAATATAATTATTCTTTTTGTCTTTGTGGTTTTAAGATGTTGAATGAAAGAACATAAATATCTTAGCAAGAGTCGAACTTTTTAGATTTGAGGATAGTTTTTTTGATTACTTTTATATACTTTTAATCTTGGTGTGGGCCCAAGAGGAGTCGAACCTCTGACCTTTGCAATGTCAATGCAACGCTCT
>CAZJVI010000123.1:0-2873 GCA_964549385.1 uncultured Gammaproteobacteria bacterium
GTGCCATAACAATTGAACAAACACTTACTTCGGGAGGAAATTATAGTCGATATATTGTTTCATATCGTTCTGAAGGTTTGAAAATTTACGGCTTGCTTACTGTTCCGTTTGGTACTAAACCAAAAAACGGCTGGCCGGTAATTTTATTTAACCACGGTTATATCCCACCATCATCATACTCAACAGCATCTAGTTATTCTATTATGATTGATCCACTTGCTGCGGCTGGCTATATCATTTTTGTTCCTGATTATCGGGGAAACGGTGGATCTGATGGAACACCACTCCAGCCATATATTTCGCCAGTGTATGTAACAGACAGCATGAATGCACTGGCGTCAATAAAAAAATATAAGGATGCAAATCCACAAAAAATTGGCGTTTTCGGGCACTCAATGGGTGGCAATATCACCTTGCATGAATTGGTAATGACACATGATTTCAAGGCGGCAGAACTTATGGCAGGAGTTGTGGGCAATGAAGATCTACTTTCGCAATGGTGGAGTCAGCGTTTCGCAGCGCATAGCATTGTAGGAAATGATTTAGATACCTATTATTCATTTGAAAAAATGGCGCAAGATTATGGCACACAGAGTAATGATCCGAATTATTGGACTGCGATAGACCCGACGCAGTTTATCAGTTTCATTACGGCACCCGTTCAGATTCAGGTAGGAAGCGCTGATACAGAAGTTCCTATTAATTTTTCAACATCACTGAAAGCTTCATTGCAAAAAGCTGGCAAAAATGTTTCGTTTAATGAATATCCAGGCGCAGATCACAATTTAGCACCAAACACTGCTTCTGCAATGGCTGCGACAGTAAGTTTCTTTAATAAGTATTTAAAATAAGGACTAAGGGACTAGGTCTTAGGGACTAGTAATTGTTTTGTTTAGTGTTTGACAGGAGAATTGAGTGAAGTTGGCAATCCTGTTTTATTTAAGAGAAGAAGAAGTTGCTGTTTTTCTTTTTCAGAAAGTTCGTTAAGTGTTGTCGGCTGATACGTCACAAGAGCTTGAGCAATTTTTTCACAAAGTTTTGCTCCTTTTGGGGTAAGTGCAACCATTTTTGATCTTCTGTCATGAGGGTTTTCTTCGCGTTTGATATATTTTTGTTGAAATAATTTATCAACAATTCCAGTGGTATTCGATGCATCGCAATGGAGAGTTCCGGAAAGTGAATTCATAGGAATCGATTTATCTGCTTCAAGAAGGCAGAGTGTATACATCTGCATAACCGTTAATTTATGCTTATCAGCAATATCCATAAGGCCGTGTTTGGCGTTAATTGCTACACGGAAAAGCTGCCAGTAGAGATTGTTTTGTAAAGCTGTACTTTCCATATTATATTAATATAGTTATTATAGTACAAAATTCTTACAATGTAAATACTTGACAAAGTCAACTATTTACTATTATAATGATTGAGTTATATAATTTCCTATTATATCTATGAAAAACAAATCACCTTGGCTTATTTTCTTTTTAGTAGCAATTGCACAATTTATGGTAGTTCTGGATATCTCAATTACCAATGTCGCACTTCCAACAATAAAACAGTCATTACATTTTACAACAGATTCATTACAGTGGGTTATTACTGCATATGCGTTGACATTTGGCGGATTTCTTCTTCTTGGAGGACGCGCTGCTGATCTTTTTGGAAGAAGAAAAACACTTTTGATAGGAATGATCGGATTTACTATTTTTTCCTTTTTAATAGGAATTTCAAATTCTGCAATTTCATTGATTATTTTGAGAGCCTTACAAGGCGCGGCCGCTGCACTTATGTCTCCATCTGCTCTTTCGATCGTTCTTACGACCTTCAATGAAGGCAGCAATCGTAATAAGGCACTTGGGTATTGGTCAACCGTTGCAACTGGAGGTGCGGCAGTAGGCTTACTTTTAGGTGGAGTATTAACCCAATATTTTGGCTGGAGATGGAATTTCTTTATTAATGTTCCTGTCGGGATTATCATGTCGATTGCTATTTCGAAAATTGTGCCGCTTCATGAAAGTGAAGCTGAGCATCATGATTTGGATTTACCAGGTGCATTGTTGGTCACGAGTGCTTTGATGGTCTTGGTTTTTCTTATAAGCGAAGCACCTATATGGGGTATTTTTAGTCTTCCAACAATGGCTCTTTTTGTTATCACGGTAACGTTGTTGGTAGGATTTATTTACAATGAGTCCAAAAGCAACCATCCTCTTATACCATTATCAATTTTTAATGTGAGAAATGTTGTTGGTGCAAATTTGATTATGGCGCCTGTTGCCGCGACAATGTTCGGAAATTTCTTTTTACTTTCATTATATATTCAGACAGTTTTGCATTATTCGCCTGTTCTTACAGGGTTGAGTTTTCTTCCATTCCCTATAATCATGGGATACACTTCAACGCGTGTCTCAGGATTTGTATCAAAATACGGCTATAAACCATTTTTAATTGCCGGACCATTATTAATTGCTATCAGTATTGGACTTCTTAGTCGACTGCCGGTGAATGGAAATTATTTCCTTGATGTTTTGCCATCGGTACTTCTTATGCCGCTTGGTATTGGTATGACATATATGCCTACAATCGTAGCCGCTACCTCAGGTGTCAAAAGTAATGAATCAGGGCTCGCATCAGGACTCATTAACACGTCACAGCAAATGGGTGGTGCGTTAGGGCTATCTGTTCTTTCAGGAGTTGCAGCAGCAGTAACTGTTTCTTATTCTCGGTTTGGTCAAGTTGCCGCATCCGTTGTTGGTTATGATAGAGCATTTCTTGTTGCAGTGATTTTTATGATATTTGCGATAATTCTTGCTATAACTGTTATCAAACAGAAAGGTCGTCCAAAAGATAAAAGTAGTCATCAAACTTCTGTTCAA
>CAZJVI010000124.1:0-2850 GCA_964549385.1 uncultured Gammaproteobacteria bacterium
CCAAACTTGAAATGGAATTGACTGTTGAAAAAGGCTACGGATTCTCACTCGCTGAAGAAAGACGCTCAACAGCACTTGGCGTTATGACAGTAGATGCAGTCTTTACTCCTGTCAGAAGAGTGACTTATGAAGTTGCAGCAACTCGTGTGGGACGACGTACTGATCTTGACAAATTAACACTTAAAATCTGGACCAATGGAACTGTTGCTCCAAAAGATGCATTAATGCACGCAGCAAAACTGTTAAGCTCTTATTTCATGCAGATTTTTGAGCCAAAAGAAGTTGCTGTTGCAGCAGAAAGTAACCCAGTTGTAACGTCAAATATCCCACAAAATCTTTTGAGTATGACAATTGATGAACTTGATTTGCCGACAAGAATTTATAATAGTTTACGAAACGGCGGAATTGAGACAATTGAACAGCTTCTTTCAACACCACGAAAAGAATTGGTCTCAATGCGCAACATGGGAGGCAAATCTATCTCAGTAATAGAAGAAAAACTCGGAGAAAAAGGAATTTCCTTAACGAACATTTAAGATCTCAAATTTCAAATCTCAGATCTCAAATCTATCATGGATCCCGAACGAGATATTATCGGGACATCTCAAAAATAAAATCTTTAAAAGTTTTGAGATTTACGATGTAATTTTGTGATTTGTGTTTTGAGCTTTGAGATTTTTTCTTATTTATTATGAAAAAACAGGTATTTGGCAGACATTTAAAAAGAGACGCAAACGAAAGAAAGGCATTGTTCAAAAATTTGCTGACATCTCTTGTCATTGAAGAACGCATCACAACAACTGAAGCAAAAGCAAAAGCCATCAAAGCAGCGGCTGATAAATTGGTTACCAAGGCAAAAAAGGGTGGAACCGACGCTATGCGCAGTCTTGCGCCTGATATCCGGTATGATGCTGTTACCAAATTGGTAAATACGATTGCTCCACGATTTGTTGATCGTCAAGGCGGCTATACAAGAATTATAAAAGTAGGCCGTCGTGTTGCTGATAATGCACCTCAGGTCGTAATGGAATGGGTAGACCGACCAGAAGTTGTTTCTGATATAAAAGCAAAAAGTACTTCGGCAAAACTCAGTGCAGGTAAAAATCAAAAGAAAAATGATAAAAAAGAAGTGAAAGACGATAAAAAGGCAACAATAGCAGTTGCAAAGCCAGAAAAAGAAGTAAAAGTATCCAAAACTTCTGCATTGAAACAATTGGTAACAAGACAGAAGAAGGGGTAAATAGATTAAAGATTAATGATTGAAGATTAAAGATTATGAATACAACAATTGCAACAAAAGCAAACGATATAAAAAGAGAATGGCATTTGATAGATGTCAAAGATCAGACATTAGGTCGTGTTTCAAGTAAAATTGCTCAATTATTGATGGGTAAAAGTAAGTCATATTTTGTCCGTAATCTTGACTGTGGTGATTATGTTGTTATCGTAAATGCAAAAAATGTTAAAGTAACCGGTAGAAAAGAAGTACAAAAAAGATATAATCGTCATTCCGGCTATCCAGGTGGATTCAAATCCGAAACACTCAAAGAATTGCGTATACGCAAACCTGAGGATATAATTACTCACGCAGTCAAAGGGATGTTGCCTGATAATCGATTGCAAGATAGAATGCTTGCGAGATTATTTGTTTTTTCAGGAGAAGAACACAAGTATCAGGATAAATTTAAAAACTAGATTAAAAAATAACGATTAATGAGTAAAGATCTTTATTCTGTATTCATTAATCTTTAATCAGAATAAGAATTATGGCAGAAGAAGTACAAACAAAGAAAAATAAAAACGCAAAGAAAGACTATGTCTTTGCAGTTGGTCGACGCAAATCATCAGTTGCCCGCATACGGTTGCATCAACATGTCAAAGCAGATTTGGTCTGGGGAGACATAGCAGTTAAGAAAGGCGATATTTTTGTTAATAAAAAACCAATTGCTGAATATTTTTCAGGAGAAGTTTCACGACGGTTGTATACTGAACCATTGCGAGTGACCAATGCTCATCAGCAAAATTACGCATTCACGATAAAAATTGTCGGTGGCGGTCCATCAGGACAATTGCAGGCTGTTATTGCCGGTATTTCTAATGCTTTGGCAAAATTGGATGAAGTAAAATATCGACCGACGCTTAAGAAAAAAGGTTTTCTTACTCGTGATTCACGTGTCCGTGAACGACGTGTTGTCGGTATGGGTGGAAAATCTCGCCGCAAGAAGCAATCTCCAAAGCGATAGAGAAAAACTACTTCTTATACAGTTGTTCATGCGTTCCCAGCATATGAAAGATAATAATTGTTTTTTTGCCTGTCTGTGTTACTTTAAAAATTGCTCTGACATCGTCTGTGACATTTATACTTCGATATCCTACAAATTTGCCTCGTAATGCGTGATTTCTGAGTGAAGGATGATCTTGCTGATAAAAAAATAACTCAAGAGTCTGCTCGAAAGCAGTTTTAATGTGTCTATCTGCTTCTTTGTAGTTTTTTCTAAATCTCGTCCCGTACTTTATCTCCATTGGCATACGTGGCGTTTGGATCATCGAGCCAAGCTATTGCGTCTTTTGCATTCGTAAAGTGAGGTGATACTCTTCCTACTTTGACATCTGCTTCAGATTCTTTTAATGCTTGTATCATATAGTCGTTTGGTTCTTCCTGTAAATCTTCCCCTTGGGTTTTGATAAATGTTTTGAGATATTGGTCAATGACGGTACTAAGGTTCATCCCAAGACTTTCCGCAATTTTTTGCGCTTTTGTTTTTGTTTCGGTTGTTGTTTTAATATTAATGGTGGCTGTGTTCATAAGGAGAGTATACAGAATAGTACGTTATGAAGTCAAATTTTGTC
>CAZJVI010000125.1:0-2825 GCA_964549385.1 uncultured Gammaproteobacteria bacterium
ATTCTAAAAACAGTCTTCAGATATTGAATCTCTTTGGTTATACAGGTATCGCGAGTTTAGTTTGTGCTGTCGGAGGCGCAGTAGTTACTCATGTTGATGCTTCTCGTCCAACAATTGGTTGGGCACGGGAGAATCAAGCTGCTTCCGGTTTGCAGGATAAACCAATCCGTTGGATTTTGGATGACGCGATAAAATTTGTTTCAAGAGAGGTGAAACGCGGAATTAAATATGATGGAATTATTATGGATCCACCAGTTTATGGACACGGACCAACAGGTGAAAAATGGGATTTTAATGAATCTTTTCCCAAATTGTTATCTCTTTGCCGATTAGTTCTGTCACAAAAGCCATTATTTTTTCTGATAAATGCTTACGCAATTTCTTCATCCGCATTGATGTTGAAAAATGTTCTTGAGGATTATGTTTCAGATTTGGGTGGAAAAATAGAATTTGGAGAACTTGCGCTTGAGGAAAAATCAGCAAAAAGACTTCTTTCCACTGGCATTTTTGCTCGCTGGTCACAAAAATAAAAAAACAACAAATATAACTCCAACAATAAATTGTTACAGTTTTTATTTGTTGTTTATACAGATTTGCAATTATTTATAGTATGATCTAATTTGGTAAATAAGATAAAATCCAATCAAAGCTCCAATAATTGCCGAGATAATTGCCATTGACACCAAACCGCCAATCAGGCTTACTACTTCACTCCAAAATAATAATTTCCACCCTTTATATTTGTGTGCTTTTAGTCCTGGATAGGACATCAATAATAAAGCCGATCCGACCAGATAAATTAGTGCTACGACAAAACCAGTACCATAGCCGCCATATCCTCCTAAAAATGCAAATGGCGAAAATACTGTAAGAATTCCAAGTCCACTGATGCCGACTAAGATACCTAAAATTCCAAAAATAAGAGATATCACAGGCGCGATTTTGACTAAAACTTCTCTTCCATTTTTTGGCATTGCCGGAAACTTGTCAAACCACTCCCCCATTGTGTCAATAATATCAGCTGATTTATTAGTACTCATGTGCTCACCTCCTTTCTATAAAACAGATTATAACTCATCTTTTACGAATAAGTATCTTTATTATTGATTAATTGTTTTCTCAAATGCAAGAGGCATTAAGAGGTATCAAAGGTATCAGAAGCCTGTTTTTGCTATCTCTGATACTTTTTCTGTATTTTCATTACCTTTTTTGCTATACTTGAGATATCTTATGCTAAGCAGCTTATCAGGATTTATTATTCATCTTATTCACTCTGCGGGGTATTTTGGCGTATTTATTCTCATGATGCTTAATAGCGCTCTTGTGCCAATTCCTTCTGAAGTGACCATGCCGTTTGCAGGATATCTTACACAAATAGGAGCTTTTTCTCTCCCTCTGGTTATTTTGTTTGGTTCATTAGGTGATCTCACTGGTGCTCTTATCGCCTATGCTATTGGTTATTATCTTGAAGAAACAGTTATTCTAAATTTGATCAATAAATACGGCAAATTCATTTTGTTGTCCGAGCATGAATATCTCAAAGCGGTCAGCATGTATAAAAAATATGGAAGCGGCATTACTTTTTTCAGCAGATTACTTCCTGGAGTAAGATCGTTTATTTCCGTTCCTGCAGGACTTTCAGAAATGAAACTCCCTAAGTTTATGCTCTTTACCTTTCTTGGATCACTCGTATGGACAACTATTCTTGCTTTAGTTGGTTATTATTTAGGTGCTCACTGGGATTCAATCGCACCTATTTATAGCAAATTTCAGCTTGTTATTGTAGTAGTTTTTGTACTTCTTGTTGCTTATTACATTTACCACAAACTAAAAGGAAATAAGAAGAAATAGACTCATCTTAACGTGTATGTTGTCTATATAAAACGACAATTATTACATATTTCTCATATTTTTGTATTAGGATTATCTTGTAATATGAGAAAAGATAATTTCATTGTTGTCGCAGATGATGATCCGGCCATTTTGGATGCGATGAAAATGATATTAGAATTCTATAATTTTACGGTTGAAACAGTTGCAGATGGCTTGTTACTTCCTCAGTTGTTGAGACATAAACCCCAATTACTTTTTCTCGATGTTTGTATGGCAGGCCTTAATGGCGGAGAAATTTGTAAGGCATTAAAGAAGAATGTTGAGACCAAAAATATTCCTGTTGTTATGATATCTGCAAACACTGATTTAGTGAAGACCGTTAAACAATCAGGCGCGGATGATTATTTAGCAAAGCCTTTTCAAATAGAAGATCTGATCTCCAAAGTGGATAAATTTTTACTTAATTGAATATATATACAATGTATATGAATTATTTAGTAGTTGCAGATCTAATAGGTTCTAGCATGCCAGCACTTATATTTCTATTTCCTGGATAAGCAACAACTTTTATCTCTCTAATACCACGAGCTCCATTTCTTCTAAACGTATTTATTCCTTCTGCTAAGCTTGCAACAGCAGCTTCAGGAGTCTGCTCAAATGCACTCCGCCTAGATCCTGTCCTTATCAGCGGCACTGTGACAACGGCTCTTTGGTCAAAGGGTTAATTTTCTTGTCCTCTAACTGCAACAATTCCTTCATCCAATACTTTTAATCCGTTGGGAATAACCGTGCTTAAAGGATCAGTTAAGTCATCCATTATAAAAGCGACTGCGTCAAATGGTAAATCCGAGAATTTCCACGTACCAGATATACCTATATGACTATAATGTTCTCCACCTTTACGACGCGCCCAATAAGACTTAGGATCAGCAATAGCGCTGGGTACAATATGTAGATCTCCCTCACGCAAACCAGTTCGTCTTGCAGCCGAA
>CAZJVI010000126.1:0-2810 GCA_964549385.1 uncultured Gammaproteobacteria bacterium
CTGGTATATGACTTCACCAATTGTTGGACCACCGGCTGCTTTTGCTGTCAATGTTGGCTATACCTGTAATGTGAATGGTGCTCCCGGTGCAACCTGCAACAACGGCAATATCGTCAATCTCGACTTTGGCATTATCGATAATGTTCCGTGGATAGAATCCATCTGCGGAGATATGAGAAACGACGGTGGTGTCAATGATCAAATTCCTCTTGCACACTATGCACTTATCACCAATGCTTCTTGCACAGGTCCAGGTCTTGCCTTTACTGGAGGTACCGATTCCGATTTTGGAGACGGACAAGAATCAACAACCAATCAAATTGTAGGAGGAGCTACTTATCCTGAAGTCTATACTTCATCAAGTAAGATAACAACTTCATATACCTATCTTACGCAAAAAGCACAAACAGCAGAGATTCCGGAAATCGCTCTTTCAAGCGTCTGCAATCTCACAAACTGTACACTCCCTGCCAATCTTGCCCACGGTATTTATACCGCAAATGGTGATGTTACTCTTAATGGGTATACCTTCCCTGCCAATGAAAATTATGTTTTCCTGATCAACGACAATCTTACCATTACAGGCAATATCCAAATTCCGGCTGGATCAACAGCAACGTTTTCAACAGCAGCCAACATTACTGTAACTGCAAACGTCGGCTCCAACCGCACTTCTGCTGCCTCTAATCTTGACGGTTGGTATGTTGCAGGTAATTCTTTCATCACTGACTCCACCATGCCGGCGACCTGCGACCAGCGGCTTAATGTTGGCGGCGCTGTTGTTATCAATGCACAAGGAACAGGAGGAACACTACAGAATAATCGAAACTTATGTGCTGGAAACGCCTTGTATCCCTCATTCTCTCTTACTCCACGGCTTGATTTCTTGCTCAATGCTCCTCAGTTCGTTCAAGAAGAACAAACAATCTCTCAAGAACTCGCACCATAGAGCTCTCAATCTTTTATACCTTGACACGTAAAGCAGCTATTCATTATGCTAATTGTGGACAATTTTATGCACACGATACGAAAAAGAACGATTTTTTTGGGTGGATTTATTCTTTTGGCGCTCATTGCTCTCCCAGTTACTTTGTTTTACTCACAAAAAGAGGTTTCAACAAAAAGTAATGCTGAAAAAACAGTTGATCTTTCCTATCAATCAAGTGTTTCTTCAACAAATTCTACGGTACAAATACCTGCAGGTAGTACGTTTAGTTTGGATGTGTATGTCGATCCAGGAGCGAATAGTGTTTCACTGGTAAAATTGGACATGACCTATGATCCAACTAAATTCCAACTTGCAGGCGGATTTATCCCCAACCAAAGCGTTTTCCCTCAAGTTGTAGAAGGACCGATTTCATCAAACGGAAGTATAACCGCAACACTCTCAATCGGCTCTAATCTTGCAAATGCAATTACGGCAAAAACCAAAGTCGGAACACTTACACTAAAAGCATTAGATAACGACAGCTCATCTACTGCTACTATTAGCTTCGGCTCAGACTCTCAAGCGCTCTCTATAAGCAACAACTCATCATATAATGAAAATGTCATTGCAAACACCACACCAGTTACTGTTCAAATTAATAAGCCACAAACAAGCTGCGGAACATCCCCTGGCGATACAATGCTTGTTATGGATACTTCAGGAAGCATGAATGATCAACAAGGGTCATCAGGGACAAAGATATCTAATGCAATAACAGCTGCAGATAATTTTATTACTCTTGTTTCAGGACAGGCAAACAATCGGATTGGTCTGGTAAATTTTGCAACCACAGCAGCACTTAATAGTCCCCTCACTTCTTCTTTCTCAACTGTTACAAGTCAAGTAAATGCTCTAAAAGCTAATGGCAATACATGCGTCCAATGCGGAATTGATCAAGCAACACAAGAAATAACAAAGGACAAACGAGCAGGTGTGAAAAACGCAATAATCCTTTTGACAGACGGTTTAGCGAATACTGTTGAAGGATCGAGCAAACAAGTGGGCACAACTACTGCAGAACAAGCGGCTCTTACCGCTGCGGCAAATGCATACAAAACAAATGGCACTATTTTTTACACAATCGGGTTGGGACAAGATGTTGATTCAGCATTTCTTACCAAGCTTGCACAAAGCACTGGCGGACAGTATTATTTCAGTCCGACAACAGATCAGCTGAATACTGTTTACAGTCAAATATCACAAATTATCGAAGGTGGATCTATTTCAGGAACCATATTCAGTGATCTTACAGGCAATGGTATTTTTGATCCGTCCGATCCTGGAATACCAGGAGTTCTTATCCAACTCACTCAGTCCGGATCATCAACACTGATACAAAGTATTTCATCAAGCAGTGATGGAACATATTCTTTCCAAAATGTTTGCAATGGCACCTATACTCTTTCACAAACTCTCCCATCAGGCTGGTTGCAAACCCTTCCTGCAAGTGGCAACAATTTGTCTCTTACCATGACCAACGGTAACGCAGTTACCAATGAAAATTTCGGCGATAAAGAAATTACTCCTACCCCGACTGCAACTCCTACTCCAACTCCAACGCTTGTCCCCACTGCAACACCAACACCTGATCCGACTCCTGTACCAATTTCTTCAACACCCACTGCAACACCCAGAGGAACACTTCTTGCGCTAAATGTTCTCATGGATGGCATCGGCAATGCCGGAGATAATGTTAATCCGACTGCATCAGCATTGAGTAACAAAAACCCTAATCATCCCACAAGAAATGCATGGGCTGAGATTTTTGATGTTAATAATAATTTAGTAGCAACAGCATCAGGGAATATCCAATATAGCAGCG
>CAZJVI010000127.1:0-2722 GCA_964549385.1 uncultured Gammaproteobacteria bacterium
AAATCAATGATATTGACTGAATCATCTTCAGGAAGATATTCCAGCCAATCGATTTTGCCGCAAAGAATGATATTTTCTTCTTCAGAGAGGTAATAATTGGGAAGTTCTTTGGGAATTTTTACTGCTTTGTTTTTCAGTGGACCCGGATGATCCATAACGCGTTTAAGCATTTGTGCTCCTCGTTCTTTTACTGCCAATTCTTCATTGTCGTTGGTAAAGCCGCCTAGCTTGCCGCTGACTTTTTTCCAGACAGTTTCATACGCATCTAGAAGGGATGTTTGAAATCTCTCTTCAACAGGAATAACCGAGAGTGCTTCCAAAACTTCATGCACTGCTTGTCCAAGTGCGAGGGATGGATTAATAATGTTGATTTTATGGCGACTCAGTGGATCTTTATAAACGTTTCGGAGATAGTAAAGACGGGGGCATTTGATAAAATCACTCATTGATGAGCTTGATACCCAAATAGCGGAATATTTGTCAGATGGCATAGCTTCAGTATTATAACAGGGACTAGGTAATAGGTGCTAGGTATCAGGTAATAGTATTTTATTGATGAGTTTGTTATAAAGTTACTATGATAAGTTCCTATAAAAACCTGCATGTATGGCAGAAAGGAATGAAACTCTGTGAGGATATCTATCTGGTTACAAAACAGTTTCCTACAACTGAAATGTATGGATTAATTTCTCAAATACGCAGATGTTGTGTATCAATTCCTTCAAATATTGCAGAAGGTAATGCGAGAGGTTCTAAATTAGAATATAAACACTTTTTGAGTATAGCTTTTGCTTCAGCAGCTGAATTAGAGACACAACTAATTCTTTCAAAAAGAATAGGTTATATCAAAGAAAGAGATTTTGAAAAATTACTTATGCAGTTAGAAGAAATTATAAAAATGTTAAACAGTTTAGGCAACTCTCTCTAAATTAGCTTTAATTTCTAATACCTAATCCCTAGCACCTAGCACCTAAATTTGTTATACTATTTACGTGGCAGATCCGAAATTAAAAATTGAAGATATCAAAAAGGGGACTGGGGACGCGGTCAAAGATGGTGATCATGTGGTGATTCATTATACGGGTTGGTTGGAAGAAGCACCAGGAAAACCAGGAAAGAAATTCGATAGTTCTGTTGACCGAGATGAACCTTTTGAAACACCTATTGGTGTTGGCTATGTAATTAAAGGGTGGGATATGGGAGTAGTAGGCATGAAAGTAGGCGGCAAAAGACGGCTTATTATCCCTCACGAGCTTGGCTATGGAAAATATGGAGTGGAACCTGATATTCCTGGATTTGCCACCCTCATTTTTGATGTTGAACTCCTCAAAATTAAATAACTATGGTTAAGTACAAACAACAAGTTCAGGATATGTTAGAAGCCCATAAGGAAGTTTTTCAGGCTTTTAAAGAACTACACGATAACTACGAAAAAGATCCAAAAAAATGGCAGAAAGAATTTAATGAAAAAGGATTTGAAATACAAGCACTTTTGAGGCGCTGGGAGAACAATCTGTGCGGAAAATCTGAATCAGGTCAGTTTGGAAAGTTTTCAAGCAATTTGGCAGAAAAATTTCGTGAAGAAGTAAAAGTTCATTTTCCTAAGATTGATTTTATTGGGATGAAGAGCTGATCAAAATAATTAGTTTTCCTCTATAAAATGCAGACATTGAAAAATAAGATTATATTAATTACAGGCGCATCTAAAGGAATTGGTAGAGCAGCAGCAATAGCTTTTGCAAAAGAAGATTGTACGGTTATAGTTAATTTTAAATCTGATTCACAGGCTGCTCAGAATGTTGTTAACGAATGCAATAAATATTCACAAGGTAATATGGCTATCAAAGCAGACATTTCAGACGAAGAGGCTGTATCTTCGATGTTTAAAACTCTCAAAGAAAAATTTTCTCATTTAGATATACTCATTAATAGCGCAGGAATTTTTATTGAGGGAGATAATTATGCGAATATTGAAATCTTCACAAAAATATTCAAAAATAATTTTTTGGGTTGTGTACTCGTGACAAAATATGCATTATCATTAATGACTCAAGGTAAAATTGTTAATGTATCTTCAATTAATGGAAGGCTTGGCTATGGAGAATCAGATTCTATTGCATACTCTTCTTTTAAAGCTGCGTTGGATAACTATACAAAAAATTTAGCAAAAGAACTTGCTCCAAAAATTCTTGTAAATGCTGTTGCTCCAGGCAGAGTTGCTACAGCTATGTGGGGAAATCCTACTTTTGAGGAACAAAAGGAATTAGGGAAGGCTCATCTTACAAAAAAAATGATTCAACCAGAAGAAATTGCTGACGCGATACTCTTTCTCGTTAAGAATGATGCAATGTGTGGCGAGATATTGACTATTGATGCAGGGAATAGCTTGGCTAATATATAAAATTTATTTTTTCACGAATGAAAGTTTTTTGTGGAAGAAAATGGCATTCATACCTAGTGCCTAACTAATGATTTCAAGAAGATCTATTCCTTGTTCTTCTGCGCGTTCGATTGCCTCGTCTTCATAACCAGCAAGATATGCTCCCCGCAATTCTTGAACGAATTCTTCTGGAAAGTCGATGCTTTTTTCTTTATCGTTTAATTCCTCATAGTTTCCCATAGAAAAGAGATAATACTATGAGACCCGTATTTTGTCAAGTAGTATTTCGTAGATTCTAGGTGGAAGTGCACCACTGGGTAGTGGTCATTGAAGTTTGAGCAT
>CAZJVI010000128.1:0-2700 GCA_964549385.1 uncultured Gammaproteobacteria bacterium
TGTGGGCCCAAGAGGAGTCGAACCTCTGACCTTTGCAATGTCAATGCAACGCTCTAACCAACTGAGCTATGAGCCCGAAAGTAGCTAAATTATAGCATACCGTGAGGTCAATTTGCCTGTTTAATTAACAGTTCGCAAAACTTAGCAGTGTTCGTTAGCTCTTTTATATCGACATATTCACGTTTGGTATGCATATTAAAGGATCCAGCGCCAACACAAATAGCATCGATACCATGTGCTTGAAATATATTGACATCAGTTCCTCCTCCTGAAGCATAAAGATGTGGTTTTAGTTTGAGTTCTTTTAAAAGTGTTTCAATTTTTTTAAGCATTGGATGGCTATTTGAAAATGCGTAAGGATCAAATTCACGAACAATCTCTAGTTCAATTTTTGCTTTTGGATAATTTTTTTGGATTTCTTTAATAACATCTTTAAAATGTTCTGTGTGAATCTCTAGTTTCTTTTTATCGCGACTGCGAATTTCTCCTTGGAACGTAGCATTTTCTGGGACTGAATTTCGAGCACTTCCTCCAGAAATAAATCCGATATTTGCCGTCGTTTCATCATCAATTCTTCCGAGTTTAAAATTTGTGATAATTTCAGAAACTATCTGTATTGCTGAAATGCCTTTTTCAGGCTCAACTCCTGCATGTGCAGCTTTTCCTGTGACCGTTACGTTAATTTGATTATATCCAGGTCCACCAATCATGACATTGGCAACTGATTTCTCTCCATCAAATGTAATACCTTTTTTTGCCCGGAGCATGGCGTAATCTAGATTTCTTGCACCAACAAGACCTATTTCTTCGCCAAGTGTTAAAACAATATCAAGTTTCGGATATTGTTTTTTATCTTCCTTTAATGAAGTAAGTGCTTCAAAAATTGCAGCAATACCTGCTTTTGGATCAGCACTAAGAATAGTTGTACCATCGGAGACGATTTTGTTTCCTTCTATCTGTGGTTTGATACCTCTTCCTGGCTCAACAGTATCCAAATGACAATTTATCATTATTGGTTCACCAACTCCCTCAAAATAGGCAAATAAATTGCCGTATGAATCAAGTTTAATTGTTGCGCCAAATTTTTTTAATTTTTCTGCACAATAATCACGAAATTTTTCCTCATGTTTTGATGGACTATCGATTTTAGCAAGGTTTATAAAGGTTTCTACTAGCCGTTTCTGATTAATCATACTGCTATTGTAGTTTATTTTGCATTAACTGCAAGCAGGAATTGTTTGAGGATTTGATAATAATCTCCAAGGCTCTTAATGTCAACCCATTCATTATCATGATGTTGATTTCCGCCAATAGGCCCAAATTCAACGCCATCGCAATTTACCTCAGTGAAATGTCTCATATCCGACGCACCATGAGCTTTTCCGAAAACAATTTTCTGTTTCAATACCTCTTTTGCGGTTGTCGCTAAGATTTTAATATATTTATTATCTACATCAGTTTTATGCGGAGTGCTGTCGTAAATAACTTCATATCTTACTCCTTCTGGAAGGGCAGATTTGACTGTATCGATAACTGCTTGTCTCTCGCCCGGAATAAAACGAATATCAAGAATTGCCTCGCAGTGGTCAGGAGTAATTGTATTAATGGATGTATTATTTGTGTGTACATGAGTAACATTTACCGTCGTTCGATAAATCTCTTCTTTGGGTAATGGATATTCTGATAGAATTGCATGTATTGCATGGTGGAGTTTAACAATAGCATTTTCTCCTCTCCAAGGATAAGCACTATGAGATGTTTTTCCTTGTGCTATCAATCTGGTTCGCAGGATACCTTTTGCTTGATGAATGATTCGGAAGTTTGATCCACATTCTCCAGTAATCACAAAATCTGCTCTTACTCCTTTATGAATTTGGTGGCCTACTCCTCTGTATCCTCCATTTTCTTCGTCAGTAGATAATTGAAGAGCTATAGGATAGCTTAACTGAGATGCAATGTCTTTAAATAAGAAAATCATTACTGCTGCAGCTGTTTTCATATCATATGCTCCACGTCCAAATAATTTACCATCTTTTATAAAAGGTTTAAATTGTTCTGATCTTGCAGCGACAACATCCAAATGAGCGTTCAAAATTATTTTAAATTTTTTTGTGCCAGGTTTTGCATTATGAATTAGTAAACTGTATATACCCTCATGGTTAAATGAGTCAATCGTAAATTCTTGTAATAGTTCTTCTACAATTGCTAAAATTTTTTTCTTTTCAGGCGGCAGATTCACTGTTGAAGGGATAGCAATTAGTCTTTGTGCAAGGGTTAGTATGTCATCTATCATTTCAACCTTTTCTTTCAGTAATTCATTTGAGTCTTTTTTCATAATATAGTAATTTTATTTAATAATAGTTGCTCCATTATAAACACTCTTGTGTGTAAGTCAAATGATGAACGTCATGAAGAATATTTTTGAGTTTTCCCCCTCGCATCAGTCAAAATTTTTTCTCCAAGTATTTTGTCTCCCAATAGTATAATGCCAGCAAAGTTCTGACTGGGCACGCGTATAAAGATTCGTGCCCTACCATCTGCAATAAGTTTTTGATCTGCATGATAAATTTTTTCTCTAAATATACTAAGATTTGCCCCCTGAAGTGGGAATTCATCAATATTGTGAATACCATGTTCAATAATCTTATTTATATTCGCAATTGATGGTTTTTGGTGATTGATACCAACAGCGTTCATCAG
>CAZJVI010000129.1:0-2675 GCA_964549385.1 uncultured Gammaproteobacteria bacterium
TTCATATTGGGAGACTGATGATGCTGGCAGCCATGAACATGAAAGATTGCAAATGTTATTGGTAAACAAAAAATAATTGTTTTTACAATATGCTTTAAACTATAATTTTGCACGTTGCTCCTGAATCATTTACCCAACTCTGTTATATAAATATCTGACGAAATTGTTGATGAACATCTCTCATTTTTCAAATAATATTGACCTATAACTACATTAAAATACTACTATAAACAATTCGCCGATATATCTTTTAGCAAATACCTCACGCCTGAACAAAAATTTTTTATAACGGAAAAACCGACAAAAAGAATGAGTAATTTTGCGGAAAGATTATGCAGTTTAATGTGAACTGTTTTAGATAAATATAAAAACTATTAACTCATTAATAGATTTAAATAATTACTCTATTTACATATGTATTTATGGCTTAAAACTACTCTTTTAAAAATGGGCTGCGTGAGAGACAAAAAAGAAGAAATCGCTAAAGAATAAGAAGATCCCAGAAGAAATAGTGACTAAACAAACTGTGAGACAAAATATGCAATAGCGCTTATTGCAATAAGAAGAAATGTGACGACAATAATCGTATTTATAAGCTTTCCATTTTTATAGTTGTTGAGTAATCGCTTGTCATTTGAAAGAAGGTAAACAAAAACAAGAACCGGAAGAAGCAACACTGCATTAAGTGCCTGCGATAAGAAAAGAATTGAAAGAAGCGGGACAAAGGGCAGAAGTACAAGAAGTGCTCCGATAAGAATGGCAAAGATAAAAAGTCCATAGAATTCAGGAGCTTCTTTGAATGAAAAATTAAGCCCCGACTCAAACCCAAATGCCTCAGTTATGACATACGATGTTGAAACAGGAACGAGCACAGCTCCAAATAATGAAGCATTGAGAAGGCCAAATCCAAAAAGAATTGATGCAAATTGGCCTGCAAGAGGCTTAAGTGCAAGCGCGGCATCTTTTGCATCGTTTATCACTATATTGTGAGCAAAAAGTGTTGCCGCACAGGCAACGATAATAAAAAATGAAATAACATTGGTGATGAACGAGCCGAAGAAGACATCTCCCCGTTCAATTGATAAATCACTCTTGGATAACTTTTTATCAACGACATAATCCTGAATAAAAAATTGTCCCCACGGTGTGATTGTTGTTCCAACAACCGCAACAAGCGTAAGAAGGTAACTTTTATTAAAATTTAATGTCGGAGTAACAACACTTTGCATAGCTGCTCCCCAATTAGGATGAGCAAGAACTGCGGATGCGATATAAACAAGATAAAACGTTGATAGAACAAGAAAAACCCGTTCGAGAGGTTTAAAACTTCCTTTCGTAACGAGAAAAAGAACAAGAAAAAAAGCGAGGGGAATTGAGATATATTTGCTCACATTAAAAATTTCAAACGCAGCAGCAATACCTGCAAATTCAGCAGCAATTGTCCCGATATTGGCAATAAGAAGAACTGCCATAATAAACGTCGTCCATCGGATACCAAATTTCTCACGAATCAACGACGCAAGGCCTTTTCCTGTTACCAGTCCCATTCTCGCACCGACTTCTTGCGTAACCGCAAGAGAAAATGTCGTAATAAAAAGCACCCACAGTAATGAAAGTCCGAATTGCGCACCTGCAAGTGAATATGTTGCGATACCTCCGGCGTCGTTATCAACTGATCCAGAGATAATCCCCGGACCCAAAACCGCAAGTATGGGAAGAATGCGTACAAACTGTTGTTTAAATCGTGTCATCTTTCTCCTCCTCTTCTTCAATACGCTTCATAACATCATCAATTGAGATAACGCCGATGATTTTATTGTCATCATCGACAACGGGCAAAATCCGCAAGTTATATTGTGCAAATTTACGGAAAATTCCAGTAAAAGTCTCATCTTCATGAACTGAAAAAGGCTCGGTTACCAGCACTTTCATCTCTATACCCGGACTCGCATTAATCAACTCATTTGCATGGACATGACCCAATAAGCTGTCCTGCGCGTCGATAACAACAATTGCTTCTGGCTGGATTTTTATTTTTGAAAGTTCTCCCAATGTTTCACCGATAGTTTTGTCTCCTACAACTTTATAAAATGTCGGCTGCATCAAACCACCTGCTACATCTTCAGGGAAAAGCATAAGTTTTTCAACCCGCTGTGCTCTATCAGTACTGAGTAATTTGAGAATTTTCTTGAGCGTCTGCGGTGGAACATCATTGGCAACATCAGCAATTTCTGACAATTGCATTTTTTCAAGAATTTTCTTCAGCTGCACTGTCGGTAACTGTTCCAAAATTGCTTCCTGTGTCTCACTGTTTGCCTCTTCAATTGCGTCTGCTGCTGTCTCTGCATCAAGCACTTCAACAATTCCTTCACGTTCTTTTGTTCCTGCTTCTTCCAAAATATCGGCAATTTCTGCCGGATGAAGCATGTTGAGATTACTCTTTCCAAGCTTTATTTTGATGTCCCCTGTTTCATAATCAAATGCTTCAACCGCAGACCATGGAATAGTAACAGTTCTTAAGGGATTAACACTCCCAAACCCAAGTCTTCTGAGAATTCCCGCAAAACTCACATCAATCCCCGTTACTTTCATTCCACCATTTTCTTTGAGCAAAACATCGTTTACCCTGACCATTCTCCTTCCTGTTATATCAATCACTTGTTTATCAAGAAGAT
>CAZJVI010000130.1:0-2466 GCA_964549385.1 uncultured Gammaproteobacteria bacterium
CGTTGTACTATACGCTTGCAGATCAGAGAGTATGTTTGGCTCATCATACGCATCGATAATTGCCACGATTGGCGTTCCTGTTGCTTGTCCTGAAACGCTATATGCTTTTTGAAATTCCGCTGGCCCGAATCCCGCGGGTTGAGTAGTCGTAAAAGGTACATCTGTTTCATTAATAATAACTTTTCCAAAACAACGAATAGCTAACGGATCATTTGTCTGCGGACAGAGATCTTTATAGCGTGTATGATTATTTGCAACAAGTGCAATTTGTGGATTAATGGTTGGAATTGCTTGCGCTAGTGCGGGAGAAGTTGTAGTTTGCGCACTACTTGGTTTCACTAAAAAGAACAGAGTAGAGATCAATAAAAGAATAAATATAAGGCTATATTTCATAGTTAAGCTCAGCAATAATAATGTAACAGATGAGCTATTATCTCGTCAATATATCAAAAAAGAGAGGCTGGCTTTCTGACGGTGTTGATGATAAAATAACTGTTACCGAATACTCTGAGTAATTTATTCCTAGTAAATTATTTAATTCGGCAGATTCCGCGATAGCTCAATGGTAGAGCAAGAAGCTGTTAACTTCGAGGTTCTAGGTTCGAGTCCTAGTCGCGGAGCCCTGGTTGATTATCGTTAAAATTTAAGAGTGTATCAAATGGTTTTAGAGCCTCGTATCGGACTATTTTACCTTCTACTCTAAGGTTCGATAGTACAAGTTTAATTAACTGCCGTTTTTCTTCAACTTCTGAACTTACAAATAAGTCATAAGCACGATTAGCTATATCTAGTATGTATTTTGCCGTTATGTAGTAGTTATCTTCTGCTTCACTAAGTAAAGCTAGTCTTGTTTCTATATCTGCCTTTTTGTCGTTGAACGATTGATAAAATCTGTCATAGTCATCCTCAGTAATTCTCCTTTCTGATAGGATAGAAAGTATTGATTGTTATATTTCCAGTTTTTCTTGTAGGGTAGGTAAGTCTATAACCACCTTCTGGGCGTGTGTAGATGCCTATAGAGCCAAGGTATAAAGATTCATTGAAAATTACACTCGCAAAACCAACAAGCCCGTCTTTTGGCTTAATAGGTACAATCTGTACTTCTGTAATTGTTATCACTGACATTGTTTTTCCCTTTTTCTCTGGTCAATCTTTATAAGTATTTGAAAAAAGTCTGTAAGTTGTTTTAACTCGTCTTCAGATAGATTAGTATCTTTATTTGATTGTGTAGGCTCGCTAACCTTCATTAAGCAGAGTCTATAAAAGGAAGCTATAGAAGTATGTGTTATTTCTTGATAGTATCTTTTCTTCTTATATATTGTTCTAGTGATAACCCATTTTCAGGCAAAAGTAAGTTTTTCCTTGCGTGTATCAATTCCCGTTCAAGGCTTTTGTTCAACTCTAATGCTTTGAAGAGCACAAAGGTATCTTCGTCAGGAGCAAATTCATCTTTGGGCAATTTTTTTATTTCTTGCCATTCTGTAGCGTAAGATTTTGCAGGATAGCCAATTAAAAATTTTATTTTCATTACATCGTCAAAAGGGTTATTATTTGAAGCTATTTTAGCAAATATTAATTAGTTTTGCTCTTGCAAAAAAGCTAATTGTTATAATGTTTTTATGAAAAGTCTTAAAAAGGCTGCAAAAATGGCAAGATTATCATTTGAAAATGCACTCCGTCTGCATAGAGATTCTATTCTTTTATATAACAATAAGTCTTTTATATCTGCTTATCTGCTTTCTGTTCTTGCTCAAGAAGAAATTGGCAAAACCTTTTTACTTGAGGAGCATATCTTTCACACAAGTATAAATCCATTGAGTGTTAATAAAGAGACACAAAATATAATGGCAAAAGCTTTGTTGTCGCATAGGGTAAAGCAGGGTTGGTTTTCCCGTGTGGCAGACGAATATTTCAAATACTCAAGGAACCGTGTGCCCAGGGTTATTAAAGAAATCACAACGGGTAAACTTGAAGAGAAAAAGCAAAATGCCACGTATGTCGGCTTAACGAAGCAAAATAATAAATTAGACATGAATGGAAAGCTAACTAGTCCAACTACAAGGGTAAAGCAGGATGAAGTAACAATACATATCACAAGAGTTAATGATTATATTATTAAGTTAGTTGAGGAGTGTCGACGAGGTTTTTGTATGGTAGAAACCTACGAGTTAGATTCAGTATTAACAATGGAGTTGGTAAGCGAACTTGAAAAACTTTGGAATTACAAATCTAAAGACACACAAAAATGGTTAGAGAAAATAAGAAAATTTGAAATTGGTGAGTAAATCTTAAAACCAATCTTAAAACTATGCATTACGTGTCTTAAAACTTAATAAGTAGATGAATCTTAAAACTAATCTTAAAACTGTAGTTCCTACTTGACAACTGATATTAAAACCTGTATTATCTCCTTATAACTATGGATATAAAAGCTTTAATTTTAAAAATAGCTTCAGAAAAGAAGAC
>CAZJVI010000131.1:0-2407 GCA_964549385.1 uncultured Gammaproteobacteria bacterium
AAGAATGATAAAGATGCTAGCAAGAAAAATCTGGGCAGTTTTTTCAGCATCTGTATATGCTAGCATAGGAGTAAGTGTTTTGTGAAGTACAAAAACGCTATCGGAAGGTATCAATATTGTTATAATAAAAAAGATGACAGAAAAAGACAATGGATCATCAATAAAGGATTATTCGATTATTGGAGATCTTCATTCTGCGGCATTAGTTTCTAAAACCGGATCGATTGATTGGCTTTGTTTGCCTCATTTTGATAGTCCGAGCATTTTTGCCAGACTTCTTGATCCTAATGGTGGTAGTTTTACCTTAAAAACTGATGGTTATACTGTGTCATCCTATTATGTTAATGACACAGCGATTCTTGAGACGGTTTTTAAAAACGATACAACTGAAATTTCCATAAAAGATTTTATGGTTCCCCAACCGAAGTATCCATGTCGTGAACACTATTTAGTTCGGAAAATAACAGGCATTAAAGGTAAGGCAGATATAACGTTTTATTTTTCTCCGCGTCTTGATTATGCCAATATAATTCCAGAACTTTCTTATGATCGTCAGGCACAAAGTATTAATGTCCCGCTTGTTGATAATGCGACGCTCAGATTATATTTGCCAGAGAATGCTCAAGTGGCAGTAAAAGACGGATCGGCGGAAATTATTCTTCCGGTTGCAGAAGGTGTTTCAAATGAGATACGGCTCGAATACGTCCGCTTTGACGAGGCATATGAAGAAACAACGTTTGAAACGGGTCTTGAAGATCATACAATGCGTTTTTGGGAGAAATGGCTCTCTCAAGGGAATTTTTTCCCGTTTTGCGAAGATATTTTAAAGCGTTCGGCAATCACCTTAAAGCTTCTTCAATTTTTCCCTACTGGTGCGCTTGTCGCCGCTCCGACCACTTCGCTTCCTGAAGAAATCGGTAGTGAGCATAATTGGGATTATCGGTATGTATGGATTCGTGATGCGACATTTTCTCTCTATGCATTTCAGGTGTTGGGATTTAAAGAAGAGGCAGAAAAATTTTTCGCATTTCTCCAAACAATTGCCGAGCAGTCGGCAGAGAAACAATTTGACCTTTCACTTATGTATACTATTGAAGGGAAACCTGTCCCGCAGGAGAAAATTTTGGAGAACATGCATGGCTATAAAAATTCTTCACCCGTTCGGATTGGCAATAAAGCAGCGGAGCAGTTCCAGTTAGACGTCTACGGAGCACTGATTGATGCACATTATTTTGCAGACAAGCGAGAGATTAAAAATCTAAAAATTGAGAAAGAACTGATTCTGGATTTAGTCAAACAAATCGAAACGTTATGGCAAAAAAAGGATCGCGGTATTTGGGAAGTGCGGACAGGAGATTATCACTTTACGTACAGTAAGGTAATGGCATGGGTTGGTGTCAATCGTGCACTGAGGATGGCAGGAAAACTTGGTTTTACACATGATGAAAAAAAATGGTGTGAAAAATTAGAATCGGAGATTAAAGAATGGATTTGGAAGTATTGTTATGATCAAAAGAAAGGAATACTCAAACAGCATCCTGAAACCGACAATCAAGACGCGACAAACTTTCTTTTTGTCTTGCTACAGTTTTTAGACAAACATGACTCTCGGACAGCAACAATTATCGAATTGACGAGAAAGCAGCTGATATATGATGATGTTTTTGTTTATCGCTATCTCCGTGAAGATGGCAAGCCGCGCGGTGAGGGAGCATTTCTTCTTTGCACATTTTGGTATATTTCAGCTTTGGCAATTGTTGGAGAGACAAAGAAAGCGCATGAACTCTTTCATACGTTTTTGAAAAATGTAAATGATCAACAATTGCTTTCAGAGGAAATGGAAGCGGAAACGAAGCAGTATCTCGGTAATTATCCGCAGGCTTTTTCACATTTGGGTCTTATTATGGCCGCATATTATATTTCAAAATATGCAAAAGAGGATTATCATGCTTAGAAATATTATCCACTAAAGTAAGCGAGAAGAATTATTCCGCACAAAGTTACTACCATACCCAATTTTTGTTGATGAGTAATCGGGTCCTTAAAAATGATATATGCAAGTAATGCAAATAATGCAGGATATGCTCCAGCAATTGGTGCGATTATAGAAGATAATCCTTGTCCAACACCGAAATTAAAAGCAAATGCACCAATCGATAATAGTAGCCCAGAAAGCATTACCGCAGGAAAGCCACTCTTGATCTGTACCTGTGGCATTTTAATTCTTCTGAGTCCAAAAATTAAAAAAAACAAAGAGCCAACAATACTCGTAACATATGACGGCCAGAAAAATCCATCCTGCCTTACTGGTATTTTGATAAACGTAAAGTAGATCGCCCACCCTGCCATAGCAATTAAGGCATATACCGTTCCTTTGTTAATAAGCGTTTTCTGTTTTTTTATGTCT
>CAZJVI010000132.1:0-2371 GCA_964549385.1 uncultured Gammaproteobacteria bacterium
TCTGATGAAATTTCTCCCCAGATCTTTAATTTTGCGATGAACCGTTGTCCCTCTAATTTTTTTTCGTTGACCAGAATTTATGCTGGTTAAAATAGAATTCACTGTAGTCTTTCTTTGCGTTATTGGGATAATTGTTACATTTTCGTGTTTGGTCAAAGATTTAATCAGCTCGCCATCTTCATCGTTGCCGAGACTAGTAACTAGTGTACAGTCTTCTCCTAATCGTGCCAAAAGAAGTAAAGCAATCAACACCGGACCCCCGACATGTTTTTGCGGCGCGGAACGTAGCTCTGGTTTTTCGTCGTCGACCAAATATAAATTATCTATTACTGATTCACCTATTCCAAGTACTTTCATAATTTTAACAAAAAAAAACCTCCCTTTTGGGGAGGATTCACGTTTTTGGTTTCTTGTTAGTTTTACACTAAACCGCGACGTTTCCTCCCGGGTTGGGAAGTAAACTGAAACCAATAATAAGCTTGCAACTGTTTATTCATATAATTTATTCTATTATACGTTTTTTACTTTGTCAACGATATGCTTGAATGTCTCTGGATCTTCAACGACAAGATTGCTCAAAATTTTTCTATCAAGTCCGATATTTGTCTTGTGAAGTTTGTTAATAAAAACACTATAAGAAAGACCTTCTTTTTTGACTGCTTCGCCAATACGAGTAATCCAGAGGGTACGAAAATCTTGTTTTTTCTGTTTGCGACCGTTATAAGCGTATTGCCCAGCATGAAGAGCAGCTTCTTTCGCTACTTTTACCAATTTACTTTTTGTACCGCGATATCCTTTGGTAAGTCCCAAAAGTTTATTATGTTTTCTTCGTGATACGGTTCCCCGTTTAATTCGTGCCATAATGTTTTAGATATTTTGATGTGTGAAATGTGACATCTTTGATCTTGAAATCTTGATTTTTTGAATACTTGATATCAAATTATCAAAGATTCGGTTTCCAGAAAATCTCATTTTTAACATCAAATAATCGATGTTAGGCGACGCCTAACATACGTCTTACTCTTTTTGCGAATTTTCCTACAAGAACTCCTGGTTCTTTTTGTCTTCGCAGTCTTCTCTTTGATTTGTGAAGTTTTAAATGACCACCAAACTGGTGCCCAAACATCACTTTACCTGTTTTTGTAACTTTAAAGCGTTTGGCTGCTGATTTTCTAACTTTTTGTTTCATCTTCTTCATGTTTTTTTCCTTTCTCGACAGATAACATTGCGATTAACTGTTTTCCTTCAAAGTGCGGCTCGCGGTCAATTTTTGATATGTCTGCAAGCGCATCAACAACTTTTTGTATAGTATTTCTTCCAAATTCAGATCGTGTAATTTGTCTTCCTCTGAATCTGACAACCAATCGTATTTTATCACCGTCTTCCAAGAATTCCCGTCCTCGTCTGATCATAACTTGTAAGTCATTATCAGAAATAAAAGGACCAAGGCGGATTTCCTTGGTCTCGGAACTCTTAGCTTTTTTCTTTTCTTCCTGTTTCTTTTTAGCCTGTTGATATAAAAACTTATTAAAATCGATAAGTTTTGCAACAGGTGGTTTGGCAGTTGGTGCTACCTCAACCAAATCCAACTCTTGTTCTTGGGCAAGTCTCAACGCTTCATCTTTACTGATGACGCCAATCTGTTTGCCTTCGGTGTCTAGGACGCGAAGGGGCGATGCAAAGATTCGGCTGTTTATTCTATACCGTTTTTCTTGCTGTTTAAATTTAGTTCTTTTTATCAATTTCTTGTAACAATTGTTTTAGAAATGAAGCTATCTTGAGTTGTCCAAGATCTTCTCCATTTCGTTTCCGGATCGAAATTACTTCATCAGTAACTTCTTTGTCCCCTATTATACCCATAAAAGGTACTTTTTGTAAAGTGGCGTCACGAATTTTGGCCTGAAGCCTCTCTGAACGGATATCAGTTTCAACTCGAATTCCTGCATCTTTTAACAGTTTTGCGGCTTTTTCAGTAAATTCAATATGCCTGTCAGCAATTGGAATAAGTGTTACCTGAACAGGTGAAAGCCAAACAGGAAATTTTCCTGCAAAATGTTCTATTAAAATAGCAATAAATCGTTCAGAGCCAATAATAGCTCTGTGGATCATGAAAGGAGCTTTCTGTGAACCATCTTGATCTGTATAAACAAGGCCAAAGCGTACTGGCATAATCATATCAAGCTGAATTGTTGAAATTTGCCATTCACGTCCTAACGAATCTTTTGCCATGAAATCAAGTTTCGGCCCATAAATTGCGGCTTCGCCAAGTCCTTCTTTATAAGGGAGTTTGCTTTGTTCAACTATTGATCGAAGTTTGGTTTCTGCCTTTTCCCAAACAGCATCATCTCCTAAATACTTTTCTTTGTGTTCA
>CAZJVI010000133.1:0-2353 GCA_964549385.1 uncultured Gammaproteobacteria bacterium
GAGCTTAATCCATCTGCTCCTGGTCATGTTATGGTTATTCTTAAGAAACACGGCAATAATATTTTGGAATATTCACAAGTTGAGCTGGGGACATTGATGGGAAGTGTTCAGAAAGTTGCGAAAAAAATTGAAAAAGTACTGAATCCTGATTCAATTACGATTGGCATCAATCATAAAGAACGCCGTGGTGTGCCGCATCTGCATGTTCATTTAATTCCACGATGGGAAAATGATAAAGGTGGCGTAATCCAATCCATTGTGAATAATTCTCCAAAAGAGAATAGGGAAGCGATTGCTGACAAAATCCGCAAGGCAAGTGTTTAACTTTTCAAATATACTATTGTTCTATTGGAGCTGATTTGATATGCTTTTGTTGCGATTGCACAAGAAGCAAATAATCAAGGGGTGTATCCATCAGTCCCTGTTCCTGGACAGCCAGTGGCAGGTGGAAATTCAGAAGTAGCACAGCAAATGGCAGCTTTGACTAGATGTGTTGATGCGGCAAAAAAATTTGCTGCAGAGCAAGGTTCACAAATTTCTCCAGAACAAGTGGATACTGCAGTGGGACATATACTTTCAGCAGTAGGATATCTCTTTCAAGATGCTACGGCTCCTTTTGCTCCTGGAGCTGAAAAGCTTATACTTGATGCAGGGCAATACCTTAGTGGATTAAATCCGAGAGTGAGTGAAGAGTTGACGAGATTAGGAGGTGTAATAATGGACGCTGATGAAGAAACAATAGTGGCAATTACAAGCGATGCAGGAGTTGTTTTTTCCACTGTCCCAGAAGATGCGACTATTTATAATAGATTGAGTAGTAGGGAGGTAGATATTAAGCAACTGCAAGAATGGCTACTCAACGCTCCTGTGAGAAGCAGTAGTGAGTGAAATAGAGAAATATAGCATTCCTGGCGAAAAATTTATTCCTCGCTTAATTTTTAAGCATTGTCATCTGGGTGATTTACTTATCGGCTGATTTGGGGTAAAATAGGGATCATCAAATGGGGTGTTTTTTTATGGTATATGTTAAGAAATTACCAGGACAATCAGATGATCAAGTAATCCGTAACTTTTCCAAAAAAGTAATGGATGCTGGTATCGTACAAGAAGCAAAGCGAAGGAAATTTTATCTTAAGCCATCGCTCGCAAAAAAACTTAGGAAAAAGTTAAAACAGGAAGAAGCCGCGAGAGTTAAGCTTTTCTAATCTTTAATGACTAAACCCAGAGTTCTCATCTATGTTGAGAGTCGCTACAAAGTTAATCGCAAACGTATAAAATCCGCGATTCAGTATGTGCTGGAAGAACAAAATTTGCAAACGCAGGTGGAAATTTCTGTTGCGATAATTGGTGATCGCAAAATGAAAGCACTCAATAAAAAGTATCGCAATAAAGAGGGGACAGCAAATATTCTCGAATTTCCACTCAATGAAGGTGAACAGACCAACTTACCTTCTGACATACTGCGGTTAGGTGACATCGTGATTTCGTATCCGATGGTTATCAAGGAAGCATCTGAGCAGGATATGCTCGTTGATGATCGAGTTGAAGAACTTTTGCAGCATGGTATGCTACATTTACTCGGGTTACACCATGAATAATTTTCAATTCACAATTTTTAATTTTCAGTGAATTTTCAATGTTTCAATTTTCAAAATTGTGTCATTGTGCTTTGATTGAAAATTGTCCCGAAGGGATCCATTCGGATAAATTGGAAATTGGAAATTACTTGTATGGTTTTCTACAGAAAATATCGCCCGCAAAAAATTGATGATCTTGACAGCGCAGCTGTTCGTGATACTCTCCATGCCGTTTTACAAAACGATGTTTCTCATGCGTTTCTTTTTACCGGACCGAAAGGGCTTGGTAAGACTTCAACCGCGAGAATCGTTGCAAAAGTAGTTAACTGTGAGAGAAAAAAGAAAGGATCAATTGAGCCATGCAATGAATGTGATCAATGTATTTCGATCACTAACGGGACCAATGTTGATGTCTTGGAAATTGATGCAGCCTCAAATCGCGGGATTGATGAAATACGGGAATTGAAAGAGAAAATTCGTCTTGCACCGGTTGCTGCTCATCGAAAAGTCTACATCATTGATGAAGTCCACATGCTGACAACTGAGGCCTTTAATGCGCTTCTTAAAACACTTGAAGAACCACCAAGTCATGCGATGTTTATTCTTTGCACAACGGAGGCACACAAAGTGCCGGAAACAATTGTGTCCAGGTGTTTCCAAATACAGTTTCGTCCAGCGACTGAAGAAGAATTAGTGCGTTCGTTTAAGAGGATTGTTGAAGGGGAAAAATTGGAGATTGATGAAGGAGCTTTGAAATATATTGCTCAATTATCTGA
>CAZJVI010000134.1:0-2330 GCA_964549385.1 uncultured Gammaproteobacteria bacterium
ATATTGTCCATTCTTTAAGATCAGGATAATGTTTGAGTTGCCACTTTTCAAATGTTTTAAGCATGGTTATTTCAAATGCAAGGGAGGCGTTAACGTATGGCCGTATAGGTTTGGTTTGTAGGTGGATTATATATTAAAGTGCTACTTGAGGGGTAAGTGGATTGTTACCGACAAAACAACAGAATCGCATGAGGGAATTGCGCTTTTCCTTTAGCGTTTTGGGTGCTTGATCTTTGAGCCGCATGGCTGCTATATACTGTGATATTATTGCATCGAGTTTCATATCTTTCGATAGAAAACTCAATGCAGGGGTCTCATCTGTGAGGTTCTTTATCCTGCTGGTAACTCGTCAGTCCGAGTCCATGAGTTGAAAATAATTGCTTATTGGGAGTCACAGAGGAATCGGACCTCTTGTTATGACCATTTGACTCGTCGACTCCAACGCTCTGCCACTGAGCTACCAGCCCAAAATGTGAGCTGAACAGGATTCGAACCTGCGTCCTCTGGAATGTGAGCCGGGCGGGATTCGAACCCGCGACCAAGAGCTTAAAAGGCTCCTGCTCTACCGCTGAGCTACCGGCCCAAAAAAACGTACAGCTAATTATATCAACCTTCACAGCTATTGACAAGTAAAGCGCATCGTGTAATACTAAAAACCAGTATGGCGCCCAATGTCCTCAATACATTGTTGGGTTCACTTAATCAAGGCTTATCAGCTACTATTGCGTTTATTCCCAATGTCATTGTCGGTATCATTATTCTTCTCATCGGGGTTGTTATCGCTTCATTTGTCAAACAATTAGTCATAAAAATTTTAGAGACAGTACATTTTGACACATATTTAGAAAAATATAATAATAATTCCGGTGATAAAGGCTTTAGTTGGACTGAAATTCTTGCAGAAATTGTCCGTTGGTTTATCATTATTCTCTTTTTAATTCCTACTGCTGATGTCTGGCAGCTTCCACAATTTGCCCTTCTTCTCAATACCTT
This sequence comes from uncultured Gammaproteobacteria bacterium, assembly GCA_964549385.1. Taxonomy (GTDB): domain Bacteria; phylum Patescibacteriota; class Microgenomatia; order Levybacterales; family UBA12049; genus JACDET01. The sequence goes on from CAZJVI010000134.1 coordinate 994, forward strand.
TTTATTCTATCTTCCCAATGTTTTTGTCGCAGCGATTATTGGTGTTGTCGGCTTAGTATTTGCAAAGTTAACTGCTGAAGTTGTCGCAGCCTCAACAAAAGGATTTTCTAAAGATATCTCACGAATTGTCACTTCTACTGTGAGAATTTCAATCACCGCTTTTATCGTATTAGCAGTCCTCAACCAACTCGGTGTCGCCCAAGCTCTTGTCCAAATTCTTTTTACTGGTTTTGTCGCAATGGTGGCTCTTGCCGGCGGTCTTGCTTTTGGATTAGGCGGGAAAGATTTTGCAAAAGCGCTACTTGATAAACTGCAGAAGAAACTGAAATAATAAGAATATGGATGCACCGATATTTATCGTCATTATTGTTCTCGTAATCCTCAGTATTCGGATCGTTACAGAATATGATCGAGGTGTCATTTTCCGTTTGGGCAAATATGCTGGCGTTCGCGGTCCAGGATTGATTATGCTCATTCCATTGGTCGAACAAATGGTCAAAGTAACGCTCAGAACAATCACGATGGAAATTCCTTCTCAAAAAATTATTACCAAAGATAACGTATCAATTGATATCGCCGCGGTCGCCTATTATCAGGTTGTTGACCCGAAAAAATCCGTTCTTGCAATCCAAAACGCAAATGTAGCAGTTAACCAAATCAGTCAAACCACTGTAAGAAATGTTGTTGGGCAATTTGTTCTTGATCAATTATTGTCTGAGACAGCGAATATTAATACACAAATAAAAAATGTTATTGATTCACATACAGAACCATGGGGAGTAAAAGTTACTGCTGTTGAAATAAAAGATATTACGCTTCCTGACAACATGCAGCGTGCAATGGCAAAAGAAGCAGAAGCTGAACGTGAAAGACGTGCCAAGATCGTAGCTGCGGAAGGAGAATTTCAAGCTGCAACGAAATTGGGAGAAGCTGCAGATGTCATGACCAAACATCCAGTAGCACTGCAACTAAGAACTCTTCAAACAATGGCAGAAATCAGTACAGAAAAAAGCTCAACGATTATTTTTCCCGCACAATTTATGACAACAGTCCAAGAAGCAATTAAATTTATAAAAACAGATTCTGAGAAGAAATAAACTGTTCTTTTCCCCTAGTTGATATCCAAGCTGACAAAAAGGCTCAAATTTGGTAAAATAGAGTAGTTCGTTAGGCCCCATCGTCCATAAAGGACGAGTGGGGAGGTGGAAAATGGCCCATCGTCCACGATGATCGTTGTCATCAGGACTCGGGTTAATAATAGTGGCCCCATCGTCTAGCGGCCTAGGACGTCGGGCTTTCATCCCGAAAATCGCGGGTTCGATTCCCGCTGGGGTCAC
>CAZJVI010000135.1:0-2325 GCA_964549385.1 uncultured Gammaproteobacteria bacterium
GTTTATTCTTTGCACAACAGAGGCACATAAAGTGCCGGAAACAATTGTGTCGAGGTGTTTCCAAATTATGTTTAAGCCAGCGACAGAAGAGGAATTAGTCCGGTCATTTAAGAGGATTGTTGAAGGGGAAAAATTGGAGATTGATGATGAAGCTTTGAAATATATTGCTTATTTAGCGAATAGAGGATTTAGGGATGGTGCGAAAGCTTTGGAAGAAGTGTCTCTTTTAGCGAAACCTGGAGAAAAAATAACCAAAGAGTTTATTGAAAAAATATATAAAACATCGATAACTATACAAGGTTCGTTTTCTTTTTTAAAGTTCTTAAAAGATAAAGATATAAAAAAATGTTTAGAGATGATTAAAGCATTAATTGATGAAGGAGCAGATTTAAAGTATTTTACGACTCAATTATTATCGGAACTACATGAAATTTTATTAAATAATGTTGAGTTAGGAGAAATAAATAAAACCCTCCTTGGTACTTTAAAATTTAAAAATGATGAGATAGTGAGGTTAGTTAATCTTTTTTCCAAGGCCTCTATAGACATAAAATATGCTGTTCTTCCTCAATTGCCGTTAGAAATGGCTGTTATTGAGTGGTGTGAAGAGGAAGTTGGAAGTAGGAAGTTGGAAGTTGGAAATGAAAACGGGAAAGCAAAGGTTGAGAAAGCTAGTTCTTCAAGTGTTATTGCAGAGGATGAAGAAGTCTCGGTTTCAACTTTGAGAAAGCAGGTTGGAAATATGAAGAAAATCAAAGCATTGTATGGAGACAAAGCGGTTAAATCAGCAGTTACAGAAGAAGAAGTTGTTGTTTCGACAACGACTGTTGAGTTGATGCACACTTCTGGTGATGGGACTGTTACCAAAGAATGGATGGAGCATTTCTGGAGAAGTTTGATTGATGAAATGAAAAAATATAATCACACGGTTGCAGGCGTTCTTCGTGGATGCCAGATAAAAAGTTATACAGATCAGAAATTGGTGATACAGACCGGATACAAATTTCATAAAGAACGGCTTGATGATATGAAAAATCACGATGCGCTTATGAAGATAAGCAAAATGCTTACTGGAAAAGATGTCGCAATTGAGATAGAATTGAGAAAACAATAGTTTTGTTGCGCGTTAACGAGTTAACTCGTTAACCAGTTAACACTTAACAGAGAGGCGGTGAGATAATATATGGCATTTAATCCATTTGGACAATTAGGTGAACTTAAAAAAATGCGTGATCAGGCGATGGCAATGCAAAGAGAATTGCAATCTGAAATCGTAGAAGTAAGCAAGCGAGGTGTATATGTCAAAATTTCTGGTGATCAAAAAGTTTTGGAATTGAAAGCCAACGGCAAATCTGATGATGACATTCGTGAAGCAGTGAATGAGGCTGTTAAAAAATCTCAAGAAGTAGCTGCGAAGAAATTGCAATCAATGACCGGAGGCATGGGAGGTTTGGCCGGAATGCTTGGAGGAAAATAAAAGAGAGAATTTTTTTTTTCTTTTGAGTATGATAAAGATCGAATATGAATTCTAAAGATCTTATCCATTTTGCTCAGGAAGTTAATAAATCAAAAAAATAAAACGCAAATGTGGCTGAGCATAGTTTTCGTCTTGTTGTACTTGCTATGGTACTTGGTGAGTACCTTGAAGTTGATAGCGAAATATAAGCGTTAGTTGTGTGTTTTATTACTTTCTAGTACAATAGCTCCATGAAGTTATTCTCAGGCTCTTCAAATAAACCGCTTGCTGAAAAAGTTGCAGAGATTCTCAATACGAAATTATCTCCGATTGAAACAATGATTTTTCCTGACGGAGAGCGAAGGGTGAAATTAAACACAGACGTAGTTGAAGAGGACACCGTTGTTATTCAATCGACCAATACCCCTGTAGACCAAAATTATATCGAATTATTTTTTATCATCGATGCATTGAAAAGAAGCGGTGCAAAATCAGTTACTGCAGTTATCCCGTATCTTGGCTATCAACGGCAGGACCATGTTTTTCGAGATGGGGAAGTTGTCTCATTGGAAGTGATGATCCGATTTCTGGAATCGCTCAACGTAGATAATATTATAGCGCTGGATCTTCATTCAATTAAAATTCCTGAATTATTCAATATTCCTGTGACGCACCTTTCCGGATTGCCACTTTTTGCGCAAAGGATAAAAAGTAAGGCATTTAATGTTCTTGTTGATAGTGATGATCCGAAGGATTTTTTGAAAGATACAATTCTTGTCTCTCCAGATATGGGAGGGCTTAGAAGAATCGAACAGATGTCGGAAATGCTTCATGCTATGCCATGGATCGCAACTGTCAAAGATAGAGAT
>CAZJVI010000136.1:0-2315 GCA_964549385.1 uncultured Gammaproteobacteria bacterium
TAGAAAACGGGCGTAACACTTGTGTTGGTTGTCGAAAGCCATACTTTATAGCTAAAACATTGTCCAGGATTTTGATAGGTACCATTATATGTTCCGAACGGAATTATTCCTGATATCGTATTGCCATTGGGTGTAAAATAATTCGTAGAACTCCCGTTTGGCCCGACATAATTGTATGATGCTCCTGTACAACTCCCATTAAAAGGCGGTGCTGACGCCACTTGCATCTGAATAGATGTTGAGGCTGGCTGATTTATTGTTGCAGAAAATCTGTTATATGCCGCTGAATAGCCTGGATTAAATGGTTTTGATATAAAGGTTCCCGATGTTGCGAAATTACCTCCGTTGCCGCCTTGGATAATCTTGAATTGATTCTTTGCTTCACCAGTAATCAAATAGGAATATACATTACTATACTGATCTGTCACACCAGTAACACCAGTCGCAGCAGCAGGAAGAGAAAGACCTCCACACAAGGTAGGATTATTTTCGTTTGAAATATCGATTACTTGATATTGATAGGAACCTCCTGATCCAACTAATAATGCTCTGTTTGATGCAGTCACAACTGCCATGCCATCAGGATCAGTACTGCCGCCATTATAGGTACTGAGGATGTCATACCAATTCGGGAACGGCCACCATGTTGGAGGATCCGCAGGTGATGTATCAACGATAAAAAATCCTTTCGGGAAAATTCCAAGACCCTGATCAAATGCGATATAGGCACGGGTTCCTGTAGAATTAACTGCCAATCCTTGTGATGACTGCTGCCAGGAGAGATTGGAAACTCCAACCACCCGCAGAGAAGAACCTCCAGAGCTTACCAAAAATTTTTGGAGACCAAAAAGCGTATTTTGCGTTCCAATAAGCGCATACGTACTACCGTTGTAATTTTGAACAATTACTTGTTTGGCAAGCGGCGCATTACCAATACTAAAAAACATCCCCGAAGAGCCTTCAAGAACAGGCGAATTGATGTTACTGATATTATACGTATACAGATTGTCTGAACTTGTGACATATAAAATATTATTAAAAACATAAATGCCGTTCGCGTTTGTATTGGACGGAAGGCTAATTGTCTTTACCAAAGTATAAGGCGTGCTGGTTATTTTTAGAATTAATACTTGTGACGATGTGCCGTTAACTGCCAGGTATGCATATGTTCCATCACTATAAACGGCGTTAGTCTGGGAAGTTCCGGTATAGGTGGCAACAACTGATGCTGATGGAGTTGCGGGAGGTGGAGGTGTTGAAATCGCAAGATTCGCAAAAATAGGTCCACTTACTCCAGTCCCCATTCCGATATATGCAGAACCTGTCGCAGCAGTAATTGCGTTACCCGAAAGAGGGAGAGTCAGTGTATCGACGATTGCATTCTGTGGACTACACCAATTTGCGTTCCCTCCACCCAATTCAACTTCACCACCACTCGTATTGGTCACTTGGGTACTGTTTAGTGTCCCTGCTGAAAAATCACTCTGCGTCGTTTGTGTGTAAGTCATGTCTGTTGTGCGGGACAAATAGAAAGTGGAAGTAATACTTGATGGATTTGGTTTTGTCCATGAGATGGTAACCGCAACTTGTTTGGTTGAGGGATCAAGCGTTCCTCCGGATGAAACAACTGCGTCGTTTGTATTACGATACACGTCACTGACAACAACTTGCTGTGTAAATCCATTGACGGTTTGCGCATTTGCAGCAAGGGTCCATTGATTGCTAACAATTGCTGTATGATATGTTCCATCATTGGCAAAGGACGACCAACTGCTGTTTTTGATACTTCGCATCGCCGATTCTGTTTGCTCCAAAAGTGCAACTGCCTGAGCTCGTTGTTGTTGCTGCGGCTTAGATTGGCTTGAAGCATATAAACCGGTTAGCAACGCAGGAAGCATAATGGCAGCAATACCTATTGCAATAATAAGCTCAACCAACATCTGACCAGCAAAACCAGAAACTAAGAACTGAGAACTAAAACCTAAAAATTTCTTCATAATTTATTTTTAAATATTACGCCCATGATACTCTTGATACTTTTGATACTCCTAATTAACACTCGTCACCACTCCATATTTATTAAATGTTACTGTTTCCTTTGTGCCTGCAACGGTATCCGTAAGTACTACGGTATTTTTCCCGCTCGTGAATCCAGATATTTCACCGCTTCCTTTGAGAAAAAGTATCTGTGAATTTGATGACGTTGTTGATACTTGAATACCAGTAGACAAACTCACCGGGAAATTTGAAATTCCATAGGTATTTTGAAATTCGGTATAGCTAGAACCACCAAAATAAATTCCATAATTTGAGAG
>CAZJVI010000137.1:0-2252 GCA_964549385.1 uncultured Gammaproteobacteria bacterium
GCGACATTAATGTTAGGATTCTTTCCTCAAGAATCATATTTACTTGCTAGAAGGGTAGATGATCTAAAGGGCGGAGCCGCTTTTTTAATAGATACAGATATAGAGACAAAATTAGGTAAACCTACTAAAAACCCACCTAGTGCGGTAAATTTTTTTGATGCAATGATAGGAGCAGAGACAGAGTCTCTAACTGCAGCAGGGCATGGTGATAAGGTTCAGGCTGAAATTCATACAAATGAAGCCCATGCCCTTGCGGTAGATGTAGTTACTGCACCTGATACCCAAATAGGAGATGTTCTTGAAAGAATTGATTTATTGGCACTCACTTCTCCAAAGGGAGAACCTATGGATCCAGAAGGATTAACAGTAACAAATGCTATATTTACCAAAGTCGCAGCAGGTATAGCAGAAATCGATACGGAAGAAGATGGACACGAAGAATAGAAAAATTTATTGCTAATCTCTTAATTACTGTGCAGTTTGGGAGCCGAGGGTTACTGTGACATCGGTTGTACTTGAATCTTGCAGTGCCGCAACGGTCGAATCCACATCCAGTGTCTTTCCTATTTCTGCTTCCAATTTAGTCAAATAAGCCTGACTTACTGATTTCTTTGCCGCGATTTCTGTTTTTGTATAATTACTATTATCAGCATTCCCTGTTGATGTAACGTTAAATCCATCTGTAGTTAATGAATCTTTCACTTTCCCCGCCTGACCGGTAACTCCGCTGCCGTTTAGAACTGAAATTGAATATGCTTTCAGATCGACTTGCACTGTTGTAGGAGCTGCTGTCGGCTGGGGCAACGGTGTAGGAGTTGGCTTGGACAATCCAGGCACACTTATATTACCTGGCATGGAAAATTTTGGTACTGACAAATTTATCAAACCAAAATAACTCACTGCAGCCATCGCACCCAAACCCAAAATAAATGCAAGAAAAGCAACAACAAAAAAGTAAATACCAAACCGCTTTTTACCTTCTTCAGGTTTAGCCGTGAACTCCTGTTCATTTGATTGAATAGTAAAGGCACTCGGCGGCAGAGTTGATGAAAGCTCTTCTCCTTCTTGAGATGGAGGCTGAACAGGCGGTGGAGTGGCTTGCGGAGATGTTTCAAGAGGCTGTGAAAGTTCTGTCGATTCAGGTTTTTCTGTTTCCTCTGGCTGTGCATCTTCTGATGAGACAGGTTCTTCAGAACTTACCGAATCCTCTTTCGGTTTTGATTCATGAGAAGTTTCAAAAGACTCTGTTGGAGAATCATCAGCAACAAAATCATCCTTTGATGTTGCTACATCATGGGCTGGAGTTTCTGATTCTTTTTCTTCCTCTTTTGGCAGGGTTGACGAGAGCTCATCAGATTGCGGCTTTTCAGGCACTGTTCTTCTCTCGACGACCTCAGCCTTTTCAGAAAATTTCTTCGATTCTTCAACAGGCGTTTCTTCGGAAACTTTTTTTATTTCCTCTTTTTCACTTTTTTCTTCTTTCTTCTTACCAAAGCTAACTGATTTTGCTCGTTTTCTTGTTTGCATAATATAAAAATGTCCCTAATTCAATTAAAAGACATCATACTGTATTTGTCAATCCAATAACTAATAAAATTTTTTCATTATGGATAACAACTTGTTTCTAAAAAGAAAATAAATAAAATTACATAACAATCCAAACAAAATGGTTAATCCAAGCAAATTAAAGGATACTAGGACATTTTTTGCTGAAATAATAACTCCATGAAGGTCAAAAAATAAATCCCATGAATTCAAACGCTCTACTCTTCCAAGCACCATCCCGAAGGCAACAAGAAAATTTAGAACAATCAGTGACTGTATCTTTCTTTTTTTGAAAAATTTACTCATACCTATAACTTTCTCGAAAGGGAAAAATGCCAAAAGGAAGGTGCATATTCCAACAAGTTCAAAAACAGCATATTCTAAAATAAGCAAAGGACGACTTGCTGCGGATACTTGATGCCATTGCATAATGAAATGAAGAAGATCAGTAAAGATATAAATGGTATTGGGGAGAAAAATAAACCATAATAACCCACAAATCAATTTTAAAAAAGTTTCTTTTATGTGAAAACTGAGATACCCAAGTCCTACCGCAATTAAGGCTAAAAAACTGTTATAGATCATCCAGGCAACATTATAATCAATAACGGGCATTTTATCATTGTAACCCTTTCGTCAATAAGGATCAACCTGAATAAGTTACGAAACATATTAGACAATTCGTAACTATGGATCATTACGCAAAA
>CAZJVI010000138.1:0-2170 GCA_964549385.1 uncultured Gammaproteobacteria bacterium
GACGTATCCTACTTCTTTGATCATTTCCAGATCATAATGCGTTCGTTGTGCAATGCGCTGGGCTTCAAGAAGTTTGTTTTCACTGCGGAGTTTTTTAACCTGAGTTTCCAAATCTTGATTGATTGCTTCAAAAGCATCATGATAGCCACGAGGGTCTGTCATGTAGTGTTTGGCAGGATAGATGACTGTCGCGTCAATCTGCTTTAAGACATCTCCTGTCAAAGGATCAAATTCATACATGTTGGAAATAACATCGTTTACTTCAATCCTGATTCCATAATCAACATATGCAGGGAAAAGATCAACACTACTGCCTCGCACACGGAAAGATCCTCTGCGGAATTCATAATCGTTGCGGTCATACTGCAGATCGGTGAGTCTGACTAAAATATCTTTTTGGTTTATTTTTACGCCTTTTTTCAGTTCCAAAACAAATTTTCCATATTCGACAGGCGAGCCAAGGTTATAAATGCATGAAACGGATGCAACAACGATGACGTCTTTTCTTGTCAAAAGATTAGTTGTCGCGGCAAGACGCAGCTTATCAATTTCTTCATTGATTTCCGATTCTTTTTCGATATACGTATCAGTCGAGGGAACATACGCTTCTGGTTGATAATAGTCATAATAAGAAACAAAATAGGACACAGCATTGTTGGGAAAAAAATCTCGAAATTCTTGGTAGAGTTGTCCAGCAAGCGTTTTGTTATGCGAAATAATAAGGGTCGGTTTATTAATATTTCTAATTGTATTTGCCATGGTGAAGGTTTTTCCACTGCCGGTTACACCAAGAAGAACTTGGTGTTTGACATCATGTTTGAGGTTTTCCGTTAATTGTTTGATTGCGTTTGGCTGATCGCCGGTTGGTTTAAATTCTGAAGTAAGATCAAATTTCATAGATGCATTGTAGCACAAATTTGAAAAAGGAGAGAAAAAGTGAAGCTATTATTTTTTTGAAACAGTAATTTTTGTATGTGGAGAGGAAGCTTTTGTAGTAGTTTTCGTATTTCCGAAACTCATCAAAAAGATGGCAATAATGCTTAAAATAATTCCAAGAATCTGAATGTTTGTGATTTTGTCTCGCAAGAAAAGTACAGCAAGTATAGCTACAACAACTGCTTGCATTCCAGCAATACCTATCGCAAGACCTGCATTTGGAGCGTTATTCGCTGCTTGATACATCGCATAGTTTCCAATCGCACTAAGAATACCCGCGGCAAGGAGTAGCATCACAACAAAAGGAGAAAAAACAAATGTATACTTTTCTATAAGAAAGGCTTGAATACAATAGACAACTAGAAGCACAGCTGCTATCCCTATTAATATAAATGTAACAGGATATCCTCTTCTTGATAGTAATGTAATAATGAAGGACATGAACGAGAAAGAAAAAAGTCCAGTAATTGAAAGTGCAACCCAGTTCATACTGTTATTATATCAAACTTTTAAAAAAGTCGAGTTTGATATTGTCTGTATCAATCTGCATTATTGACAAAAATATACGAAATGTCGTATATTTTTTAGTAATACTATTAGTTTATTTATAACTTTTAGGACACATATATATGCCTGGAGTACTTTATAAAAAAGAAAGAGAAACATTAGAATTTCTTGTGCAGTTCCAAAACAAACATGGATTTGCACCAACGCTTCGTGAAATAGCAAACGCGACCAATCACCGAAGTGTTTCAACAATTCACGTTATTCTTCGTAACCTTGTCGATAAAGGATATCTTCAAAAAGTTGACGGCAACGCTCGAGTCCTTAGAATTAAAGATGAAAGTATCCTTACAACATTCATGGGTGTTTCTCCATCTGTCGAACTACCGTTGATGGGCTATATTGCGGCAGGTAGACCACTTGAACCACATACTGATCCGAATGCGACCTTTCAAATCTCCGCATCGATGCTTTCAGGTTTAAAAACTTCTTATGTTTTGCAAGTAAAGGGAGAATCGATGATAGAGGATGGTATTTTCGATGGTGATTTTGTAGTAATTGAAAAAGTAAATGTTGCCACCAACGGTGAGATAGTTGTCGCGTTGGTTGATGATAATTTGGCAACACTCAAAAAGTTCTACAAAGAAGGCGGAAGAATCGTCCTCAAACCAGCCAATGCTTCCATGGAACCAATTTATCCGAATACGATCAAAATACAAGGAAGAGTCGT
>CAZJVI010000139.1:0-2130 GCA_964549385.1 uncultured Gammaproteobacteria bacterium
GGCGCCGGGGGCCTATGATGCAGTTATCGCCAATAGCAGCATTTTTGCAAATCTGGACATAATGCCATATTTTTGCCCCTTTTCCTATAGTCGCAGAGCGGTCAATAATCGCAGTTTTATGTATCATATTATTTTTTTAACACAATCTTTAACGCATCTAAAGCAAAACTTGAATCAATTTCTTTATCTTCTAAAATCGCGTTAATGAAATAGAGAATTTCCTCTTTCAGCGGTTCTTTTGCTTCTACAGGAATGATTGTTTTACTTGGATTTGAAAATTTGAGAATATAATCTAAAAAATTCTTATTCTCTTCAAGAAATTTTTCATAATTACTTTTATAAAACTCTATAGTCTGTTCAATATAGTCCATTTCGAGATATCCCTCTGTCCCTGTAATATTCAGCTTTCTTATTTTAACAGGTGTAATCCAATTTGCCTGGATATACGCAGACGTATTTTTATATTTTAAGAAAAATTCTGATGAATCTTCACGATATTTTATATGATTATTTCTCTTATTTAAATAAATTTTTGAAGGTAATTCGTCCAACAAATAATTTACAATATCTACATCATGAATGACAAGATCAACAGCAATATTGGTATCCTTAATCTGCGGAGGGAATCCTCCTACTCTTCTCGCAATAACTGCAGTAATACTTCCTAGATCACCTTTCTCAATTATTTCTTTCACTTTCTGAACTGCTGGATTAAATCTCTCGATATGTCCAACTAATAATTTTACCTTTTTTTCTTTTGCTAAACGCAATATTTTTTTTGCTTCAGATATGTTAGCTGTTATTGGTTTTTCTATAAGTACATTAATGCCTGCGTTGATAAATATTTTTGAAATTTTATAATGAAGTGTTGTCGGAACACAGATTGAGACCGCGTCAAGGTTTTCTTTTCTAATTAATTCTTTAATGTCATTGTAATAATGTGTTGCATATTTATTTGCAATTTCTGTTCCAAGTTGAGAATTTATATCCATCACTGCCACTAATTTTACTCGCTGAAGTTCTGAGTAAATTCGGGAATGATGTTTGCCCATATTTCCTACACCAATGACTGCGACATTTAATTTTTTTCTCATATATTTTTTATTGTTTCAATAATAAAATCTATCTCAAAATTTTTTAATGCTGGATGAATTGGAATTGAAAGCACTTCATGTGATGCTTTTTCTGAAATGGGAAAAAAATTCTTAGTATTATCTTTTTCAAACAAATGCTTAAAATGATTAAGAGATATTGGATAAAAGACGGCACTTCCTATTTCTTTTTTTTCTAAATATTTTTTCAATTCATCTCTTGTTAACTTAAAATCTTTCGTTACTCGCAACGTATACTGATGATAAACAGAAATACAATTATCATCAATATAGGGAATTTTTAAACCTTTTATATCTTTGAAAGCTTTATCATATTTTTTTGCTATTTGTTGTCGTCTTTTTGTGATTTTATCCAATCGATCAAACTGAGCAAGACCTAATGCCGCACTTATATTTGTCATTCGATAATTATAGCCAATATCAACATATGCATATTTTTTTTCTTCACTCTGTCCATGATGTCGAAATAACTTTGCCCTTTCATAATATTTTTTATTATTTGTTGTTATCATTCCTCCTTCTGCTGTAATAATATTTTTGGTTGCATAAAAAGAGAAACAGCTGATATCAGCTAAATTCCCACTTTTCTTTTTTTTGTAGTCTGCGTTTATTGATTGCGCAGCATCTTCGATAACGATTATTTTATTTCTTTTGGCAATCTTATTTATTTCTTTAAAACTTGCAGGCTGTCCAAATAAATTAACAACAATAATTGCTTTTGTTTTTTTTGTTATCGCCTTTTCAATTAGTTGTGGATCAATATTGTAGGTATGCTCATCGATATCTACAAAAACAGGAGTTGCACCCACCATACGGATAACATTTGCGCTTGCGATAAAAGTAAACGGAACCGTTATAACTTCATCACCTGGCTGTATCCCAATCGCATATAAAGCTGTATGGAGAGCAGCAGTGCCACTATTTGTCGCTACTGCATATGTTGAGCCACACACGTTTTTGATTCTATTCTCGAATTCTTTTACCTGCTCACCCTGAACGAGCATCCCAGACTTCAAAA
>CAZJVI010000140.1:0-2102 GCA_964549385.1 uncultured Gammaproteobacteria bacterium
TTGTCTCCTGGATTTGTTGCTGCTCCGAGAACATGTGAGGGTGTATTGAGACTTTCAAGCGAAATTTTTGGCGGGATAACTGTACGTCCTTCAAAGGTTCCGATAGCATTATTATTAATTTGTAACTTGCGATCACTTTGGCAGGAGAGAGAGTTCGCACAAGGTGTTGGGTTTGGCATAAAAAATCCACCGACAATATATACAACAATGCCTGCAAATAGGGAAAGAGTGTACATTTGGATATAATAGCCAACTGTTTTCCCTTTTTTGGAGGTTTTGGATGTAGGTTTCTTATGTCGTAATTTTTTTGTCATCTCTTTTTAGCATAGTAAATTTTTGTACCAATTTGCAAATGGAGTTTTGATTTTTTTGAAAAACCTTCTCAGTAATAACTTTCTGTAGGGAAGTCATAATATAGATAAAGGGTACTATATTTGGGAAGAATTAAATTAGATTATATTAAATTAAAATTGAACACTGTAATCCCTATCTAAAAGAGAAGTGATAGGGGAAACTTTCAGAGGTGGAGTAGTTAAATTACTCAATGGAACTTCATGTCCCAATTTTGCAATTATTCCTTGATCTACTCCATTTGTTCCTTTTAAGTAATCCACTTGTTGCTTTATGTCTGAAGAGGGAGTTGCGGTTGGAATTTGTTGACTAAATGGTCTTTTAGATACTACTCCGACTCCAATTACTCCGTCAAGATAATCTTCAATCCAAAATTGTCCGTCAGCACCATTTATTTGGTATATAGTAGAAGTTCTTTCACCATTGCTATATGTTGAACCACCATTTGAATACTGTAAGCCCGATTTCAATAAGCTACCAATTCCTTCTGGATGAGCCATTCGGTAAAAAGCAACATCTGCGCTACCGTTACCATTCACTGAAGAAGCTGGTGTAGGTTCTTCCAAGATTGTGAGTTCTGCTAAATGAGAAGCATCTGGGGCAGCATTTATTTGTATTTGATCTGGTTTTCCTGTCTTCTCATTAATAATTCTAACGGCTTGTACACTATTTTGTTCACCGTCAAGCAGGCTAGTGTTAATAGGGTGTTGAAGTATACTGTTGAGTTGATCCAAAATTCGTCGACCATTACCAACCAAAGAAGATCTATCTGCTCCTACAGCGAGTAAAGGATATTCCTGTATTTGTGCCGAAGGATTTTCTATCATTGGAGGTTGTCCCGTTGTCCCCTGGTCAGGACTTACTCCAGAGCTTCCCGCACCGGAAACAACTCCAGCAGCAAGAAATGCGGCAACACCTATTTTCCCTCTCCGTGAAAGGTGAGGTAATCGCAACCAATCAGGTAATTGTAGAGGAGGTTTATCTGAACCTTGACGGATTTCATCGGTATGTCCTTGGATATAATTTGGGTCTCCTCCAGATTCACTCTTACTTCTCTGTAGATCATGTAGATTAAAATGAGGTAACTTCACCCTAGGAGGTTTGTCTGATCCTTGACCGATTATATCGTCTTTTCCAAACTCACTCATTAACAACAATATTAGATCAGATCAGATATCCTGTCAATACTTGAAAAACGAGGTTAATTCAATTCTGTTTTAACTTTTTTTAAGAAGTCAGTGAAGTTAATAACACAATTCCTACCAAAGATATGATAATCCCGATAACTTGCTGTTTGGTTAGTTTGTCTTTAAAAATAAAGTGAGATGAAATTACAAAAAGGATTGGCGCAGCTCCTGCAATCGGTGCGACAAGACTGCTTTTATTAGGGAGAGTCAATCCATAATTGAGAGCAGTATCTCCCATTCTGATGAGTAGTGCGACCATAAATGTTGAAAGAAGTATTTTGAGTTGCTTTGGTCTCTGCATTTTTTCTTTTTGTTTTTTAATAAACAGGTAAATGATGGGAAAACATGATATAGCAATAAAGTTGGGGAGAAACCAACCATAGTGATCAATGGGAATTCTTGAAAAAGTGAAAAAGATTGCTAAAGACGCCATGGCAATTAGAGCAAGAGTAGTTCCTCTATCGAAGATTCTTTTTGCTTTGGATAACGCCTTAAAGTCAACACTGCAGAGAATAACTCCAAGAAATATTATTATAATAAATAAAGCTTGGATAGGCGTTATTT
>CAZJVI010000141.1:0-1954 GCA_964549385.1 uncultured Gammaproteobacteria bacterium
GATGGAGTGTTGAGTTTACAAATATTCATATAGCCGTGCGTTGAAGATCCACCAAAACAGCCATTGGCTTTTCGCGTAAGCGTATATCCTTTTTCTTTTGCATGTGACACTGCAAGAGAAAAAGCTTGATTCATAGTGAGTTGAGTAGTATAAGTATCAATCAGCCAAAATCCCGAATCCAGTCCTTTGTTCTCAAATTGAGAACTTTTCAAAGCAAAATTGGAAGAAACGATGCTGCTAATCTCTCTTTGATAATCATTTTTTACTGTATCCCAGAATGATTTTGTGTTTTGGCTGTTTCTCGTCAACAAGATAAGAGTGATCATTCCCAAAAAAAGCAGAACAATAATACTTATTTTGCTCTCTCTTACTTTTTTATATCCAATAAATCCGAGACCTCCTGCCATACCAGTTTGCCAGATTAAAAATCCATCGCTGAATTGATAATTTGCGACAACTGCAAGTATTACATAATATGATGTAGCAAGCGTGAATAAAGCTAGGCTAAGTATTCCTCCCCAAAGAGTAAGAAGAAAAATAGATCGAAAAGATAGCCAAGCAATAAAAATCCGATATCCCACCAAAAGAAGCACTGAACCAACCAAACCACTGATAAATAAACTGCCAATAGAACCAATACTAAACGAGGCTTGCATATTTGAAAGACGCCAGTAAAGGACAAAGGCAACGTAGTAACTAATAGTTGAAGCAATAATAAATACACATAATTTATCAACCTGCTTGTACTTTAATACAATGTAATGATACAAAGAAATTACTATCCCAAAAATCACTCCTGGACCAAAGAAAAGAAAAAACAAATTTTCAGTAAATATATATGAAGTTATAATCCCCGAGAGCATACCTGCTAAAAGAAATCCGAGGAACTGCATTCCGTTATATATGTTTGTATCATTTTTTACCATTTATTCTAGTATAGAGAACGAAATCTTCTTTTGGCAAGGGTAAGTGATTCTTACTGTGAGGGTGCGGATGAAACAATTGTTCGGACAAGAATACTGAGAGTATTGCCAAGAGTGGTATTATCTTCGTTTGTTGTTGGTGATACTGCAGGATTTAACGATACGACAGGATTTTGTGTAACACTAATCGGTGCCGTTGGGCTTGGAAAAAGAGTAGGTGTGGGCTCATTTTCATTAATAGGAGTGTTTGTTGGTGATGATGATTGTGTTGAAGAGGCATTATTTGAAGAGGCAATGCTGGAACTTCCATTTGTAGATGGTGCGGTCGTGTGAGCACTTGATGAGGCATTTGTGTTTTTTAGACTGTTAACAAGTACATATGAATGTTTGTTAGTGGAAGAAGATGTATTTTTATATACATACAATGTTGGTGTAGGATTAATAACTTTTGCCGTTTTCTTTAGTACATTGTTGTCAGCAATTCCTTTGACTTCTCCAAGTGGTGTTGTATGCGGATATAGTTGATAGCTAATAAATAGCCAAGTAATTATGATGACTGTGTGTGCAAAGGAAATTTTAGGTGTTAAAATTTTTCTTTTTTTAATTTTCTTAAGAAGATTGCGAGTAGATTCTGCCACTTTTTTTACAGCTTGCATACATGTTGGGGCAGTGTAAAGAGTATATAAAAATTATACCCAGTTTGCAAGAATAAACTTGAAGAATTGAGATTATTGTAGGTGATTAAAATTATGGTGATGTATAATACATGTTTTATGATTGAGAATAGATTACATATTGCCGAACAAATAAGAAATGTCGTGGATGGAGATCCTATCAAAACATATAATGCAAAAAGTGGAGGCAAACGAAATGATGCAGGAGATAACTCTTTTAATGATGTATATCATGGAATTGAAAGAGAGACTTCAGTATTTTTGCCAGATAATGTACTTCACTTACCTTTTTCATCTCAAAACGATGGCATTAGATTTATGACAAGGGTGGCAGCTTCTTCTCATACCCCCTTTGAA
>CAZJVI010000142.1:0-1904 GCA_964549385.1 uncultured Gammaproteobacteria bacterium
CTTTTTTAGCAGATTTGTACTCGCCTAAAGAAAAATAAGCCACACCCAAACTCGTATAATTACCTGTATTGGGGAAAAGTTTTATAGACCGTAATGCATGAATTTTTGCTTCTTCAAAATTGCCTTGTTGGAAATACACAAAACTTAAATTATATTCCAGATCATACGCATCCTGCGATATTTGAATATCATGACTTACCAAAGTAAATTCATCTCGATAATCAAAACTTCTATAAAATGTTCTAATAGACAAAAGTAATAAGAGTAGGAATACAGATATAATAATAAATGAATTTTTTAGATTTATATGAAAGACTTCCAAAAGAACACCGATCATTCCAAGAGTTCCAACAATCGGAAAATAAAACCAACGTAATGCAACTGTCTTGTCTAAAGGAATAAGTTGTAAATGTATTAGTATTCCAGCAAGAAACCAAATTGCAAAAAATATATAGATAGTAAAAAATTTATGAGAATGTTTTTTATAAAGAAAAATAGCAAAACCTGCAATTCCTCCTAGGAATAGCAAATCAAAGAGAAGTGGGAGATAGAAATGATTGAAATCGATGGTGGTAATAACCCATTGATATGAAGATGACACTTGGATAGGGAATATAAACGTCTTTAGATAAAAAATGAAAATTTCAGGAATATTTAAAAGACGTGTTGAAAAATCTAATTTTTCAATAGGTGCATTTGCGATAGTTTTTGTTAAAAAACCAATAGCACTTATTCGTGCACCTATATAAATAACTACAAACGGCAAAGTATACATTATCCAACGGGAGAAGTCTTTCCGTTTAAAGATAAAAATATACACACTTGATATAAAAAGAAATAAAACCCCAGTCTCTTTAGAAAGTAACGAAAGAAAGAGTAAAATACTAACAGTGAGAATTGCTTTTTTGGAATTAAAACGTTGTATTGTCCATAAGGAAATAATTCCAAAAAAGAAAAATAATGCTTCCTGCATGTCTGAGTTATAGAGAGCGACTTCGCTATTAATAGGATGTACCAAGAAAATAAGAGCAAGCAAAAACGCTATAGATTTTTTGAAAAATTGTTTAAAGACTAAAAACACAAAACAAGCATTAACAATATACAAAATGATTAAAATGAAATGGAATCCAAATGCACCAGCACCAAAAAAGGTATATATTAAGGAGAACATCGCAGCAGGTATAGGTCTATAAAACGCTCCACCGAGTTTTTGTCCTCCACCACTAAAGAATGTTCCTCCTGAAAAAAATTGGGGAAAATTACTTATGGAATGGATGATGGGGTTATCAGTAATTTGCAAAAAATCATCCCCAACAAAACCATTAAAAACCCCGTTAAAAAAAACAATCAGTCCAATTAAGATAATGAAATGAATTGCTTTTATGGTAGTAAACGGAACAAAATAGCTTTTAAATGAAAATTCCTCTTCCTTCTGTTCATGCTCTGGCATGTAACTATATTATAATAGTATGCCGTTCAGTTCAAATGGGAAACTATGTTTGCAGAAAGTCTATTTAGACTAAAGTATAGTTTGGGCTGATTTGACAGCATAAAGTTCAATTACGTTGCCGCAAAAATGCGGGGATGTCCCATTCGTCTTCGGCGCTTTTTTCTTCCTTCTTCTCTTCCTGCTGAAGCGGCTGCATGGATTGCTGCGGTGCAAAGGGATTATGATCATCTTGCTGCTGCTGATCTTGTTGATTTTGATTTTGTTGCGGCTGGGGCTGCATAAAAGGATCCTGACGGCTCAAAGGCGTTTGAGAAATTTGAGGTGTTGGCTGAGGAATGACAAATTGCTGCAAACGCTGTTTGGCTTGATCAAATCCTGTTGCCACCACAGTAATACGAATCTGATCATGCATTGTTTCATCAATCGTTGCGCCAAAAATAATATTTGCATCAGG
>CAZJVI010000143.1:0-1813 GCA_964549385.1 uncultured Gammaproteobacteria bacterium
GCGAGAACCGGCGCGATTGTTCCTTTTCCAGCTGCTGCCGGTCCATCGATGGCAATAATAAATCCTTTTTTCACTTTGTAATTTTTTCCATTATCTCTTTATGGATTTCTTTAATTGACTGTTCACCGTTAATTTTAACTAATTTTCTCTTCTCTCTATAATAATCAAGCACAGGCTCGGTAAATTTATGAAAAAGTTCAATACGCTTACGGATCGCGACAATTGTTTCATCTTCTCTGATTTCACCATTGTCACCTGATCGATAAGCAAGTCTCCACAAAGCTTCTTTATCGGACACTTCAAGATAGATAACTTTATCAATGCCATTCTTAAACGCTCGTGCCTGTGCTGATGTTCGGGGATAACCATCCATAATATATCCTTTCTCATATTCTGGCCGAGAAAAATATTCGCTGACGATTTCGTTTGTTTTATCATCAGGGATTAAAAAACCTGCAGTCATTGTTTCTTTGATATATCTACCCAGTGGCGTATGCTCTTTCGCAATTTCACGAAAAATATGCCCCGTTGAAAGATACGGAACTTTTAATTTTTCACTCAACAAGTTTCCTTGCGTCGATTTACCTGAACCTTGAATGCCAACGAGTATAATCTTCATAAATTAGGTACTAGGGACTAGGTATCAGGGACTAGATTCAAGGACTAATCTTTTTTGCTGGTCCCCTGTCCCTAGTGCCTATTCCCTTATTATTATTTATCCAAAAAACCTTCGTAATTTCGCATAACGAGATTTGCTTCAATTGCTTTAAATGTCTCAAGAACAACACTCACCACGATCAAAATACTTGTTCCTCCCAAAAGCAACGTCTGAACTCCTGTCACAAGTTGCGTAATTGTTGGTAAAATAGCAACCAAACCCAAAAAGCCTGCACCGACCAAGGTAATTCTTGTCAAAATATACGTAAGATAATTTGCTGTCGGTTTACCAGGACGAACTCCTGGGATAAAGCCGCCGTATTTCTGAATTTCTTCTGCAATCTTTTTCGGATTAAAAACAACTGCCGTATAGAAAAAGGTGAATGCAACAACCAACACAAAATACAATATATTATACACCGCACCAGTCGATGAAAACCAATAATTGAAAAATTCGGCAAGTCCCCGCAAAGTCGGGTTCTGTGAAGTTTGAAAAACATTAGCAATAAGAGATGGTAATAAAACAAGAGAAACAGCAAAAATAATCGGGATAACCCCAGCTTGATTAAGACGAAGCGGCAAATAGGTAGATTGTCCACCGTACAATTTATCTCCCCTCATTCGTTTTGCATAATGAACAGGAATTTGTCTAGTCGCTTCATTAACAATGATAATTCCTGCAATAACAACAAGGCCCAATACAATAAAACTGATAAGTCCCAAACTTGCCTGAGCATTTGTCGTTGAAAATGTCTGCCCCAAAGAAACAGGAATTCTTCCCACAATACCGCCAAAAATCAAAAGTGAAATACCATTCCCGACACCATGATCGGTAATCAATTCTCCTAGCCAAACTAACAAAATTGAACCTGCAACAAGTGTCAGAACGAAAGCAATAAAATCAAGCGGTGTCAATGTCGTTATCAAACTCTGACTTTTGAGAAGTGCAAAAACGCCAATTGCCTGAAGAACTGAAAGTGGAATTGTCAAAATTCTTGTATACTGATTGATTTTACGTCTTCCTGAATCGCCTTCTTTTGAAAGCTCTTCAAGTTTGGGAAGCACCATTGTCAAAAGCTGTAAAATAATTGAGGCGTTAATGTATGGATTAAGGCCAAGTGCCATTATGGAAAAATTAGAAAGAGTACCGCCTGAA
>CAZJVI010000144.1:0-1775 GCA_964549385.1 uncultured Gammaproteobacteria bacterium
ACAGGAGATATCACGATAAAACAATTTGATGGGCCATTAAATCCTTCAGAATTGCCTGGTAAGCGAGCACTCATTGTGGATGACATGATCTCAAGCGGCAATACCGTTATTCAATCTGCTCAACTTCTCAAAGATAATGGTGTTGTTTCATGTGACGTATTTGTGACGCATGCTATTTTTTCGGAAGACGCGCCAGAACTTTTGCAGGATTCAAGCATAGATCGTGTCTATGTGACTGATTCCGTTTTTATTCCGGAAGAAAAATTTTTCCCCAAATTGCATGTACTATCGATTGCCGAGATGGTGGCAAAAGAGCTGCAAAAATAGATTTTTTTGAGATGCGAAATGTGATTTTTTTGAATTTGATTATTTAACTTCTTGATGATTTGATTTTCAGACAGCTTTTTTCAAATAATCAAATATTCAAGGTCAAGAATATCGCATCTCACATGTCAAAGTTTCGAATATGAAGATTCCCAAAGCTATACAAAATGTTACTGAAAGTTTTGAACGTCTGCCGGGTATTGGCCCCAAGACTGCTGAGCGTCTTACGTTTTATTTGCTGCATGTTCCTCAAGGTGAATTGGATAAATTTGCACTTGCAGTCCAAAGTCTCAAGAAAGATACAGTAATTTGCTCAGTATGTTTTAATATTGGCGAATTCGATCCGTGTTCAATTTGTTCTGATCCAGAAAGGAATCATTCGATGCTTTGTGTTGTTGAACAGCCACTAGATGTTATTGCTTTGGAAAAAAGTAAAAAATATCCTGGAGTGTACCATGTGTTGAATGGGAAAATTGATCCGTTGAATAATATAGGACCGGATGAGATCCGGATTAGTGAACTTTTACAACGAATCAGGGAACAGGGAACAGGGATCAGGGAAGTAATATTGGCTACAAATCCGACGATGGAAGGTGAGGCGACAGCAATGTATATTGCAAAGAAATTAAGAGTTGAGAATGGAGAATTGAAAATTAGTAGGATTGGGAGAGGCTTACCAATTGGTGCGGATATCGAATATGCAGATCCAACAACATTGGATAGAGCGATGGAAGGACGATCAGAATATTGAGATTAAAGATTGAGGATGTAAGATTAAAGAAATGATTTTATAAAGCGTGACTTTCTTATTTGTTGTATTATAAATCTATGCCGAACTTTAACCCTTTTGGTAATGATAATGAGAATACAAGTTTTGAACGGGGGGCACCGATAAATCAAGCCGCAAAAAATGTAGTCCAGGGGGCAACTTCCCAAGTAAAAACAGCAGCAAAAAGTGTAGGAGATGATATAACGAGTCAGATATTGGGAGCGTTATATGGGCCAAGCCAAGATCAAGGAACGGATGAGGCGAATGCTTCACAGACAGATCAAAGTAATCCTCTTGCCCATGCAGCAAAACAAATGGGAGCGAATAATTCCTCAGCCTCAACTACAAATTCAAATCAGTCTCCTCAAGAACTGGCGGACTTGGAGAAGGTACGTCGTGAATTGTCTGGAAATTATAGCGCCCAATTTAACACTGCACACAATGGCCCTTTTAACATTACGACAAATTTGGAACAGGAAATAGAAAGAGCTCGCAAAGAGCGCGAGCAAAAAGAAATGCAAAGAAAACAACAAGAAGAGGAAGAAGAACAACGTCGCAAACAGGAGGAGGAGGCTAAAAAACAACAAATTGCCATGCCGTCGGGGAAAAAGACTGGATCGATGTTTGGTAAACAACCGCAAAAGCCAATGGCGGTACGATTGGAAGAGACAAAGACAGAAGG
>CAZJVI010000145.1:0-1766 GCA_964549385.1 uncultured Gammaproteobacteria bacterium
AGGCTCAGTATATTTTTGTAATCTATCATTTGCGAAAAAATATCCAGATTTAAAACGCATCTGTCCTAGGTAACAATTACCTCCTCTCGCAAAAAATAGTTTGACATTATGATCGACGCAAAGTCGCGCAAACACCTTATAGGCAGTAAAATATTCTTTATCCCCGAAGGGATATGCCATTTTTCCAATACGGTCAAAATAAATAACAATTGTCATAGTTTATCTTAATAATGGAAAGTATAACAGTATTTTGTGTGATTTTTGTAAAAATGGTTAATATTAATCCCAAATTTTTAAGGATAAAAGTAAGCAGAGCGGCACCACAAGGATACTAAGAATTTCTTGTGACCCGAGTAATCCTCAGTTTGAGCCAGCCTTGGCTTGGCTAGAAAAATTGAGAAAAGTATACGAAGAGAATTACTAATTCATGAGATATTTTCTATATGCTACAATTCGCTCTATGTCACCTGAACCTTTGGCAAAAGAACGATTAGGGCAACATGAATTGAGTGTTAAACGTGTCATTAGACAGTATGAACAACCTTTGCTGAACGGTTTATGGAATACATGGGGAGATAAAATGTTACCTAATGGTCAGAAGAGACGCTGGTTCGTCTGCAATCCTGGAGATATTGCTTTAAGTCGAATCGTTAACTGGATAACTAGTGTTCCAATCATTGCTGATGGAGATCGTTATAATCAGGAGCATCTTAGTATAAGTCCTGACTATTTTTGCTCTCCTCCAGGGAGTACTGTACAAGAGCGGGCAGATCATACATTTCTTTCGTATTTCAATGGAAAAGGAGATGTTATCCATATTGATCCCACCTGGCAATTAACCTGGGGTAAGAAAAAAAATCTTACAGGATCAGATAATCTTCAGGACGCAATAATAGTACGAAAAATTCCTGTTTCCGACTATGAGAGAGTCTTACGGGAAGAGTACTATCTTACACAGTTTGATCCCACAAGAGAAGAAGAGAGAGCGTTTTTAGCATATCATCAGACTTCCTATGATGTTGCTTCGGCATACAGAAAATATTTAGCACAACACACGGATAGCATAACTGAGCAGCTACCTGATCGAACTAATCGTTATGGGCAAACATTAGTAGAATTTATTCGTACTTTTATTCCTGAATGGACAGGTATTAAATAAATGATTTTTTTAAAGATGAAATTAGTGAGTAATCTTGTGGTTCGAACTGTCCTCACGGGTAGTACAGTTTGATATAGTTTTTTGAGGCTAATCTGACTGGGTGAGCCCAAAGGTCCACAGTTGGAACACCTGATTACTAGTCTCCTTGAATTGTATCAAAAACTAAAAGATCTCGGCTTTACGTATTATAATGGAAACGTTTCCGTCATCGATAAAGAGGAGGATAAAAACGAATAATTCCTCTTTATACGATGAAAAGACATTCTATAAACAATTTATTTCTGACTTACAAAATTGCAATAAAGAAGTAATTATAGAGAGTCCTTTCATTACATCAAGCAGGATGAATTTATTGTTCCCCATTTTAGCAAGCTTATCAGTAAAAGGATTTCAAGTTTTTATTATTACCAGAAATCCTAATGAACACGAGTGGAAATACGTCTTACAATCTGAGCTTGAACTACGAAGATTTGAAAATGCGGGTATTCAAGTATTGTTATGTGATGGCAATCACCATAGAAAATTAGCAATCATAGATCGTGAAATTATGCGGAGGATAAAATCAAAAAGTTTAACATGTAAAATGTTTAATTTTCTTAAATATACT
>CAZJVI010000146.1:0-1704 GCA_964549385.1 uncultured Gammaproteobacteria bacterium
AATCCTTGTAAAGAATCTAAAAATTGTTGTTTTTCTTTTTCAAGATCAAGATGTGATTTGGCAATTGAAACTCCTTTGATAACCGCAATGCCGATTGAAATTGAAGGATATTTTTCTTTAACCTCTTTTGCTATTGAAAATATTTCAGGTTTATTTAAAACAGTAATTGAAACTTTTTTCTGATTCATAATTCCTGATTCAAGATTCACTTTTGTAGCTTCTTCAAATCTTTTTTTCACAAATTCTTTCTCAAGTGAAAGGATGAGCCATGCGGCTTTAGGCCCGTGATCTTTGCCGATTAAAACTTTGTAAATTGCCGCGAATGTCTCTTTCCCATTCAAACCTAATTCTTTCCCAATTTCATAAATTTGTGTTTGAAAGCTTTCGGCATCTATTGTACTGTCCAATTCTGCTGCGATTTTTTGCAATAATTCTTTTTGTTTGTCTGATAAATCGACTGCTTGCTCAGGCAATTCTTTTTGAACTAAAAACTTCGCAGAATCTGGAGCGTATTTTTCAACCCATACCCGTGCGTATTTTGCCCATTCTTCCAAACCTTCTTTTTTGATTTGTTCTTCCATGTTTGGCATCTGCACCCACTGAGCAAGGACAGAAAAACGAATTGTAGGCGGTTTTATAACATCACCAATTTGGGACAATTCAAAAGCCCGAGCAAGAGCTTCGTCACCTTTGGTAAAAAATGCTTCTGCTGCTTTTTGATAATCATCAAATAATTTTGGGATAATATCCGTTTCGTTTGGATTAAATTCAACGGCCCGAGTCGGTTCTGTTTTAATCATTAGGAATCGTGCAACTTGTGGTGGCAATATTTCCAACAGTTCCTCAGCATTTAATCCTAACCCTTTTGATGAGGACATCTTCTTCCCATTCCACAAGAAAAATTCGTATCCAACTGCCATTGGAGGTTTTTGTTTGAATACTTCTTTGTAAATATTTGCAGCTATCTCAAAAGAGGCTCCTGCTGACATATGATCTTTCCCTGACCATTCTATTGTTACGTGATAGGTATACCACTTTACTGCCCATTCCGGCTTCCAAGGCATTTTCGCGTTGCCATCGAAAGGAGAAATTTTCCCCGTCGTTCCGCATCCTTTTGCCCAAGTCACCATATCAGGCATACAGGTGTAGGTTACTTCTTTTCCATCCCAATCAGTCACTTTGGTTGTTCCGAGTTTGCCACATTTCGGACAAATAACTTGAAGCGGATACCAACTTTCTTTTACTGGTTTTTTATACATCGTTTCATAAACTTCGCGTACTTTTTGAACATTATCAAGCATGATTCTGATTCCCTCATTATAGGAACCGTTTTTATAATTCTCTGACGCAAGATAAATTTCTGCATCGACACCAAAGGCTTTGAACATCTCTCGCATTTTCTTACCATAAAAATCGGCAAATGTTCCATTGCCATCAGGTGAAGGAACTAAAAATGTCGGAATCCCCATATAGTGATCAAATGAATCTTTAAGACTCGGAGGTAATCCGTCAATCGGATCGAAATCGTCAAAACTGAATACATATCGTACATCTTTATTTTGTTCTTTAAGGATCCGAAATAAAACATCATGAATAACAGGTCCTTTCATTCCACCCATATGCACGATGCCGGATGGAGTCCATCCATCTTCAATCACTTCTTTTCCTTTTCTGTTTTGTAAAATTTTATCTGCCCAGAACATA
>CAZJVI010000147.1:0-1566 GCA_964549385.1 uncultured Gammaproteobacteria bacterium
TTCCATATCATTTTTATATTTTCCAAGACTATTTTCATTTCTTCCATAAACAATAACATCCTTGCATTCAGTCACATATTTAAGCATTTCTAGTTGCAAATGGGCTTGTATGCCTGTTCCAACAATACCAATTTTCTTAACAACTTTTGGTGCTAAATATTTTGCTGCAATTGCGCCCGCAATGGCCGTCCGTATATTGGTCAAATATCCTTCATCAAGCAAAATTCCTAATAATTCTCCTGTTTTTTGACTATTGATAAGCATAAGTCCATTATTTGAGATTAAGCCAATTTTTGGATTTTCATAGAAATTGGAGGCAATTTTTATCACATAATATTCGTCATTTTTGATATAGCCATATTTTATATGTACGTCTCCATGAACTTCAGGAAATTCTAAAAGTCCCACAGGTGGGACAACAACTTTTCTTTGTGAGTATAATGTGAATCCTTCTTCAATGGATGTCATTAGTTCAGGAATTTGAATAGAAGATTTAATTTGATCAAGGGTAAAAATTTGTGTTTTCATAAGAAAAGTATATGATTTTTCTCCTGTAAAAGCAATAAAAATCAAGTATTATAAAATGCTATACTTTTAATATGAAAATAAAAGTATATCTTATGAACTCTTTTGGCCTTGATTCATCTGGAGGGAATCCTGCAGGAGTTGTGCTTGATGCAGATAGTTTGTCCGACATCCAAAAGAAAATGATTGCAAGGGAGGTGGGATTTTCCGAAACTGCATTTGTCCAAAAATCTGATAAAGCTGACTTAAAAGTAACATTTTTTACGCCTATTGAAGAAGTAGACCTCTGCGGACATGCAACAATTGCAACCTATGCATTGCTGTTAGAGAAGAATTTATTAAGCCCGGGAGAATATTTACAAGAACTGAAAGCAGGTATCTTAAAAATCAATATAAATGAGAATGGAATTATTGTTATGGATCAGACGCTCCCAAAATTTAAAAATGAAATTGACTCGATAGAAATTGTAGATGCTTTACAGATTCCAGTCGAATGGGTTACTTCTACAAATCTTATTCCTCAAGTTGTATCAACAGGTCTAAATGATTTACTGATTCCTATAAAAACGAGAGAACAGTTATTTTCTATAAAACTTAATGATGAAAGAATTTCCAGATTTCAGAAACAGCATGGATTGGATAGTTTCCATATGTTTACGTTCGATACTATTGAAAAAAATTTAGTCGCAAATAGCCGCAATAGCGACCCATTGCATGGAATTCATGAAGAATCTGCAACAGGAAGTGCGACAGGTGCTTTAGCATGTTATTTATTTGACCGTGAAAAACTGTCTAAATATCACTTGAACAAGTTACTTTTTGAACAAGGTTATTCAATGGGTCAACATTCACAGATAACGGTTTCTTTAGAAGTTAATGGACAAAAAATAACGAGAGTACAGGTTGTAGTTAAAGCTTTAATAACATGATATATATTATTAAATATATGATTTATAACTTAGTTTGTGATACAATTTTTACAAAATATACTATAATCTACACGGATAATTAGCTACCTATAGTTTATAAAATTGAAGTTTT
>CAZJVI010000148.1:0-1544 GCA_964549385.1 uncultured Gammaproteobacteria bacterium
GCAATCAGAAGGTGGTTTGTCTAATATCTCCGTAACCTATACACAACCTTGAAACTTTAGGGTTAATAGTGTTAATATTTTTGAAAGCAAAAAATCCGTTCAGTTCAGCATCATTCCTTAGTAATTCAAATAAGTTGTTAATTTTAACAAAATCTGTATTGAGTTTTTCAATTAAAGTAAGCCTCTTAGATCTTAAGTCTTCCTTTTTATTTTTGTAATTTTGAAGTAAATTAAATAAATAACCAAATGCTGCGACTACAAATCCTGAAGGTAATAAATATGTAGTGAAAAACTGCATAATATCATGAGCAGTATTTATAGTATCTCATAGTTGAAATAAAGTGTCAATAAAATTGGGACATTATTTTTTCTGTACTCGTTTAATTTGATCCCTGATTGCGATTGCTGTTTCGAAATCGAGTCTTTCTGCGGCGGTTTTCATTTCTTTTCGTAAAAGCTTCAATGCTTTATCCCGTTCATCAGGCAGGAGAACTTCTTTTTTGGCAAACTGCATAACTGCTGCATATTCAGGTTTCTCTTCAATAGGGAGTTGGTCAACCAGTTTGGATCTTACAGCTTTTTGAATACTTTGTGGGGTAATTCCATGTTTTTTGTTATACGCGATTTGAACTTTTCTTCTCCGTTCTCCTTCTTCAATCGCCGCTTTCATCGAATCTGTCATTCTATCCGCATACATAATAACTTTGGCATCGACATTTCGTGCGGCGCGTCCCATGGTTTGAATGAGCGAGGTTCGAGATCGAAGAAATCCTTCTTTATCCGCATCAAGAATTGCAACGAGTGAGACTTCTGGTAGATCAAGCCCTTCACGGAGAAGATTGATCCCAACGACAACATCCACTTCTCCAAGACGCAAATTGTCTAGGACATCTTGTCTATCTAGCGTTTCTATATCAGAATGCAGATAAGCAACTTTTACTCCATGCTCTTCCAAATAACTGGTCAATTCTTCAGACATGCGTTTGGTCAACGTGGTAATAAGCACTCGCTGTTTCTTCTCAACTCTTTGTTTAATTTCCTCCATCAAGTCGTCAATCTGTCCAGCACTTGGCTTTACGACAATCACCGGATCAATAAGTCCTGTTGGTCGGATAAGTTGTTCAACAATTCCGTTATCTTTTTCTTTCGAGAGTGAAACCTCATACTCATTCGGCGTTGCTGAAACATACACAGTTTGGTGGGTTTTCCTCATAAACTCTTCAAATTTTAGCGGTCTGTTATCAAGCGCTGAAGGAAGACGAAATCCGTAATCGATAAGTGTTCTTTTTCGTGCTTGGTCACCGTTGTACATACCGCGAATCTGTGGAATTGTCATGTGTGATTCATCAATAAATAAGAGCCAGTCATCCGATGCAGCGTCAAAATAATCAATTAAAGTATACGGTGCTGATCCAGGAGGCCTTTTGTCAAAATAAATAGAATAATTTTCAATTCCATTGACGTATCCTACTTCTTTGATCATTTCCAGATCATAATGCGTTCGTTGTGCAATACGCTGTGCTTCGAGAAGTTTATTCTCGCCG
>CAZJVI010000149.1:0-1512 GCA_964549385.1 uncultured Gammaproteobacteria bacterium
ACTATTTCCCCGTGTTGTTTAGGATTCAATTGATTATGGTATCCGTATGTCCCAAGCCTCTTAAATGTATATGTTACTGATGAACCACTCGCAAATATTCCAAAATTCAATTCTCTGTGTAACTGATTTGTTGGATAGTTATCTGAATTGACTGTTTGTTGTGAACCACTAATATTCTTCCAATTTATAGCAGAACCAACAGTAATAGTGACTTGAGAAGGGGAGAAGCCTGTTTTACTGAGGGTAACAGTAACTTCTTTGGGAAGTGGCGCTCTTTGATGAGCCAGTGACTTGCTAGTACCTACAGGATGAGCATTCTTTATGCTTTTCCAAGTAATAATACCTACGATAGCTACAATAAAAAGAATTCCAATACCAAGAAGATACTTTTTATTCATCAGAAAAGTATAACATACCATAAATAGCCTCGCTTGCATTAAAAATCCGTAGGAAATATAATAAATCTGTATTTGATGACTTAAAAAAGATTTTGTTTTATTCAAAATCTTTGATAGATATTGAATTCAAAAGGAAGTTCTGACTTAAGAAACCCCGCCTTTTTGAGACAAAGAAACTAACCTCTTGACAGAAGCCTCATATCGTTATAACATCGTTATAATATGATGCAAAAATTAATCACGGTTGGAAATTCTAAAGCACTCACTATTTCAAGTCAAATTTTAAAACAAGTGGGAGATGTTGACGTTGCAAAAGTGCAGTTCGAACCTGAAAAAAAACGGTTAATTATTGATTTTAATCCTCAAGAGGTAATTGAAGAGGTAATTGATCCAGAAGTATATTCAGTTGCAAAAAACCTTCTTAAACGGTATGCCAAAGCATTTGCCGAACTTGCGAAGAAATAATCTCATCTTACATGAAATATTTGACAGTAAAAGATGTTCTGCTGCTTCATCAAATGCAAATTGATGCATTTGGTGGCTCACATGGTCTTCGCGATTTTGATCTGCTAGAATCCGCAGTGATGCGTCCTCAAACAAGTTTTGATGGAGTTGATCTTTATAAATCTCTATTTGACAAAGCAGCGGCATTAGTACATTCGCTTCTCATGAATCATCAGTTCATTGATGGTAATAAGCGGACAGCTATATTTTCTGTCATGACATTTCTTGCATTAAATGGATATGCGTTTAATGCTGAGCAAAAGGAAATTGTAGAATATGCTCTTTATATTGAAAATTCCAAACCAGAAATCGAAGAAATTTCCTTATGGCTTAAAAAGCATTCAATAAAATCTTCATAATCTTCTTCGGAAATTCCAACAAGTAAAACCCATACAGCAAAGTTTGCGTGGTGAGGTATAATAACTTCATGATGAAAGCTGTTTGGGATAGTAAAGCTTCCGATAATTTTGATAGTGATTTCGATTGCTACATTGCTGAAGCTCTCTTATCCGAAGGACGCTCAATTGGAACCCAGGATGATACAGTGGCAAAGTATGGTGTGAAAAATCTATCAGAGCTTGCTGAAGCACAGCAGAAGCAACTGAAAGAA